>CAZIRD010000070.1:0-14669 GCA_964541625.1 uncultured Acidibacter sp.
AAAATCCGGTTCTGGCGACAGAGTGTGGGTTCGATTCCCTCTCCCGGCACCACGCCCCAATCTCAATGAACTACTGCAGCAACTGTGGCACCGCGGTCGTGGTGCGTATCCCCGAAGGCGAGCATCTGCCGCGGCATGTGTGCCCGGCATGCCACACCGTGCACTACGAGAATCCGAAGCTCGTGGTCGGCTGCGTGCCGGAAGCGGCTGATGGCAGGATCCTGCTTTGCCGGCGCGCCATCGAGCCGCGGCTCGGCTACTGGACCTTTCCCGCCGGGTTCATGGAAAACAACGAAACGCTGCAGCAGGCGGCCGCGCGCGAGTCCTACGAGGAAGCGCTCGCCGACGTCGAGATCGGCTCGCTGCTCGCGGTGGTGCATATCCTGCACGCGCACCAGGTACATGTGTTTTTCCGTGCGCGGATGCGCTCGCCGCAGTTCGGTGCCGGCGTCGAGAGCCTCGAGGCGCACCTCGTCGACGAGCGCGACATTCCCTGGGTCGACATTGCCTTTCCGAGCACCGAGTTTGCGTTGCGCCGCTACTTCGAGGACCGCGCGAAGGGGGTCGAGGAGCACCACTTCACCGAGTTCGATCGCCGCCCGCTGGCCTCGCCTTCGTCAACGGGTGGTCAACGTTCGACCTGACTCTGGCAGGCCGCAGGCCGCCGCGATAAAGTTCAAGCCATCGTTTTTGCGGGGAAGATCATGACCTTCGTCGTCACCGAAAACTGCATCAAGTGCAAATACATGGACTGCGTCGAGGTCTGCCCCGTCGACTGTTTCCACGAAGGTCCGAACTTCCTCGTCATCGACCCGGACGAGTGCATCGACTGCACGCTGTGCGAGCCCGAGTGTCCGGTCGAGGCCATCTATTCGGAAGATGAAGTGCCCGCTGACCAGCAGCAGTTCAAGGCGCTGAATGCCGAGCTCGCCCGCAAGTGGCCGGTCATCACCGAAAAGGGCGAACCACCGGCCGACGCCAAGGAGTGGGAAGGCAAGCCGGGCAAGACCGCACTGCTCGAACGCTGATCGAGTCGTTCGGTTCTCGGCAGAACCGATCGACTCCGCGTAAGTCGCTTAGCCTTTCGGCTCCAGCCTTTTCAGCAACATGTCCGGCGACAGGTAGCCGGGCAGCATGTCGCCATCGGCCGTGATGATCGCCGGCGTGCCGCGCAACCCCACTTCCTGACCGAGCTCGTAGTCCTTGGCGACCGGGTTCGCAGCGCATTTCGGCGCCGCAAGCTTCTCGCCCTTCTTCGCCCGGGTCAGCGCCTCGTTGCGATTCGGCGAACACCACACCGCGACCGCCTTGTCCCAGGACTCGGAGTTCGGGCCTTCGCGCGGATAGAACAGGTAACGCACGCGAATGCCGAGCTGGTTGTACTTGGCGATCTCCGAGTGCAGCTTGCGGCAATAGCCGCAGTCGACGTCGGTGAACACCGTGACCGTGTGCTTCGCCTCGCGCGGGCCAAAGATGACCATCTGGTTCTCGGGGACCTTGCCGATGAGCGCGAGCCGCGCCTCGCGACGACGCTTGTCACTGAGGTTGGATTCGTTGGCGACGTCGTAAAGATCGCCGGCGATGGCAAAGCGGCCGTCGGCACTGACGTAGAGGATGTCCGAGCCGCGCGCGTACTCGTAGATGCCGGTGATCGGCGAGGGCCGGAAGTCCTCGAGCCGGCTGCCCGGCAGCCGCTTGACGAGTTCATTGCGCGGGTCGGCCGCAGCGGCGCCGCTGGCCGCAGCGCCACCGGCTGCCGCCGCCGGTTTCGTTTGTGCGAGACCGACGGGCGCCAGCAGCAAGGCCGCGCATAGAGTCGCGAAAGCAAGGGTTTTCATGGGGCTAGTCTAGCAGAGGCACCCTACTCCACAGCGCGCTCAGCCCCGCGGGTGGTGCGCCGCATGCAGCGACTTGAGGCGTTCGCGGGCCACGTGGGTGTAGATCTGGGTCGTCGACAGGTCGCTGTGGCCGAGCAGCATCTGCACCACACGCAGGTCGGCGCCATGGTTCAGCAGATGGGTCGCGAAGGCGTGGCGCAGGGTGTGCGGCGAGAGTGGCTTGTCGATGCCGGCCAGCTGCGCGTGGCGCTTGATCAAATTCCAGAACGCCTGGCGGGTCATCGCCGTGCCGCGGCGCGTCGGGAACAGGTGATCCGTCTGCCGCTCACCGAGGATGTCGCGGCGCGCACCCTGCTCGAAGCGGCGCAGCCAGTCGATGGCCTCGGCGCCCAGCGGCACCAGTCGCTCGCGCTTGCCCTTGCCGACCACGCGCACGACACCCTGATTGAGGTTCACCTGTGCATGACGCAGTTGCACGAGCTCCGAAACCCGCAGTCCGGTGGCGTACAAAACCTCGAGCATGGTGCGATCGCGACAGCCGAGCGCGTCGGCCACCGGCGGTGCAGCCAACAGCCGCTCGACGTCCTGCTCGCTGAGGGATTTCGGCAGTGAACGGCCGGTGCGCGGCATGGCGATCTCCGCGGTGGGATCGTCGCGCCGACTGCCGTCGCGAACCTGCTGGCGGAAGAAGCGCCGGAACGCCGACAACTGCCGCGCCGTCGACCGCGGCCTTGCGCCCAGGGCGACGCGCTGCGCCATGAACTCGAGCAGATCGGTGCGACTGGCGGCAGCGAGCACGGTGCCGCGCGCCGACAGCCAGCGCTGCAGTCCCAGCAGATCGGCGCGATAGGCGGCGAGTGTGTTGGCCGCGAGCCCGCGTTCCATCCAGATGACATCAAGGAAACGCAGCAGCGCCGGCGCGGGGGCCAGATCGGCTTCGGTCTCGGTGCGTTGACTTTCGCTCACGGCAGACCCAAGGATACCGCGCCCCGCAAAATCCACCGACGATGTCAGACCGCACCCACCTGCCCCACGAAAGCCTGCCCGCCCTGCTCGGCCGCGTGGCCTATGGCTCTTATGCCTGGCTGGTCTTGCTGCTGATCGGACTCGTCACGCTGCTGCTGTTGTTGCTCGTGCCCGGCATGGACCGCCGGCGGCATGTCGCCGGCGTTGCCTCCCGCCTCGTGCTGCGCGCGACCTTCATGCATCTCGTGGTCAGCGGCACGCGCAACCTGCCGGACGGGCAATGCGTGGTGGCTGCCAATCATGCGAGCTATATCGACGCAGTGGTCATCAAGGCCGTGCTGCCCGAGAACTATGCGTACGTGGTCAAGCGCGAGATGGCCGACGTGCCGCTCGCCGGCCTGCTGCTGCGCCGCCTCGGCACCGAGTTCGTCGAACGCTTCAATCGTCACAAGGGTTCGCTTGATGCGCGGCGCGTGCTGCGCACGGCCGCCTCCGGGCAGTCCTTGCTGTTCTTTCCCGAGGGCACTTTCGTTGGCGAGCCGGGCCTCCTCAAGTTCCACAGCGGGGCTTTCAAAAGCGCCGCCCATGCCGGCTGCCCGGTGCTGCCCTGCGTGATTCGCGGTACCCGCCGCATCCTGCCCAGCCCGCGGTTCTTTCCGCGTCCCGGAGTAATCGAGGTCGAGTTGCTGCCGCCGATCACGGCGCCCGTTGACCTCGACGCCGACGCGGCCGCAAGGCTGCTGCGCGACGCCACCCGCGCCGCGATCCTCGCCCACCTCGACGAACCCGACCGCGGCGGATTCGCATAAACTTTCAGGCTGTCCTCGCCACCCACTCCGAACCGCCCTCTGCACCGGGATTGCCCATGACCGAATCGATCGTCCTGCTCGCCGCCCGCCGCACGCCCATCGGCGCTTTCCAGGGGGCGCTCGCGCCTGCCACCGCACCGCAACTCGGCGCTGCCGCCATGGCGGGCGCGCTGCAATCGGCAGGCGTCGCCGCCACCGACATCGACGAAGTCATCATGGGCTGCGTGTTGCCGGCGGGTCTTGGTCAGGCGCCCGCGCGCCAGGCCGCCATCCTGGCCGGCGTCCCCCGGTCGGTTCCCGCAACCACCATCAACAAGATGTGCGGTTCGGGAATGAAGGCCGTGATGATGGCCGTCGAGCAACTGCGCGCGGGCGAGGCGCAGGTGATGCTCGCCGGTGGCCTTGAGTCCATGACCAATGCGCCCTACCTGCTGCCCAAGGCCCGCGGCGGTTACCGCATGGGACATGGCGAACTGCTCGATCACATGTTCACCGACGGTCTGCAAAGCCCTTGGGACGGACAGATGATGGGCGCGTTTGCCGAGAACACGGCGGGTCGCTATGGCTTCAGTCGCGCCGAGCAGGACGAGTTCGCGGCGCGCTCCGTGCAGCGCGCACTCGCCGCCGTCGAGGCGGACGCCTTTGCTGCGGAACTCGTACCGGTCACGGTCAAGGGCCGCAAGGGCGAGGCGGTGATCACGCGCGACGAGACGCCGTTCACCTGCGACCTCGCGAAAATCCCGCAGTTGAAGCCGGCCTTCCGCAAGGAGGGCACGGTGACCGCAGCCAGTTCGTCCTCGATTGCCGACGGTGCCGCAGCCGTGGTGCTCGCCACTGCGGGCTACGCGTCCAGCCGCGGCCTCGAGCCGCTCGCCCGCGTCGTTGCACAGACGAGCCACGCGCAGGAACCGGAGTGGTTCACCACGGCGCCGGTCGGCGCGATCCGCAAGCTGCTTGAACGCACCGGCTGGCGGGCCGATGACGTCGATCTCTTCGAGGTCAACGAAGCCTTCGCAGCGGTGAGCATGGCTGCGGCACGCGACATCGGTATCGATGCCGCGCGGCTCAACGTCAACGGCGGTGCCTGCGCGCTCGGCCACCCCATCGGCGCGACCGGCGCGCGAATCATTGCCACGCTGGCACACGCGCTTGCCCTGCGCGGGCTGCGGCGCGGAGTTGCCGCGCTGTGCATCGGCGGCGGTGAAGCCACGGCGATTGCCATCGAGAGGGCCTGACGATGAGCGAGCAGATCGAACGTGATGTCATGGAGTACGACGTACTCATCGTCGGCGGCGGGCCGGCCGGCCTGGCCTGTGCCGTGCGCCTCAAGCAGGTTCGTCCCGAGTTGACGGTCTGCGTACTCGAAAAAGCCTCGGCGATCGGCGCCCAGGCGCTCTCCGGCGCCGTGCTCGAGCCCGGGCCGCTCGATGCTTTGCTGCCGGGCTGGCGCGAGCAGCCGCCCGGCATCTGCATCCCGGCGAAGCGCGACGAGTTCTCGCTGCTGACACGCAGCGGGCGGATCCGCCTGCCGGTGCCGCCGCAGCAGCACAACGTCGGCAATTTCATCGTCTCGCTCGGCCTGCTCACGCCGCAGCTCGCTGCCAAGGCCGAGGAACTCGGCGTCGATGTGTTCCCGGGCTTTGCGGCGGCAAAGCCGCTCTTCAACGACGACGGCAGCGTCGCCGGCGTGCAGATCGGCGACATGGGCATCGAGAAATCGGGTGAGCCCGGCGCCAACTTCGCACCAGGCCCCGAGGTGCGCGCCCGCGTCACCGTGCTGGCAGAAGGTTGTCGCGGCAGTGTCAGCAAGCAGTTGATCGCGCGCTACCGCCTCGATGCCGACTGCGACCCGCAGACCTATGGTCTCGGCTTCAAAGAATTGTGGCAGTTGCCGGCAGGTCGCGTCGAACCGGGACTGATCCAGCACAGCATCGGCTGGCCGCTCGATTCGCGCACCTATGGCGGCAGCTTCCTCTACCACCTCGACAACAACCGCGTTTACGTGGGCTACGTGGTAGGGCTCGACTACCGCGATCCGCGGCTCAAGCCGTTCGAGGCCTTCCAGCAGTTCAAGCACCACCCGAGCATCAAGCCGCTGCTCGAGGGCGGCGAGATCGTTGCCGCGGGCGCGCGAACCATCGCTGCGGGTGGCTGGCAATCACTGCCGAAAATGGAGATGCCCGGCGCACTGCTGGTCGGCGATTCCGCCGGTACGCTGAACGTCGCCAAGATCAAGGGGATCCACCAAGCGATCCGCTGCGGCATGCTGGCCGCAGAGCACCTCGCCGAGCACGACTGTGCCACCACCGGTTTCGATGCGCGCTATCGCGCGTCGGCAGGCGGGCAGGAGCTGAAATCGGTGCGCAACATCAAGCCGGGGTTCAAGCGCGGTCTCTGGTTCGCGCTCGCCAACGGCGCCCTCGAGACGGCCACCGGCGGCCGCACGCCCTGGACGCTGCGCAATACCGCGGCTTATGCAGAGACGCAGCGGCTCGACGAGTTCGAGTCGCCGGATCGCGGCTGGATCGACCGTAGCCTGCCGCCGCGCGACCGGCTTGCAGCGGTATTCTTTGCCAACAACTCCCATGAGGAGAACCAGCCGGTACACCTCAAGGTCCGTGACCCGGACATCTGCGTGACGCGCTGCGCCACCGAGTTCGGCAATCCCTGCCAGAACTTCTGTCCGGCCAACGTCTATGAAATGGTTGATGACGGCAATGGCGGCAAGCGACTGCAGATCAACGCAGCCAACTGCGTCCACTGCAAGGCCTGCGACATCAAGGATCCTTACCAGATCATCGACTGGACCACACCGGAAGGCGGCTCCGGTCCGATCTACCAGTCGCTCTGAGGCGCAGCGCGCGTGACCGACCAGCCGCTGTGGACACCGGGCGAGGAGCGGCGACGCGCCAGCAACCTCGCGCGCTTCATCGACTGCCTGGCAGCGCGGCGCAACCTGCACTTCGCAGGCTACGAGGCACTGCATCGCTGGTCGATCGAGCAGGCTGACGCCTTCTGGTTCGAAATCGCGCACTTCGCGGACGTCAAGGCGGACTGGGCAGATGCACCGGTGCTGCTCGACGGCGAGCGCATGCCGGGCGCGCGCTGGTTCCCTGGGGCGCGACTCAACTTCGCGGAAAACCTGCTGCACTACCGCGACGATCATCCCGCGCTGGTGTTCCACAACGAACGCGGTCAGCGCCGCACGCTCTCGTACCGACAGCTCGCCGCCGAAACGGGCCGCGTGGCGGCAGGACTGCGGGACGCCGGGGTCACGGCAGGCGATCGCGTCGCCGGCTTCATGCCGAACCTGCCCGAAACGATCATCGCCATGCTGGCCACGACCAGCCTCGGGGCGATCTGGTCGTCGTGCTCACCGGATTTCGGCATTGCCGGCGTGCTCGATCGCTTCGGCCAGATCTCGCCGAAAGTCATCATCACGGCCGACGGTTATTTCTACGGCGGCAAGACGCTGGACTCGCTGGGCCCGATTGCCGGCGTCCTCGCGCAGCTTCCCTCGGTCAGCAGCGTGGTGGTCGTGCCCTATGTCGCCGCCGAGCCCGATCTCGGCCGGTTGCAAACCGCCGGGCCGCGCACGGTGCAGGTCTGGGACCGCTTCGGCACGCCCGGTGCGAAACCGACCTTTGTCCGCCAGCCCTTCGACCATCCGCTGTTCGTGATGTATTCCTCCGGCACCACCGGCAAGCCGAAGTGCATCGTTCACGGCGCCGGCGGTACGCTGCTGCAGCACCTCAAAGAACACCAACTGCACGTCGATCTGCGTCGCAATGACCGCCTGTTTTTTTTCACGACCTGCGGATGGATGATGTGGAACTGGCTGGCGAGCGGCCTCGCCGTCGGCGCAACACTGATGCTCTATGACGGCTCGCCCTTCCATCCCGACGAGGGCGTGCTCTGGCGCATGGCCGAGGTCGAGCACATCAGCATCTTCGGTACGAGCCCCAAGTATCTCGCTGCGCTCGACAAGGCCGGCTATCGACCACGCGAGCGCGTGCAACTGCCCGCGCTGCGCACGCTGATTTCCACCGGCTCGCCCCTTGCACCCGAGCAGTACGATTTCGTCTATCGCGACATCAAGGCCGATGTACAGCTCGCCTCGATCTCCGGCGGTACCGACATCATCTCCAGTTTCTGCATGGCCAATCCGCTCGGTGCCGTGTATCGCGGCGAGCTGCAGTGCGCGGGGCTCGGCATGGCGGTGGACGTGGTCGATGATGCGGCGCGGTCGCTGCCGGCTGGCGAAAAAGGCGAGCTCGTCTGCCGACGCAGTTTTCCCTCCATGCCGATCGGTTTCTGGGGTGACACCGACGGTTCGCGCTACCGCAAGGCCTACTTCGAGCGCTTCCCCGGCATCTGGCATCACGGTGACTACGCGCAGCGCACGGCTCACGGCGGCTTCATGATCCTCGGCCGGTCGGACGCCGTGCTTAATCCCGGCGGGATCCGCATCGGCACAGCAGAGATCTATCGTCAGGTCGAAACCCTGCCGGAAGTGCTCGAGTCGCTGTGCATTGGCCAGGACTGGCAGGGGGACGTACGCGTCGTACTGTTCGTCAGACTGCGCGAAGGCGTGGCGCTCGATGAGGCGCTGCAGCGTCGAATCCGCGACACCATCCGCGCCAACACCACGCCACGGCACGTGCCGGCGCGCATCGTTGCCGTCGCGGAGATTCCCCGCACCATCAGCGGCAAGATCGTCGAACTTGCGGTGCGCAACGTGGTGCACGGCCTGCCGGTGACCAACACCGATGCGCTCGCCAACCCGGCGGCTCTCGCGCATTTTCGCGATCTGCCGGAGTTGCGCAGTTGAGCGAGACGACGCCGGGCGCGCTGGCGCTGCGTTACGCCTCGACCCTCGCCGCACACGGTTTCACCGACGATCCGGCGCAGCGCACCGCCATCCTGCATCTCGAGCGGCTGCGTGAGGCGCTGGTTCGTGCGGAAAAGGTCTCGCTGGTGGCGCGGCTGATGCGCCGCTTCTCGGCCGCCGCCGGCCATGGCGCCGCGGTGCGCGGCGTATATCTTTGGGGTAGCGTCGGTCGCGGCAAGACATGGATGATGGATCTCTTCTTCGACAGCCTGCCCTTCCAGTCGAAGCGCCGCAGCCATTTCCACCGCTTCATGCAGGGCGTGCACGAAGCGCTCGCGCGGCACCGCGACGAGGTTGATCCGCTGGCTGCAGTGGCCGCCGACCTCGCTGCCGAGGCGCGGGTGATCTGCCTCGACGAACTGTTCGTCAGCGATATCGCCGATGCCATGCTGCTCGGCGGTCTCTTTACGCACCTCGTGGATCGCGGCGTCACGCTGGTCTTCACCTCCAACCTGCCGCCCGTCGCCCTCTACCGCGACGGGCTGCAGCGACAGCGGTTCCTGCCGGCGATTGCACTGCTTGAGCGGCACTGCGAAATCGTCTGCGTCGACGGCAGCACCGACTATCGGCTGCGTCACCTGACCCGCAAGCCGATTTACCTGCAGAGCGAGTCCGAGCACGCCGCGGCAGCACTGACGGAAATCTTCGAGGATCTCGCCGACGGCCTCGGCAGCACCGACGGCACGATCGAAATCGAGGGTCGGCAGATCGCGGTGGTTCGGGTCTGTGACAACGTCGTCTGGTTCGACTTCCGGGCGGTCTGCGAGGGCCCGCGCAGCCAGAACGACTATGTCGGCATCGCGCGCGAGTTCCAGAGCGTGCTGCTCTCGGGCGTGCCGGTTTTCGGCACCCGCGACGAGGATGCCGCGCGGCGGTTCATCGCGCTGGTCGACGAGTTCTACGACCGCCGGGTGAAACTCGTGCTGTCGGCGGCTGCGGCACCGACACAGCTCTACCGCGGCGAGCGCCTGCGTTTCGAGTTCGAGCGCACCGCGAGCCGGCTGATCGAGATGCAAAGCGAGGAGTACCTCGCGAGCGAACACCGCCCCTGACGGCTGCTGAGTGCCGCCAATCGTGGGGAATTCCTGATCGTGGTGAATTCCTAGTTGATGGCGTCGGAACCGGGCAACTGGTCGACCGGCGCGCCGAACAGCCGTGACACGTCCACCGAGTCGAACCGCCAGGGCTTGTGGCAGAACTCGCAGGTCACGGTGACTGCGCCCTGTTCGGTGATGATGGACTCGATCTCCGCAGCGCCGAGGGAGCGCAGCATCCCGGAGACCCGCACGGCGCTGCAGCGGCAGCGGAACCCCACCGGATGCGAGTCGTGTACACGCAGGTCGAGTCCGGCGAAACTGCGCCGCATGAGTTCCTCGGCCGGTCGGGCGAGCAGTTCGTCACGCTGCACATCGCCGATCACCGTACGCGCGGACTCGAAGGTGCGGTCAGCGAGGAGTTTGCGATCAATTTCTTCGCCACGTTCGACCTCGCCCGCCGCGGCGATGATGCCGCCATGATCCGGCATCCGCTGCACCAGCAAGCCGGCTGCGCCATAGTCGTCCGCACCAAGTACGATGCCGGTCGGCAACTGCTCCGAACTCGCAAAATAGTGTTCGAGCGAAGCCGCGAGCGACCCGCCGCTGATGGGAACGATGCCCTGATAGCGCGACGCCTGCCGATCGGTCTCGACCGTGACCACCAGCGTTCCCCGCCCGGCCAGCGCGGCGAACTCGTCCGCCGCAGCCTCCACCCGCGCGCGGTCGAAGCGGGCCACGGCGCGGACGCGGAAATCGTGCGTGCACTGCGCGACCAGCAGCCGCACCGCACCGTCACCCTGCAACTGCAGCGTGAGTTCACCGCGGAACTTGAGGGTGGACGCAAGCAGCACGCTGGCTGCGACTGCCTCGCCGAGCAGGCGGCGGACGGACGCGGGGTAGTCGCCATGCTCGCGCAGCGCGAGCCAGGCAGGACCGAGACGCACGAACTGGCCGCGCACGAGTTGCCGCTCGACCGCAAAACGCTGCACGAAATCGAGGCGCGCCGGCGCGTTGCTGTCTTGTTGTGACATGGCTCGCGCTGCCCGCAGGCGGCGTCGCGTCAGCCAGCGAGCTTCTTCTTCAGAAGCTCGTTGAGTTGCGCCGGGTTTGCCTTGCCGCCGGTGGCCTTCATGACCTGACCGACGAAGAAGCCGAACAGCTTGTCCTTGCCGGAACGGTAGTCGGCGAGCTGAGCGGGATTCTTTGCCATGACGTCGTCGATGGCCTGCTCGATGGCGCCGGTGTCGGTGATTTGCCGCAGACCTTTCTGCTCGATGATCGCATCGGCGCTCTCGCCCGAGGCCCACATCGCCTCGAAGACGTCTTTGGCGATCTTGCCGGAGATGGTGGCGTCAGCAATACGCAGCACGAGGCCGGCGAGCGCGGTCGAGTCGACCCGCGACTGGCCGATCTCGAGGTTGTCCTTGTTGAGGAAGGCGGCCAGATCGCCCATCACCCAGTTGGCGCAGAGCTTGGGATCGCGACCAACGCGGCGCACGACGTCTTCGTAGAAGGCGCCGAGTTCGCGGCTCGCGGTCAGCACGCCGGCGTCGTACTCGGAAAGCCCGTAGTCACGCACGAAGCGCGCCGCCTTTTCGTCGGGCAACTCCGGCAGAGCGGATTTGACCTGCGCGATGAAGGTCGCGTCGAGCACCACCGGCAGCAGGTCGGGGTCCGGGAAGTAACGGTAGTCGTTGGCCTCTTCCTTGGAGCGCATGGAGCGCGTCTCGCCCTTGTCCGGATCGTAAAGCCGCGTCTCCTGCACGACCCGACCGCCACCCTCGATCAGGTCGATCTGGCGGGCGACCTCGAAATTGATGGCTTTCTCGACGAAGCGGAAAGAGTTGAGGTTCTTGATCTCGGCGCGGGTGCCGAATTTCTCGCTGCCCTTCGGCCGTACCGAGACGTTGGCATCGCAGCGAAAGGAGCCTTCCTGCATGTTGCCGTCGCAGATCTCGAGGTAGCGCACCAGCGTGTGCACTTTCTTCATGTATGCGACCGCTTCCTTCGCCGAGCGCAGGTCGGGCTCGCTGACAATCTCGATCAGCGGCGTGCCGGCACGATTGAGATCGATGCCGCTGACGCCGGGCAGGCCTTCATGCAAGGACTTGCCGGCGTCCTCCTCGAGGTGCGCGCGCGTGATGCCGACACGCTTGCGCGTACCGTCCTCGAGCACGATGTCGAGCGCGCCGCGGGCAACGATCGGCAGTTCGTACTGACTGATCTGGTAGCCCTTCGGCAGGTCAGGATAGAAATAGTTCTTGCGCGCAAATACCGAGTGCGGCGCGATAGTGGCCCCGATAGCGAGCCCGAAGCGCACCGCCATGCCCACCGCTTCGGCATTCAGCACCGGCAGTACGCCGGGGTAGCCGAGGTCGACGAGGTTCGCCTGTGTATTGGGTGCCGCACCGTAGGCGGTCGCCGAAGCCGAGAAGATCTTCGAGCGCGTAGCAAGCTGCGCGTGGATCTCGAGACCGATGACGGTTTCCCATTCCATGGCGGATCCTCAGGCGAACGCCGCCGGCACGCGAAGGTGCCAGTCGGTTTCCTGCTGGTAGCGGTGCGCGGCATTCAGCATGCGCGCCTCGGAAAAGTGCGGTCCAACGAGCTGCAGGCCGACCGGCAGGCCGTCGACGAATCCGCAGGGGATCGACATGCCCGGCAAGCCGGCGAGGTTGGCGCCGATGGTGTAGATGTCGTTGAGGTACATGGTGATCGGGTCGTCGAACTTGGCGCCAATGGGAAACGCCGGCGTCGGCGAAGTCGGCCCGAGCAGCAGGTCGCACTCGGTAAACGCGCGCGCGAAGTCGGCGCTGATCAGTTGCCGGACCTGCTGGGCCTTGAGGTAGTACGCGTCGTAGTAGCCCGCCGAGAGTACGTAGGTGCCGGTCATGATGCGGCGCTTGACCTCGGCGCCGAAGCCCTCGCCGCGCGAGCGGCAGTAGAGATCGAGCAGGTTCTTCGGCGACTCGCAGCGATGCCCGAAGCGAACGCCGTCGAAACGCGCGAGGTTCGACGAACACTCGGCCGGCGCCACTACGTAGTACGTGGGTACCGAGAGCGGCAGGTTCGGGCAACTGACCTCGCGGACCTTCGCGCCGAGCTTCTCGTAGACCGCGATCGCCTCGCGGATGCGCTGCTCGCAGGCGGCATCGAGACCTTTGTCGAAGAATTCGCGCACCAGACCGATGGTCAGGCCGGAGAGCGGATCGCCAAGCGTGGCGAGGTAGTCGGGAACGGCGGAATCGACGCTGGTGGAGTCGCGCGGATCGAAGCCCGACATCGGCCCGAGCAGCAGCGCCGCATCCTCGGCGCTGACCGTGATGAGACCCGCCTGATCCAGGCTGGAAGCGAAGGCGATCATGCCGTAGCGGCTGCAGCGGCCGTAGGTCGGCTTGATGCCGGTGACGCCGCAGAGCGCCGCCGGCTGGCGGATCGAGCCGCCGGTGTCGGTGGCGGTCGCCGCCGGAACGATCCGCGCAGCCACCGCAGCGGCTGAGCCGCCCGAGGAACCGCCGGGCACCATCGCCGTGTCCCAGGGATTGCGCACCGGACCGAAGAAACTGGTCTCGTTGGACGAGCCCATCGCGAACTCGTCCATGTTGAGCTTGCCGAGCATCACGGTGCCGGCGGCCCGCAGCCCCGCAACCACCGTCGCGTCATACGGCGAGACGAAGTTGGCCAGCATCTTCGAGCCGCAGGTGGTGAGCACCCCCTCGGTGCAGAAGATGTCCTTGTGGGCGAGCGGCACGCCCGTCAGCGGACCCGCCTGACCGGCGGCCCGCGCGGCGTCGGCCACCGCGGCAGCGGCGAGCGCCGACTCCGCCGTGACGGTGACGAAAGCGTTCAGCGACGGTTGTGCGGCGCCGATGCGCTCGAGGTAGGCGCGGGTGAGCTCGACGCTCGAGAACTCGCCGGCAGCAAGTCCGCGCGCGAGGTCCGCAACCGTGGCGGCCGGCGCGCTCACTCGATCACCTTCGGCACGAGGTAGAGGCCGGCCTCGACCCGCGGTGCGTTGCGTTGATACTCATCGCGGCGATCGCTCTCGGTCACCACGTCGGCACGCAGGCGCTGCGCCAGCCCGGGCAAGGGGTGCGCCATCGGTGCGATGCCGCTGGTCGGCGCCCGCTCGAGTTCGCCAACGAAAGCGAAGATCTTGGAAAGCGAGTCGACGTAAACCGGGATCTCGGCTTCGGTCAGTTCGAGGCGCGCGAGGCGCGCGATGTTTTCGATGGTTTCTCGGCTGAGGCTCATGGTGGAAATCCATGGAAACCGGCTCGCCGCCGGGCGCGCGATCATATCATCCTTGCCTTGTGGAAGGGCTCGCAGGTTGTTAGATTGCAAGCCTTTTCCCCAGCCCTCTCCCCCCGTTCACGAGCCTCGGCACCCCCACGATGTTCAAGCGTCTGCGCGGCTATTTTTCGAGCGACATTTCGATCGACCTCGGCACAGCCAACACCCTCATCTACGTCCGCGATCGCGGCATCGTGCTCAACGAGCCATCGGTGGTCGCCGTACAGGACGACTTCAGTCGCGGCGGCAAAGTCATCGTCGCCGTGGGTTCCGAAGCAAAGAACATGCTCGGCCGCACACCGGGAAACATCACTGCAGTGCGTCCCATGAAGGACGGCGTCATCGCCGACTTCACCTTCACCGAGAAGATGCTGCAGTACTTCATCGCGAAGGTGCACGACAACCGCCTGCTCAAACCCTCGCCGCGCGTGCTGGTGTGCGTGCCGGTCGGCTCGACGCAGGTCGAGCGTCGCGCGATCCGCGAGTCCGCCGAAGGCGCGGGCGCACGCACGGTGTCGATCGTCAGCGAACCGATGGCCGCGGCAGTCGGCGCGGGTCTGCCGGTGCAGGAAGCGCGCGGCTCGATGGTGCTCGACATCGGCGGCGGCACCTCCGAGGTCGCGGTCATTTCCTTGAACGGCATCGTCTATGCACAGTCGGCGCGCATCGGTGGCGACCGCTTCGATGAGGCGATCACCAACTACGTGCGCCGCAACTACGGCATCCTCATCGGCGACGTGACCGCCGAGCGCATCAAGATCGAAATCGGCTCCGCCTATCCCGGTCAGACGGTGCGCGAGATCTCCGTCAAGGGTCGCAACCTTTCCGAGGGCGT
>CAZIRD010000071.1:0-3092 GCA_964541625.1 uncultured Acidibacter sp.
AGGACCCAAGACAACATGTCACTTCAGATTCAACAAAAAGCCCTGACTCAGCGTCTCGAAAGTCGACTTTGCTGCGAAGGGAAAATCAAACTACCCGCCGTGCCGCACATGCTCGACGATTATGTCGAGCGCTGCGATCAGATCTTCGCATCGGTGGGACGCCGGTTGAACGACACCGAACGAAAGCACCTGCGGGCTGTGCTCGCCAACCAGATGAAGATCGCGTTCTCGAAATCTCAGCGATCGACGATCACGGTGACCTACTCCGCAGATACCGCGACGCCGCTCAAATACTCGGTGTCCCCGCAGCATCCGGATCTTTCGGCGACCTACGAACGCTGGGTCGACACGCGAAAACCGCCGTACTTCGGCGCGCATCCCGATGCCAAGGTCATGGCGCTTGCTCGCGAGAACAGCAACCCTTCAGGCTGCGCGGTGCTCGACATCGGCGCGGGCACTGGACGCAACTCCCTCGCCCTCGCCCGTCTCGGGCATCCGGTCGATTCCGTCGAACTCACACCGCGATTCGCGGAAATCATGAAGGGCGCGGCAGCGAGCGAGTCGCTGCCCATCCGCGTCATCCGCGAGGACGTCTTTCGTTCACGAGGTTTGCTTCGAAACGATTACGGACTCATCGTGGTCTCTGAGGTGGTCTCGGATTTTCGATCAGTGGAGGAGTGGCGAGCGCTGCTCGAGCTTGCCGCTCGCAGTCTCGCCGACGGCGGCAAGTTCCTCGCCAACGTGTTCGTCGCGCACGACAACTATTACGAAGCCAACGCAGCGCGCGAATTCGCCCAGCAGACCTTCTCGTTTTTCATGACGCCCGCCGAACTCGCAGGGGCCACTCGCGGTCTACCGCTCGAACTGCTCTCGAGCGAGAGCGTCCACGATTACGAAAAAGAAAACTTGCCCTCAGAGTCTTGGCCACCGACGTCGTGGTACCCCGATTGGACGCGGGGCCTCGATGTCTTTTCGATGCGCGCGGAAGACTGTCCCATCAGTATGCGTTGGCTGGTTTTTCAAAAAACCCCCTGAGCAACCGCCCAAAATAAAAAGAGGAGGCTGCGTGATCCGCAGCCTCCCCTCAGGCATCGCCTGCTGGTCAGGAACTGACCGTGATCAGAGTCCGATCTTCACGCTGAGCAACACGGCCTGATCCGACGCATCATCGATCACGAACTGCCTAGACAGCGCGTCCAACGACACGACGACGTCGGAGGCATATCGATAATCGAGGCCGACCGAGAAATTGGTCCGATCTTTCTTCGGCACCAACGCACTCAGATACGACGCACTGCCAAAGAGGCCGCTCAGCCGGAACCGATCGATGTCATACGAATCGTCCCGCTCGAACTCCGCGCCAAGTCGGTAGCTCACCGCCGATGACAGCGCACCCCGAAGCTGCAGACCCGCCAGCGTGGTGGATTGCTTGACTCGATAACGATCGAACGTAAAAGCCGCGTCGACCACGCCCGCCTGAGTCGCCTCACTGTAGGCTTCTCGGCTGACTGAGGTGCGAGCCACCCCGACGTACGGCACGACCGTCAGCTGATCGGAAACGCGATAGCCCCAGCCCAGGGTGCCGCGGACTCCCCACGACTCGACGTCGGAACTGCCGGCCGCATCGAGAGCGGAACCGACGAGGTTCACGCGCTGGATGCGAATCTTCTCGCCCTTCGAGGCGATCGCGATCCGACCCTGCAGGCCCGTGCCATCGCCGTCACCGTCCCACACGGCGTAACCGCCGAGTAGCGGCTGATCGTTCGAGAGATTCATGACGCGACTGATGCCATCGCGAGCACCGAGCTCGAGGAAGGCACCCGCGCGTACGCTTTGGCCGAACTTCCGCGAAACCGAGAGCGCCACCGAAGTCTTCGGGTACTCCTGCTCGCTGCTGCCGGCCACACCATCGAACGAGCGGCTGCGCGCCGTGACGGACACGCAGAGGCCGTTGTCGTCGAACACTGCGCAGTCGTAACTATCGAGGCTCTCACGCAGCGCAGACGAGGTCTGATCGATCAGCAATCGCTGCGGCTCAACGAGGTCTCGACCGAAGTTGAGCACTCGCAGATCCCAATCGGTGATCGAACCCGTGACGCTGTTAGTGACCGCGGACAAAACGCCCTCCGAGACACCGAAGACGACTTTGTCGTTATCGATACGGCCGGCATCGACACCCGTGATGACGTTGAGCAACCGACCAGATGTGAATCCGACGCCGTACTGCGAACTGACGCTGACCGTCATCGTCTGCGTGCCACTCACGCCACCGACGGCCAACTGACCGTAAGACGTCGGCGAGTTGACGACGATTTCGTAGCGCTGCGGAAGCACCCCGAAGAACGTCAACGGCGTGGCGCCCGCCGCCGTACCGCCCTGCGCGTTGACGAGGCGAACGATTCGACCGCCGTTGAGGATGCCGTAGCTGTTGAGTCCGGCGCCGCCCGAGATACGTCCCAGGTTGATGAGCTCGCTCACCACCGCATCGGTGCTGGTGAGGACGCCGGCACCGGCTTGGCCGGTGGCGTTACTGGCATCGCCACCACGAATGGTGCCCTCGTTGAGGATGGAATTGCCGGCGCCGGAGACCGCGATCGCGGCACCGCCGCTACCCGCTCCTGGCTCAACGCCCGTGACGCTCGGGAACACCGGCGCCGCTGCGATCGTAAGTTCGAAGGACACGGCGCTCTCGAAACTGCCGCCAACTTCACGGCCGTCGCCGCCGTTCCCGCCCGTTGAGGCTCCGGGGTCACCATTGCTGCCCGCCTTGCCGGATAAGCCAGCGGCGGCAGTTCCGCCTGAACCGCCTGAACCACGATTGCCGCCTGTGAACCCGGAACCGCCGTTGCCGCCGTTACCGCCATCGCCACCGTCACCTTCCAAAACACCGCCCAAGCCACCATTGCCGCCTTTACCGCCCGCGCCGCCTTGTCCACCTGCCCCCGATCCGCCCGAGCCACCGTTACCGCCAGAACCCCCTAATCCGCCGTCACCTATGTTGGCGCCCGTACCGCCTGTGCCGCCCGCCCCGCCCGCGCCGCCAAGCCCCGCGCTACCGGAGGCGTTACCACCGTTTCCGCCGCGGCCACCGG
>CAZIRD010000071.1:3192-4459 GCA_964541625.1 uncultured Acidibacter sp.
CCGTTCCCGCCGTTGCCGCCATTGCCCGCGCTGCCGCCATTGCTATCAGACCCCCGCAATCCAGAGCTCGACCCGGGTCCACCAGTGCCGCCAGCGCCGCCGGCAGCGCCACTGCCGCCGTTGCCGCCGCTGCCACCGTTGCCACCCGCTCCCCCTGCGGCGTTGGTATATCCGCTAGCGCCTGCGCCTCCCTTGCCGGCATTTCCGGCGGCACCGCCGTTTCCGTCATTTCCAGCGACCGCGCCCGCGCCACCTGC
Organism: uncultured Acidibacter sp.; assembly: GCA_964541625.1. Taxonomy (GTDB): domain Bacteria; phylum Pseudomonadota; class Gammaproteobacteria; order Steroidobacterales; family Steroidobacteraceae; genus UBA964. Next base: position 3,450 of record CAZIRD010000071.1, read on the forward strand.
CACGCCACCGGCGCCGCCCGTACCGCCTGCCCCAGCGGCGCCACCGTTACCGCCATTTCCGCCGTTCCTTCGATCGATGTTGCCGTTTGCGCCATTACCGCCGTCACCGCCATTGGCGCCGTTTCCGCCATTACCGCCATTGCCACCGTTGCTGCTCGCACCCGCCGTCGCGCTTCCACCCCCTTGGCCGCCTTGACCGCCCGCGCCACCATTGCCGCCGTTGCCTCCCGCAGCACCGTCAGTACCGTGACCACCGGACTGTCCTGGGCTAGAACCGCTTAGACCATTCGAGCCATTCGCAGGGGAAAATCCATTACCACCATTGCCGGCTGTGCCGGCATCGCCGCCGACGCTATCGCTGCCGGCTTTACCCGGTGATGCGCTCGCCCCGCCAGCCATCCCGCCCGCGCCGCCTCGTCCGCCTGCGCCGCCGTCACCGCCGGCCCCGCCAGCGTCGCCGTTCGGTGCAGTGAGATCGCCATTGCGACCGTTGCCGCCTTTGCCGCCACGGCCGGCCGCACCCGCATTGCCGCCGGCGCCGCCGTTACCGTCGACCGCGCCCTCGCCGCCCGCCTTACCGCCCGCGCCACCGTTGCCGCCCGCCCCAGCGTTGCCGCCCGCGCCGCCCGCGCCACCAACCCTAACAACGTAATCTCCCACCAAGCCGTCGCGACCACTACCGCCATTACCCCCGTTTCCGCCGACGCCCCCATCGCCGCCCGCACCACCGTTTCCGTTCGTGCCGTTCCCGCCGGCTTTGCCCGCCGTACCCGTCGCGCCACCAGCTGCGCCGCCGAGGCCTCCGAGGCCGGCCTTACCGCCCGCACCGCCGTTACCGCCGTTGCCGCCATTGCCGCCGTTTTCACCAGCGTCGCCCGCAGCTTCGCTCACGTTGGCGGGTCTGACGTTGCCATTCAAGCCTACGGATCCGGGCCTTCCCGCGAACCCATTGCCACCGGCACCGCCGTTGCCCGCGTTGCCGCCGTTACCGCCGTTACCGCCGTTGCCGT
>CAZIRD010000071.1:4559-14566 GCA_964541625.1 uncultured Acidibacter sp.
CCGCCGTTGCCGCCCGATTGGCCTTTTCCGCCGTTCGAACCGTCTGGCATGAGCAAAGTGCCGGAGATGCCTGAAACACCATCGAGGCCGTTGAAGCCCGCGCCACCGTTGCCGCCGTTACCCGCGACGCCACCGGCGCCGTCACTACCGGCTTTACCGGCCACAGCGCCAACACCACCCGCGGCGCCGCCCAAACCGCCGAGACCCCCAGAACCGCCGTTACCGCCGGCGCCACCGGCGCCACCGTTCGGGTTCGTGATGTCGCCGTCGGCGCCATTACCACCGTCCCCGCCGAAACCACCGGCTCCGGCGTTGCCGCCGTCACCACCGTTACCGGCGAGACCATTCACACCACCTGCGCTCGCCACACCGCCTTGGCCGCCCGCGCCGCCGTTACCGCCATCGGTTCCCGAGCTTCCCGATTGGCCCGCGCCGCCGTTACCGCCGGGCTCTGCAGCGTTCGCTCCGGCCGCGCCGCTCACCCCGATGAAGCCCGCACCGCCCGAGCCGCCTTGTCCGCCGTTCCCGGCTTTACCGCCCACCGCAGCGCCACCGGCGCCGCCGGCACCGCCATGTCCACCCGACAAACCCGCGATGTTCGCGTCCCAGCCAGCGCCACCCGAACCGCCGGCACCGCCGTTTCGTCCTGAGCCGCCGCTACCGCCGTTTCCACCGTTGGGATTCGCCGCAACGCCGTCGCCACCGTTGCCGCCGTCGCCACCGTTGCCGAGTAGACCGTTAGACCCCGCCACGCCGACGAGGCCCGCCGCACCCGCCTTGCCCGCCGCACCCGCGACGCCGGCCGTGGCCGTCGTGCCGCCTTGACCACCCGTGATGGTGCCGGTGTTGCGGATCGTCAGACCCGAACCCGTGATTCCCGCCCCGCCGCGTCCCGCGGCTCCGCCGAGACCGCCCGTTCCGCCGAGACCGCCAAAACTGCCAAGGCCACCGAGGCCCGCCACCGCGCCGACGCTGCCGGCGGCGGCCGACCCGCCGTTGCCACCGTCGCCACCTTCCACCCCGTCTCCGCCCCGACCGCCGTCGCCACCATCGGCGCCGCTACCGCCTGAGCCACCACTGCCACCTTGGCCACCGCTGCCACCCACGCCGCCGGCTCCACCGGCGCCCGCCTGGCCGCCCGCACCACCGGTGATCGAACCGGCGTTGTTGATGACTAAACCCGTTCCGCTGATACCGGCGCCGCCCGTGCCGGCAGCACCGCCTTGACCGCCCTTGCCACCGAGACCGCCGAGACCGCCCGCCGCACCGTTGCCGCCAACGCCAGCGAGACCGCCCGTACCGCCGTTACCTCCGTCTTCGCCCGCAGCACCCGCGCCGCCGGCGCCGCCGGCACCTCCGGTACCACCCGAACCGCCGGCGCCGCCTTCACCGCCCGCGCCACCCGCACCGCCGTCTCCGCCACGGCCACCGGTCCCGCCGATTCCTCCCGTAACCGAGCCGGCACTTGAAACCGTTACGGCGACGTTCGCAGCGCTAAGCCCCGCTTGACCCGTTGCACCCGCAGCGCCCGTTGCGCCATCGGCCCCCGCGGCGCCGGTATTCCCAGCCGTGCCGTCGGTGCCGTTCTCGCCGTTACCACCATTGCCACCGTTGCTGCCCGCAACGCCTGCCGCGCCGGCCGCTCCCGCTTTGCCCGCGGACCCGGTCAAGCCAGCGGCCCCCGTCGCACCCGCGGCCCCGATCGCACCCACGTCGCCCGTCGTGCCGATGATTCCGCGCACCGCGCTCGACACCGAGCAATTGCTCGTACACACCACGGTCTGCGCGGCACTTTGGTCGGGAGTCATGGCCATCGCACCCACGCCGAGCGCCCAAAGCAGCGAGAATGACGCGCCCCGCTCGAGGGTCTCCCCGCTCTTGACGACATTCTTGGACGTGAGGGAGGTGACGGGCGAGTTGCTGCGCTTCATGAACGGGTCTCCGAGAAAAATTCTTGAAATTTAGAGAGTTAAAAGAAAAACAGATTCGGGTGTCGAGATCGTTTTTTATTTTCGAATCTGCTCAATCCAATTTGGATTTAGTTACCTGAACATTAATCTAGACAGAGCAATCAAGGAACATCAGCTCGCCGATTTTTTTTGATGTACGACTGAGGTGGCCGACATGCGGATGGATCGACACACACGGCTCAAAGACATCCTCGCTAGCCCGAGCTATCGTCTGGCCGAAGACGACGGAGATTTTCTGGAAAGCGATCATGCGAGGGCCATTCGACTCGCCCTCGAGTTCGATCGCGCCGACACCTATTTGCGCGCCTACGGCATCGAGAGCACGGTGGTCGCCTTCGGCAGCGCGCGGATCCCCTCGCCCGAAACCCCAGGCGCCACGGCCGAGCAAAGACATTTTTACGAAGAGGCGCGCCGCTTCGGCTATGAGATCAGTCGGGGCGCCAAACACACGCCCGGCTGTCATCGCCTGGTCGTCGCGACGGGAGGCGGACCCGGTCTCATGGAAGCTGCGAACCGCGGTGCGAGCGAAGCCGGAGCACCGACCATCGGCTTCAACATCCGCTTGCCGCACGAACAGTTTCCGAACCCCTACATCACCCCGGGACTCGCGTTTCAGTTTCGATACTTTGCGCTACGCAAGATGCATTTCATGTTCAGGGCGCGAGCGCTCGTCGCGCTACCCGGCGGGTTCGGTACGCTCGATGAAGTCTACGAAGCGCTCAACTTGGTCGCGACGCATACGATCGCGCCAATCCCCATCGTGCTGGTGGGACGAAAATATTGGGACTCGGTGTTGCCACTCGACGCGTTGATCGCCGACGGTTATGTCGCACCCGAAGATCGCCAGCTCGTTCATTACACCGAGTCAGGCGCGGAAGCGGCGCAGTACGTCCTCGCGCGCTGCGGCTGCGCCGACGAGCCGCCCCCGTGAGTCAGCGCGGTGCCATTCGAATGGCGCCATCGAGCCGTACGCAGGCGCCATTGAGATAGCCGATCTCGATCATCGAGATCGCGAGCGCCGCATATTCCTCGGGCAATCCCAGTCGCTTCGGGTGCGGCACCGTCGCTGCCAACGCGTCGGTCACTTTCGTCGGCAACCCCGCCAGCAGCGGCGTGGCGAAGATTCCCGGCAGAATGGTGTTGACGCGAATGGCTTCGTTCATGAGGTCGCGCGCGATCGGCAACGTCATCCCCGAAATCGCCGCTTTCGATGCCGAGTACGCGGCCTGACCGATTTGCCCATCTTCGGCCGCGACCGACGACGTGTTGATGATCGCGCCGCGATCACCCTCGGGCAGCACGGGCAAAGCCAGCATCCCCGCCGCTGATTTGGCGATACAACGGAATGTGCCGATCAAATTGATCTGGATGGCGCGCTCGAAGTCCGCCATCGGAAAATGTCGCGCCTCACCGCTCTCGCGATCGCGAAACGCCGTCTTGAAGCCGTTGGCGATGCCGGCGCAGTTCACGAGGATGCGTTCCTGACCGTGAGCCGTACGCGCTTTCGCAAAACCCTCATCGACACTCGTCTCGTTCGTCACGTCGACTTTGCAGAAGAGCCCGTTGATCTCGCGCGCCACCGCCTCCCCGCGCTCGGTCGCAAGATCGAATATGGCGACGCGAACACCACGGGCCGCGAGCGCCCTCGCCGTGGCCTCGCCGAGACCCGAGGCTGCACCGGTGACGACGGCAGAGAGGGAAGAGTCGAGTTTCATATTGAGGAAACCTTTGGATCAGTAGGAGCGCGGCAAACCGAGCTCATGCTCGGCGATGTAAGACAGGATGAGATTCGTCGAGATCGGCGCCACCTGATAAAGCCTCGTCTCGCGAAACTTTCGCTCGATGTCGTACTCGGCCGCGAAGCCGAATCCGCCATGGGTCTGCAGACAGGCGTTGCCCGCCTCCCAAGAGGCCTTCGCCGCGAGGTACTTGGCCATGTTGGCCTCGGCACCACAGGGCTGTTTGGCATCGTAAAGTTCGCAGGCCTTGAAGCGCATGAGGCTCGCCGCCTCCGTCTCGATGTAACTTTCGGCGATCGGAAACTGCACGCCCTGGTTCTTACCGATGGGTCGATCGAACACGATGCGATCATTGGCGTACTTCGTCGCGCGCTCGACGAACCAGTAGGCATCGCCGATACACTCGGCCGCGATGAGCACACGCTCGGCGTTGAGCCCATCGAGGATATATTTGAATCCCTTGCCTTCCTCGCCGATGAGATGGCTCGCCGGAATCTCGAGGTTGTCGAAGAAAAGCTCGTTGGTCTCGTGATTGACCATGTTCGGAATCGGCCGCAGCGACATCCCCTTACCGAGCGCCTCTCGAACATCGACGAGGAATACGGAGAGTCCCTCGGACTTTCGCTGCACTTCGGCGAGAGGCGTCGTGCGCGCGAGCAACACGATGAGATCCGAGTGTTGGACGCGCGAGATCCACACCTTTTGACCGTTGATGACATAACGGTCGCCCTTGCGGACGGCTGTCGTCTTGAGCCGCGTGGTGTCGGTGCCGGTAGTGGGCTCCGTCACCGCCATGGACTGCATGCGAAGTTTTCCGGCTGCGATCTTCGGCAGGAACTCTCGTCGCTGCGCCTCGCTGCCATGACGGACGAGGACGTTCATGACGTACATCTGTCCGTGGCAGGCGCCCGAATTGCCACCCGAGCGATTGATCTCTTCCATGATGACCGAGGCCTCGGCGAGCGAGAGCCCCGAACCGCCGTACTCCTGCGGAATGAGCGCCGCGAGCCAGCCCGCCTCGGTCAACGCATCGACGAACTCGACGGGATAGCCGCGCTCAGCATCGACCTTGCGAAAGTACTCATCCGGAAATTGCGCACAAAGCGCGCGCACCGCGGAGCGGATTTCGGCGTACGGATCGTTCGCGGACTTCGACATGGATCATCCCCCTGCGGCAAGGATACCGCGCGCCTCGAGCAGAGCGAGCACACGCTCTGCCGCCTCGTCCGCCGTGCAATCGACCGTATTGATCCGCAGCTCGGGTGACTGCGGCGCCTCGTAGGGTGCATCGATACCGGTGAAGTTCTTGAGCTCTCCCTTGCGCGCCTTGCGGTAGAGACCTTTCACATCCCTCGCCTCGGCCACGTCGAGCGGCGTGTCGACGTGAACTTCGATGAACTCGCCCGCCTCGAGCAGCTGCCGCGCCATGTCGCGCTCGGCCCGATACGGCGAAATGAAGGCCGTGAGCACGATGAGCCCCGAGTCGACCATGAGCTTGGCGACCTCGGCGATGCGACGGATATTTTCGACTCGATCGGCTGCAGTGAACCCGAGGTCGCGGTTTAGACCATGACGAACGTTGTCCCCATCGAGCAGATAGCTGTGCTTGCCGCGAGCGAGCAATTTTTGCTCGAGCGCATTGGCGATGGTGGACTTGCCCGAACCCGACAACCCCGTGAACCACACCACAGCGGGCTGCTGATGCTTGAGTGCCGAACGTGCCGTCTTGTCGACGCTCACGACCTGACGATGGATATTGCTCGAGCGACGCAAGGCGAACCGGATCATCCCCGCCCCGACGGTAGCGTGACTCAGACGATTGATCACGATGAAACCGCCCATCGCTCGATCGAGGTCATAAGGCTCGAAGGCGACCGGCTGATCGAGCGCGACGTTGCAGGTTCCGATTTCATTGAGCGTCAGCTGTCGTGCCGCGAGCTGCTCGAGCGTATTGACGTTGACTTTGTGCTTGGGCGTCGAGAACACCGCGCCCACGGTTCGCGCGCCAAGTTTGAGCAGATAGGATCGACCGGAGAGCATCGGCTCATCACCGAGCCAAACCAACGTCGTTTCGAACTGATCGGCAATTTCGGCCGGGTCGGTTGCGGCACTGATGACGTCGCCTCGCGTCACGTCGACCTCGTCGACGAGCGTCACGGTGACCGACTGCCCTGCCCCCGCTTCGGCGAGATCACCGTCGGCCGTCACGATGCGCGCGATCCGGGTTTGACGGCCCGAGGGCTGAATCCGTACCGGATCATCGACGCGCAGTACACCGCTCGTGATCAGACCGCTGTAGCCACGAAAATCAGGCGACGGTCGATTGACCCATTGCACGGGCAGCCGCGAAGGTCGATCGAATTTTTGCGAGGCGTCGATCTCGATGGTCTCGAGGTGACTCAGGAGCGTCGGCCCGCGATACCACCGCATCCGCGAACCATGGATGACGACGTTGTCACCCGCGAGCGCCGACATCGGAATGGCGATGACCTCGTTCAAGCCGATGCGCTGCGCGAACTCGCGATAGTCGGCTACGATGCGATCGAAGTCTCTTTGCGAGTAATCGACCAGATCCATCTTGTTGACGGCCAACACGACCCGCCGGATTCCCATCAAAGAAACCAAATAGGAATGACGACGGGTTTGCGTAAGCACGCCTTTTCGAGCATCGACGAGGATCACCGCGAGCTCGGCCGTCGAGGCGCCCGTCACCATGTTGCGCGTGTACTGTTCGTGCCCGGGCGTGTCGGCCACGATGAACTTGCGCCGAGGCGTGCTGAAGAATCGATAGGCCACATCGATCGTGATCCCTTGCTCGCGCTCCGCCGAGAGCCCATCGACGAGCAGAGCGAAGTCGATGGCCTCGCCCTGGGTCCCCCACTTTTTGCTATCGGCCTCGAGCGCCGCGAGTTGGTCGTCGAGCACCTGACGAGATTCGTAGAGCAAACGACCGATGAGGGTGCTCTTACCGTCATCCACACTGCCGCAGGTGATGAAGCGCAGAAGGTCGGACATCAGAAATACCCCTCTCGCTTCTTGCGCTCCATCGACGCGGGCCCATCGTGGTCGATCAAACGACCCTGCCGCTCGCTGAACGTCGATCGCTGCATCTCCGCGATGATGTCGGGCAGCGTCTCTGCCGCACTCTCGATGGCTCCGGAGAGCGGATAGCAACCCAGCGTTCGAAATCGGACCTTGCGCATCACCGGGACCTCGCCGGGCTGCAGAGGCATGCGCTCGTCGTCAACCATGATGAGCATGCCGTGACGCTCGACGACGGGACGCTCCTTGGCGAGATACAGCGGGACGATCGGCACCTTCTCGAGCAGGATGTACTGCCACACGTCGATCTCGGTCCAGTTGGACAACGGAAATACGCGAATCGATTCGCCTTTTGCCTTGCGGGCGTTGTAGAGATTCCAGAGCTCGGGCCGCTGGTTGCGCGGATCCCAACGATGATGCGCGTTGCGAAACGAAAAGACGCGCTCCTTGGCACGCGACTTTTCTTCATCGCGGCGCGCGCCACCGAATGCCGCATCGAACCCGTGTTCATCGAGGGCCTGCCGCAGACCTTCGGTGTTCCATTGATCGGCATGTACCTGCGAGCCGTGGGTGAACGGATTGATCCCGAGACGAACGGCCTCGGGATTGCGATGCACGATGAGGCGCAGTCCGTACTCGCGCGCAACCGCTTCGCGCATCGCATACATCTCGCGAAACTCCCAGGTGCTGTCGATATGCAGCAGCGGAAACGGCAACGGCGAAGGAAAGAAGGCTTTGCGCGCGATATGCAGCATCACCGCGCTGTCCTTGCCACCGGTATAGAGCAGCACGGGCCGCTCCGTCTCGGCGACCACCTCGCGCATGATGTGGATGCTTTCGGCTTCGAGGCGCTGCAGGTGAGTCGGACCAAATCGCGCCTGCGGCTGCTGCACGGCCCGACGAACCGCAGGTCGCGCGATCGCGATCGGCCCGGGCCCGCGCGGGGCACCGACGAGTCGCAGGCGCGAATACTTCGCGGCCCACTCGCGAAGCTCGGGCCGTGCCACGTCGATGCCGTGCAACAGCACAGCCCGTGCCTCGGGCCAGATCGTCATGACTCGATCGAGGAACGTCAACCAACCCTCGAGACGAAACGGTTCGGCGAGTGGCAGCCAGGCCAGCTGCCCGCGCAAAGTTTGGGCGACGAGCACTCGTGCCGACTCGCCGACCTTGCATTCACCACACCACAAAATTTCGCCGGACAGCCGTCGCGTTTCTTTGATGAGCGGCACCACGATGACGTTTCGCCATTCCGTCATCGCCGCATCGGCCGCCGCACGCTCAGCGAGTGTCGGCAACCCGAGCCCCGCTCGAGTCAACAGACGCGCGAGGGCGCGACCGCCGAGCGTCACACCAAAGATTTCCTCTGCCTCCTGCGCGACCCCCTCGGACGTCCAGAGCCCCGCGCATTCGGACCGTCGCGTTTCGGACGGACCCATCGTCGAAAATCGGGTGATCAGCCTCGCCTCATCTGCGGCGCTCAGCACCCGCCTCGCCCCGACCGGACGACCCCTGCGACGCTGGTCGAGCGCGTCCCATCCGCCTTCGGCAAACACCCGGCAGGCTTCGATGATCGTCGGGGCGCTGAGCCCCGTCTCCGCTCTAACCTCGACGAGCGGGCGACCCGCCAGCCGCAATTCGACGGCGCGACGTCTCGATTCGATCAGTGACGCAGATGGAGTCTTCGGCATCGATGCGATAACCTGTTGTCCCAATTGGTGAATTTTATGTCTATTAATTATTTAATCAAGGACATCGACCAACGGGCTGCCGATCCTGACTTCTTGGATTCGGTCATCCGAATCGCCCGCGACGCGGGGCGGGTCATTTCCGAGGTCTACGGCACCGAGTTCACGGTCTCCGAGAAGTCCGACACGTCTCCCGTAACCGTCGCCGATGAGCGTGCGGAGGCCGTCATCTTGGCGGGCCTCGAGAGCCTGACCCCCGACCTGCCGATCGTGGCCGAGGAATCGGTCGCCGCAGGGCGTATCCCGACGGTCGACTCGACGAGCGGCGCGTTTTGGCTCGTCGACCCGCTTGATGGCACCCGGGAGTTCATCAGCCGCAACGGCGAATTCACGGTGAATATCGCTCTCGTTTATGCCGGAGAGCCTGTGCTCGGGGTCGTCTTCGCGCCAGCCCTCGATGCGCTCTACGCGGGATCCCGATCGCTCGGCGCGATCAAAGAGCAGCAGGGCCGACGGTCGCCCATTACCTGTCGAGCCATGCCGACCGAGGGCCTGTCAGTGGTGGAGAGCCGCTCGCATGGCGACGGTGCGGCGCTCGATGCCTGGCTTCAGGGTCGACCGGTTGCCTCGCGAGTCAAGGCGGGGTCGTCCCTCAAACTCTGCGTGATCGCCGAGGGCGGCGCCGATCTCTACCCTCGCCTCGGTCGAACCATGGAATGGGATATCGCAGCGGGCCATGCGGTCTTGGCCGCGGCGGGCGGGCGCGTGACGAGACTCGATGACGGCCAGACGCTGCGTTACGGAAAACCGGGGTTCGAGAACCCGGGGTTCGCAGCACACGGATTGTGAGGGGATGGTGGGTCCTGCGCGATTCGAACGCGCGACCAACTGGTTAAAAGCCAGCTGCTCTACCGGCTGAGCTAAGGACCCGTCCCGTCGAGAGGGCGCGAATTCTACACATATCGCGTGGGATCGGGCACGCCCGCGGCCACGAAACCCTCGCGCCTCAATCGACAGCTGTCGCAACGTCCGCAGGCCTGCCCTTCTGAATCGGCCTGGTAACACGACACGGTCAAGGAAAAATCGACGCCGAGGCGATGACCCTCGCGAATGATCTCCGCCTTGGAAAGCTGCACCAAGGGCGCTTCGATGCGGATGGGCGCACCCTCGGCCCCAACCCGGGTCCCCAGGCGTGCCACTTCGGCAAACGCCGCGATGAACGGCGGGCGACAATCGGGATAACCCGAATAATCGACGGCGTTCACGCCGATGAAAATCGTCTGCGCACCGAGGACTTCGGCCCAGCCGAGCGCAAGCGAGAGCATCAAGGTGTTGCGCGCCGGGACATAGGTGACCGGGATTCCCGCCGCGGGAGATGTCGGTACGTCAATGGACGGATCGGTCAGCGCCGAGCCGCCGATCCCCGCGAGATCCACCCCCATCACGCGATGCTCGCGAGCCCCGAGGGTGGCCGACACACGAGCCGCCGCCGCGAGCTCCGCAGAGTGCCGCTGCCCGTAATGTACCGAGAGCGCATACGCCTCGTAGCCCTGCTCGATCGCCATCGC
>CAZIRD010000072.1:0-14429 GCA_964541625.1 uncultured Acidibacter sp.
GGCACAAGCGGCCCGAGGCCCAGGGTCCGGCCGGGCACGTCGCGCTGCGGCCGGGGCTGCGACGCGAGCTCAATTCGTTCATCGAATCGGAGTTCATCGCCGAGCAGAGCGAGCGCGCCAAGGCCAGCGTGAGGGCCAAGGTCGAGCACCCGTTCCGCGTGCTCAAGCGGCAGTTCAGCTACACGAAGGTGCGCTACCGCGGGCTCGCGAAAAACACCGCGCAGCTCGTCACGCTGTTCGCCCTGGGCAACCTGTGGATGGCGCGACGGCGATTGATGGGAGCGGCGGGATGAGTGCGTCCGCGGCGGCCACTTGGGCCCTGCCGCGCGCAGTGCGCGTCGCACGGACTTCAAAGCTGCGCTGATCGCAAGCATGACGGGCTTCCCGGCGCCACCACTGCATCAGTTCACGTCAAGCAGCACTTCGCAGCGCGTTGTGCAGACCTTCCCTAGGTGTCACGTGCTTGTGGCCGCGAACCCAAATCGCACGGCGCCGTCGGTGCAGGCCTGTGCGAGAAGGGAGAGCCTGATGTACGCATCGGACTTCCTGCGGTCATTGAGAGCGCCCCCAGGACGCCATCGAAAGCGCCGGGTGCGCGCGGATCGCCCGCTCAGTCGCGGTAATGCGTCGCCCTCGCTCGACAGACTACCGGTGCGCTTTTAGGATTCGGTTGTAAGGTGCGACTAGACGGGGAGGAGAAGCGACGTGGACATTCATTGGCTGCGGCGCCAAGTCGCGAATTCTTGTTCGACCCACGCGCACGACGCCGAGCCCCTGCTGTGGCCGGGTCGTCACCGCCTCACGCGGCGCGCGCTCCTGCAGGCCGGCGTCGCGGGTGGGTCGGCAGCGGCGCTCCCTGCCCAAGCACACCGGCGCGACCCGCTGAAGTTCGATCCCCGCGCGGGCTCGTTCGACGTCTGGGCGGGCGATACCCTTCTCTGGTCGATCGACGTCTCACGGTTCGACGGCTCGCCGACGCTGTTGCACGCGGTGTCCGCACATTCGTTCCGCCTCGATCTGAGCGACGCGCGCCTGCCGGGCTGCGACCTGCGCTGCGACCTGTCGCTGCGCGCGAGAAAGGAGCGAGGCAGCTGGACGGCTGACCTGAGCCTTCCCGCCATGGGCGCCAGCGCACGCGTCGACCTGTACGAGTGGCTCTCCGGCCGGGCCGTCGCGATGTCGTTCGCGGCGCTTTCGGCAAGCGGCGGAACGCGGGACCTGTCGGTCGAGTTCTCCGGCCGGGCCGCGATGGCGTTCCGGCCTGACTGGTCCTTCGTGTTCACGGGACACCGGCTCGCGAGCTGCACGATTGACGGACGCACGGCGCGCTGCGACCGCGTCACGCTCGCGCTGGCGGACCCGGCCGACGGCATCTTCGGCGCAGAGGCTGTGCGCCGCTCGGTGGCGACCTTCCAGGGCCCGGAGATCGACGCTTTGCAGCCGTCGGTCGCTGGCATGCGCGCCGAGGCCGTGCGAGGAACCGAACTCCTCGCCGATCTTTCGCGCGATGCATCGAATCGGCTGCACGCCGCGGCCGTGTGGCGGCCAGTGGGCGGCGAGGCCATCCTCGTTGCACAGCAAGGCGCGGGCTCCATCAGCCTGTCGGATTTCCACGTCGCCCAGGTCACGGGACCCGAATGCTGCAAGGCCATGGCCGCGCGGCCGCGTCACGGTACGCAATGGGTCGACGCTGCGACGGTCAGCTACGAGATCGCAGTGGCTGCGGACGGTGCCATCACGGCGCGCGAGGATGCGGCGGGCGCGCATTCGGCGAGCGAAGGCGTCTTCGCGCACCGCTTCGTCGTTCCGTTTATCGGTGCCGACGTCGCTTACTTCCAGGCGAGCAGCTCGCGGGGCCAGGCGGCCCAATCGGTCGAATGGCATCGCGTCTTCAATTTCCGCAGCGTCGACCTCGATGGCTACGAGTTGGTCGTGCGGCGCAGCATCGACGGCTTTGCCGGCGTGTTCCGCTTCGACGGGCTGGAACTGCGCTCGCAGCTGGCGCGGTGGACCATCGGGGCAAAGCCTGGCGCGAGGCCGCAGCTCGAGTTCGAGATCGGCTCGCAGCACCTGCAGGAGGAAGCAGCGTATTCCGCGTCGGCACCCGGCATCAGCAATGGCAGCGAAGAGGTCCTGTGCGGCTTGTTCAAGTCGGAGGACGCCCGGCTGCAGGCGTTCATTGCGAGCAATGCGATCGCAGCCGTCGGCGGAAACGAGCTCTACCAAGTTGCCATCGTGAAGGTGCTGGTGGTCTACGCGAAGAAGTTGCGCGAGCAGTTCGCGCAGATGCGGCTGCGCGAAGCTTCCCGCAATTCCGACCTGGTGTTCCTTGAATTCGTCCTAGGTCTCGCCACTCCGTGGAAGAAGGCGGACTTTCCCAGGGGCTTCGCGAAGTACCTCTCACTCGAATATGTCCACTTGCTGAAAGAAGCGATGGACCAGCCGGGCACGCTCACGCCGCATGAACGCAAGGCGATCGTCGATGGGGCCGGGCGGTTCGAAGGGAAGCTCGAAGACTTTGTCCCGAGAGCCGTCGAGTCCGGTGCGAGCCGCCTACTGTTCGACCTGCGCTTCGAATCCGGCGCGCAGATCCCCTGCACCATCGATGGCTTGCTCGGGTGGACCGGGCAGCCGCCGCGGGGCGTGACCTTCCATGAGCGTCTGTCGGCGCGCGCCGTGCCTCCCGATGCGGTGAAGTCACTGGCCGCCGCGGAGTCGCTCGGCAGAGAGAACGGCACGCCGCTCGTCGGCATCGGCGGCGCGGATGGCGAGCGCGCTTCGGGACTCGAACTGCCGTATCGCCTGCAGATCAGCCTGCTCGGATCGGGCCGCCCGGACCAGCCCACGGCGTCGCGCTGGCAGGCACGTCCGCTCGAGGCGCGCAGCTGGAACCAGCCCGTTGCGCTCTGGCATGTGCGGGCGGGCTATCCGGGCGCCCCGCCGCTGCCCATGCGCGCGCTGTCGTCACCAGACTTCCTGAAGGACAGGTTCTTCGATCCGCCGCCGCCCTTCAATTCAAAGAGCGAGAACTGCGAGTTCCGCGCATCGCTCGACGGCCACGACCGCCACAACCTCGTGGCCCTGTCCGGCACTTTCGGCCGGCACGCGCTCCTAGGCAGTGAATCCGTGATCCCGATCGACACGCCGCCGGGCGCGCAGCCGGATCCGGCCTCGGGCCTGTTCGTCTCGCAGCCGTTTCATGCGTCGCGCCTCCTGCTGACACCCTGGGGCGCGACCTTCGACACCCTCGGCCGCTGGGACCCGCCGGGCACGGGTAAAGGTGCGCTCACCGTGTCCAAGTGGGAACACCACGTGCGCATCCGGCGCGACGTGGCGGCCACCGTCGAATACAAGGGCTTCCTGCTGCCACTGGGCATTCCCGCGGTGCTCGTCAAACGCACCACCCGCGAGTTCAAGCGCGCGGGAAAGGGTAACCAAGAAACCTATCGGGCGGTGCTGATCCAGCGGTTCTACATCCGCATCGAACAACGCGAAGCGACGTATCCCGCCTACGGCCAGCCCTTCAATGCCCGCGACTGGTTCGCACGCAAGCTGCAGGTCCTGCCCGCGGAGACGCCGCCCTTGCTGCCGCCCGAGGACACGCAGATCGACAACTACGGGCGACAGGCGTTCTGGCCGGCAATCCCTTCGTCAGCAACGACGACATCGTGTTCGGACGGCAAGCTGTTCGAGTTCACGATGCGCTGCGGCGAGATGGAGTTCCAAGCGCCCTTGGTGTTCGTCGACAACCAGATCGCGCACACGCCGTCGAAGCTGAGGGACGTGCTCAGCCATTACGCCGGCCATGTCGCCTGTCGGAACGAGGATCTCAAGTCGCTGCCCGACCCGCTGCCACTCAAGAAAGCGCTGGCACGCGTGACGAAAGGCGAGATCGAATACCTTCCGGGCGCGGGCAGCCGCAACAGCCGCCACTCCACGCGCGGTTTCGTGCTGGGCGTGTCTTTTCCGCTGGATGTGCCCATCCCGGACGACGCCGACCCGGCGGCCGCGAACGATACCAACCTGCAGTTCGACGCCGAGCGCGAAAGGCGCAAGCAGCCGCCGTTCTAC
Source organism: uncultured Acidibacter sp. (assembly GCA_964541625.1). Lineage (GTDB taxonomy): Bacteria > Pseudomonadota > Gammaproteobacteria > Steroidobacterales > Steroidobacteraceae > UBA964. Next base: position 4,072 of record CAZIRD010000072.1, read on the forward strand.
CCGCGCCTGTCGCAGGCCCGGATCGCCTCGAAGCTGCTCGCGCAGCTTTCCGGCAACAGGGTCGAGCTCCATCGCGTGGCGTATCACCCCACCTTCATCACGCAGGCTTTCGAAGCTCCGTTCAACAAGGGACAGGTATTCCTCAAGTTCGTAGACAAAGGCGCGCTGCTCAACTTCGGCGACGACACCACGCGCAACGGCGGGCCGATGGCGGCGACCACGCAGATCGTGGCCATCGCGCGCGAACATGGGCCCGTGGGCGGCGGTGTGGACCCCACGCAGCGTCGCAACCTGCGCGTCCAGACGAAGGCGCTCGCGACACCGACCCAGCCCGAGGACCCTGTCGCCAAGTTCATGAAGGGCGAGTTCGACCCGGTCGAGTATTTCGCGCAGACCATGGGTGACGCGAAGATCGCCGGCTGCGTACGTATGGTCGACGTGGTGAAGGCGGCGCTGGCGGTGTCCGGCACCAAGGTGCCGAAGATCAACCAGAAGGAAGTCTTCGACGGCCTGATCGACGCGATCCGCCCGCTGCTCACCGAGCCCACTTCCGGATTGCTGGCCCTGCTGGCAAAGATCGACACCGCACTCGAGAGCAGCGGCGTCTCGGCTGCGGCACTCGACAAGCTGCGGCCGCCGCGCGCGGCCGCGCGGCAGGCGCTCACGGCCGCTCGCGCCGCGCTCCTGGCCGATTCCGTCCAGCCCGATGTCGTGATGGGCCACGTGGGCGAAGCGTGGTCCCAGATGCAGCTGTTCCGCGATGAGGTCCGCAACCTCACCGAGAACCCGACCGCCTTGCTGCCGCCGGCATTGGCGAACGCGCTGAAGGACGCCAAGGCGCTGTACGACAGGCTCGACCGGCTGCGCCGCGCGCTCGAGGATTTGCCGGCCCTGCTGCGCGAACAGCTGCTCGCGGCGCTGCGGTCCGAACTCGACCAGCTCGAGGCCGCGTTGCGGGCGTCGGCCGGTTATCGCTCCGTGCAGGACTGGATCTTGTCGGCGCGCGACGACCTCGCCGCCCTGGAAGAAGCCGCGATCAGGGGCGCGTGGGACCGCGTGCAGGTCGTGATCGGCGCGGCCGCCGCGCGCTTGGGGGACGTGCAGCGTTGGCTGCGTGTCGTCAGCACCGCTTCGCCGGAGGCGCATGCGCGCATCGTCATGCCCGCAGCGAACATGCTCAGGGATGCGGCCGCAAGCGCGGAGGGGATGGAGGAGGATCTGCGGCGGCTCGGACTCGACCTGCACGCCATCTCCAAGGAACTCGCTAAGGCGCATGCCGGCGCGCCCGCTCAGGCGCAGCCTCCCATCGAGCGTGCGCTGGAAGCCTGCACGCAATTGCGCGAGGCGCTTGTCACATTCGCCGACGTCCTGCACCGCTGCGGGCAAGCGGCAAGAGGCGGCGCGCTCGAGGTGGCCGAGGTGAGCCGGCTGTATTTCGAATCGCTCGACACCCTCATCGGCAAGTCCGCGGAACTCTACAAGCTGCTGCTTGCCACCGACGACATTCTCAAGCGCGCGACCGCCAGCGACCCGAAGAAACTGGCACTCAACGCGACGAGCGTGGACCCGGCCGGCTACATCCGCTCTCTGAAGCCCGCCATCGAAAAACTTCAGCTTTCGGCGACGATCGCCAAATTGCGGTTGTCGCTCGGCGGGCAGCAAGGAAACTGGGAGTTCGCGCGTGAGCTGGATGCAGCCCTGAAGACGACCTACGACATCGCGCGCCAGCTCGAAGGTGGACCCGATGTCCTGGCGCAGACCTTGAACGACCTGCAGTCGCGGCTGATGGCGAAGGTGCAGGCCGAATTGACCGCCCTCGCCGCCGCGGCCGCGCCACTCGCGGACGACTTGCGCAGGCGCGCCGATGCCGCGAGGAAATCGCTGCAGACCCTTGCCGACCGGCTCGCATTGGTGATCATCAAGCTCTGCCCGTTGATCGATGGCGTGTCCTCGCCGCTCGATCCGGCGATGACGAAATACCTCGCCGAAGATCTCGTCAAGCGGATCAACGCCATCGGCGAGGCGAAGAGCAAGCTCGCGCAGGCTTGCGTTGCCGTCGTCGACCTGCCCTCCGCGCTTCGCTTCGGCGAGGTGGCCGCATCGCTCGTCACGAACGTATCCGCCGCCATGTCGTACGTAGGGCAGGCCGCCAACGGCGGCAACCTCGACGCGCTGGTCGATCTGCGCGCGCTCGCCGACGACCTGCTGGCTGCCATCGGCGTGCCGGCCAAGCTGGTCGTGAGCTATGACTGGCGCGGCGACGTCGGCGACTTCCCGCCGGGCTCCGCCGCCGTGTTCCGACCCGACACCTCGCGAGGCAGCGGCCCGGGCAACACGCCGCAGATCGCCATTCACACCGCTTCCGAGGTGTCGCTGCGGGGCGGCCAGCCTGCCACGAGCGTGTCGGGAAAGATCGATGCCTTTTCGCTTCACCTGTTCGGCGGGGCGCCATTCCTTATCCTCGACTTCGATCCCGTGACCTTCACCGCGGGCAGCGGTCAGTCGTTCAAGTTGGACGTGCGGATCGTGAACGTCCGATTCGGCCAGGCGCTCAAGTTCGTCAACGACCTGGCCGAGCTTCTCAACGCGGATTCGGGTTTCTACATCCAGCTGCTGCGCGGCCGCCCCGGCGTCGAGGTCGGCTACCGCTTCAACATGGACATCGTGCAGCTTGCGGCGATGACGCTGCAGAACGTGTCGTTCTCCGTCGCGGCGCTGCTGCCGTTCGACAACTCGCCCACGCGCTTCAAGATCGCGGTTGGCACGAAGCAGAACCCCATCCTCGCTTCGGTCGGCATCTACGGCGGGGGCTTCTTCGCGGCGCTGACCATGCGCGCCGACACGATGGAGCTGCTCGAGGCCGCGTTCGAATACGGCGTGGTGACGGGCTGCGAGTTCGGTGGCATCGCCAAGGGCACGTGCAAGATCACGGCAGGCGTGTACATCTCGCTCAGCACGCGCGACGAGATCACTGGCTACTTCTCTGCGCGCGGCGCGCTCACCATCGCCTCGATCTTCCGCGTGGGCGGCGACCTCATGGTGAGCCTCACCCGCGCGGGCAGCGAGATGATCGGCGAGGCCGTGTACACCTTCGAGTTCTCGATCGGGTTTGCGGAGTACTCATATTCCGTGGGCGTGGCCTATTCCAAGGCAGGGAAGGACAACATGTCCGAGTCCGCCGACGGCAAGAATGATCCCGAACCCGCCGCGTCGGATGCGCGCAGCGCGCGTCGAACCCTCACGCTCGCGCGAGCCGGCCTGCTTGAGGCGGATGCGCCCACGGCACCGGGCAAGCCCGACCACAGCCTGGACTTCACGGATGGCAAGGCCACCGGCCGCCTCGACCCGGGCTTGGCCGAGGGCTCGGCCTGGCGCTCGTACTGGGCGGCGTTCGCCGACCTGGACGAAGACACCGACCAACTCTGCGGAAAGGTCTCGTCATGACGACTCTGTTCGGACCCTCGCTGAAGCCCGGCGACCTCGGCGTGCTGCGCAGGTTTTGCGGATGGCTGCTCGTGCCGCACGGCATCGACGACGGCCACTACGTCTTCCACGCCCGATTGATGTTCCGCCATCCGGGTCAGGACAGCACCGCGCCCAAGGACATCAGCGAAGCCGAACGCGACGCGCTGGGCCGCGTGTTCGCGCACTGGCCGGCGCTCCTGGCCGGCGGCATCGACGACCCATTGCTGCCGTTCGCGCTGGATGATGAGACTACGATCTGCGTTCCTGCCGCGCCGCGTCAGCTCACGAGCGGCTACAACGTCTATCTCGCGCGCCTGGGTCCGCAAGCGCTGGATCGTGTCTCGAAGCTATGGCGCTCGGCGTTCCCGCATCCAGGGCGCGCAGCCGTTCTCTATGGCAGCGTGCCGCCCTCGGGTGCCGAGGTCACCGATCGGGCAGAGAACGCCGACTTCCTCGCCCAGATCTATGGTGGCCTGCACGGCATGGCGCTGGCCCGCACGCTGGTCGAGCCCGGCCGCAAGGGCATGGCCGGCGATCGGCCTTTCAATTTCGCTTCGCCGCAGCGGAACCTGGTCCAGGCGGCCACCTCGCTCGAAAAGAAGCTCGCGAACATCGGCGAATTCTTGAGCAGCCCAGCCCAACGCGTCTTCCGTGCGCGCGACCGTCCCGGCACGGTCCGGACGCAGGGTGTCAGCACCGGCCAGCGCTGGGTCGAGGACGTGGCCGCTGGTGGCCAACGCCTGTCGAGCGAAAAAGTCAGGGACCTCGCCCAAGGCTTGTTTCCGCCATTCGGAGGCAAGCCAATCTCCAAAACGACCCGCTCCGCCGAGCAGAAGTTGATGCTCGAACTGCTCTCGTTGGCGGACGAAACCAACACGACGGCCGAGCGTGCCAAGAAGCTCCTGGAAAACCGGCCGGCGATGACCACGGTGCAGATGGCCGAGGACATGCGCAAGCTTGCGCACCACGGCTGGCTCATGAAGCACTTCGGCCTGGTCGTCGAAATCCGGCTGCGCCATGACAAGGTCGACGCGCAACATCCGCCCGGATGGAAGTCCTTCGACGGCACCGCCACGCCGGGGGAGTTCGTCCCCGGGAAGGTCGTCGTCGAATCGGCAAGCGGCCATGCGATGTCCAAATCCGATCGTGGCGGCCTGCCGCAATCGCAAGGCGTCGTCCAGCTGAACGCCGAGCCGGACCGCTTTCTGCTGTCGCAACTCGACCAGATGGGTGCGATCCACAAGACCTTGCAGACGGTCGCGTCTTATCTGTCCCGCGAGGCGGCCGGTGTGCCGCCGCAGGAGCGCGTGTTCGACACGTCCGCGCAGAAGATGGTGGGTATCACACTGCTTGACACGTCCAAGGACGCGCGCCTCACGGCCATCAAAAACGCGGCGATGTCCAAGACGACAAAACGCGATGGATCCAACCCTCAAGCGATGTACGCGCAGGATCTCACCATCGGCATCCGCGTCGATATGCAGCGCCTCACGCCAGGTACGCAGACCGCGCCAGCGCGGCGCGTCGGCGCCTGGCGCTCCCTGATGGGGTGGCGCGTCCTCGACGCGCGCATCAACAACGAGGACGTAACCGACCTGCTCGGCGGCGTCGATGCGCTCGAAGGGCTGCTTGCCGGCTCGCATCGTATGGTGCCCGACCAGGGCGACACGGACGGCTCCGCCGGCCAGGTGGCGAACCAGGTCGCCAACGTGTTCGCAGGGCAGGCGCTTTTCACCTGGGAAGGCTGGAGCCTAGCAGTGCCGCTGCCTGATCCGGGCGGGCAAGGGTACGGGTCCGCTTGCGCAGAGCTGGACATCGGCCGTCTCAAGGTCCGACTCGTCTCCGCGGGCGGCCTGCCCCCGCTGCGCGTGGGCAGCGAATACCGCACGGGCCTGCGAGTCGTGTACGTCGACGGGTTCGGGCCTAGCCTGGGCGAGGCCGTGCCGCGATACACGGGCCACGCGAACGCAGGCTGCGCAGGATCGGACGCGCTGGGCATCGGCAGCGCGTACGCGTACCCCTTCAAGCGTTTCGAGCCGATCGCACCGCCGCACGTGCATCTGGCCGAACGCCTGGACTACAACAGGTTTCCGCAGGCGGGCGGCCACAAAATCGTCCTGGCAACCTCCGACGATCGGGAGCGCGTGCAAAAGCGCGAGGCACGCTACATCGTGCCGCCGCCGGTGTCGCTCGAACTCGCGGTAGCGATGGGCGCGTTCGAAGCGCGCGGGCCCGGCAACAAGCCGCGCAGCGGCCTGCGCAAGTATTGCCTCACGCGGTCGGGCCGTGTGCCCAATGTGTCGAACTCGTGGTCGGAACTTACCGGCCCCGGCCACCGCAAGGACAGCGGCGACACGATCCTCCGCAAGGCGCTCGCTGAACGTGGGCCCGACGACTCGTTCCCGACAATTCCGTACCTGCCCGACCCGTGGGCTCGGCGCGTGATCATCGGCGCTTATCGCCACAGCGATGGCGAAGCCGTGGCCTTCGCGCATCACGACTACTACGGTGACGACGGCGCCGCCGCATGGCCGGACTGCCGGCCGCTGAGGCTGGAAGTGCTGCGCGCGCAGGACGGTCCGCCCCGCCCTTCGCTGCGCACCGTGTTCGAGAAGGACGAAAAGCACGACACGATCCGGCTGCACGTCGCGCCGGGCGAGGACCTGGACCTGTACGTGTGGCACGAGATCCGCGCGGACCAGCTGGAGCAGTCGGCGGTGCTCGACCAAGTCGTGGACTTCCTCGTGACGACGGAGGGCAAGGAAGTCGCTCAGCTCCTGGACATCCCGATTCTCGCCAACGGCACACGGGAGGCCATCTGGTTCGACGCATGGCAGCGCCTAGTTCGCCGACTCTCTCGCTGGGAGGAGATGCGCGACGCGCCGGTGCGCTCGCAAACCGGCGGGCAACTCGCGAAAGGGCTGACGAACCTCACCTCCTTCGGCATGCTTAACCCGAGCCAGCTGGTGCGCGTCGTGAACGCGGTGGACCGGCCGGCCGCGCCTCGCCTGCTCTGGTCCGGCCTGCCCTCCGAGGAAGTCGCACCCAACTTCATCGACCGCTTCGTGCTGGCGCTGCCGGCGATACGGCTCGAGCCGTTCGAGCAGACCTTTCGCTTCCTGCGCCGCCCGGGCGAGACCGACGCCGCACTCGCGGGCGACCTCGAACTCGATCGCGCAACGACGCAACGCGTCGATTTCACGCTCACCTGGGAAGACATCGGCGACGAGCCGGGCATGAAGAACCCCACGCGGCAGAAGAAGAGCCTGTCGCTGAGCCTCGACCAGTTGCCCGCCGTGCTGAGCGCGTTGCGCTCGCGCGCGCCCAACGCCTTGCCGGCACCCGCAAAGGCGCCGGACGACGGCCTTGTGCTGCTGTCGGGCGTGCGCGCACGCGCACCGCGCAAGGCCAATGAAGACCTGCAAGGGCGCGAACTGCTGGCGGGCTTCGGCGACACGCGCGCGCGCATCGTCGACATCGAGGTTCGCGCGCACAGCCGATTCGCGGCCGAATTCAACGGCGAAGGCTCGACGTTCATCTCCCTGCCCGGCGCCTTGCGGGGCGTCGCTTGCCCGGCTTCCGCCTACCCCCGCACACCCGACGTCGACTACGTCATGCCGCAATACCTGTGGCGCGATCCGTCCGGTGCGCATGCGTCGCATGAACGCGTGGGCGGCTGCTTCCGGATCTGGCTGCGCCGGCCCTGGTTCTCGTCTGGCGACGGCGAAAAGCTCGCGCTGGTGTGTTGGCCGCCGGAGGACTTCTATCGGCGGTCCTTGCGTGAGCGCGCTCTCTCGGCGATGGCCGAACTGTGCGGCGTGAACCGCGATCCACCCACCTACCTGGAACCCTATGTCACGCGCTGGGGAGTCGATCCGCTCTGGAGCCGCACTGGCACCAACGCCTGCCTGGGTTCCGTCCCGCCCGAGGCTTTCCGCAAGCACGTGTGCGACGGCGTGTCCGACCTCACTTCATCCCGCGCCGGCGCGTGCTTCCCGGTGTTGGACCTGCGCAAGTGCGAATCGATGAAGCAGCGCATCCCCAGTTACGAGAGCGGTCCATCGAAGGTGGCGCTGGTGCTCTACGAACCGAAATTCGACGAAGTCACGCGCCGTCACTACGTGGACGTCCAGATCGACGAGAAGTATGCGTACTTCCCGTTCGTGCGGCTCTCGCTGGCGCGTTACCAGGAGAACGCCCTGCCCGGCTATGAACTCTCCGAGCTCACGGTACAGGAGTTCGTGCAGCTGCCGCCGTCTCGCGCGACGACCGCACGCATGAAGGCCGCGGGCGGCGGCGCCGCGACCATCGAGGTGTGGATGCGCGGCGCAAGCCCGGTGCCGATCGCGCAGGTCGACCGGAGCATCCGCGTCACCGCACGGCTCGAATACATGCCGCGCGAACGCTGGGAAGCGATCCGGCCCCACGTGCGCGGCGACCTCGGCATGCACGGCGTCGCGTGGGTGCCCCTGCTCGGCTCGTCGATGGAACTCGAACAAAAGGGCAATGAGTGGAAGCAAAGAGATCAAGACCGGCAGATGCACCATGACTTGCGGGGTGACTGCATCCATTCGGTGTTGATCCAGGAGTTCGAGGTCATGCCCGTGGAGGATCGGACGCGCGGCGTGGCCTGCGCGACCATACGGAAGCCTCGCCTCGTGTTCAGCGACCGCCTCATTCTTTCGACGCCATGAAGCTCCCTCGCCATGCCTTCGTTGCGGTGGGCCTGGCGATGGCCTTGGCGACGCTTGCGCACGCCGCCTCCGTCCCGCCCCTACTCGACGGTCCGTTGCCCTGGCGGGCGGCCGTGAGCCGCAGCGTCCTCGGGCAACCGGCGGACGTCACCCCCGCGCAGCAGCCACTCGAAGCGCTGCGCGATGGCGAGCGTCCGTGGCATGTGACACTAGCCGTTTCCGGGTTGAGCGCGGTGGCCAGCGATTTCTGCCAGGGCATCGCCGTCGGCGACCGATGGGTTGTCACCGCAGCGTCCTGCGTCTGCGGCCCCGGAGGCAAGGCGCCGCCCATGCGGTTGCTGGTCGATTCCGGCAGTTCGGTGGCGCCCGCCGTCTGGGCTGCGCCAAAGAGCATCCGCATCCTCCACGAGCGCGACGGATCGCCGCCGCTCGTGTGCAGTATCCAGGCGCCCCAACTGTCTAGGGAAGAACTCACTCACTACGACAAGTACGTGCGCGACGAACCCACGGCGGCCGACTTGGCGCTCATCGAGACCGACCGTCCGGTCCCGGGTAGGCTCGAACTCTTGGGTATGGCCGATACCGTATCGATCATCGACAACATGCGGCCAACCGACACTTCCAAGTCGCGCCGCATCGATCTCGAGACCGTTCGCTGGGCCTACCGCAACATGGGCGACACCCGCATCAGCGCACGCCATCGGGTGCCGATGGCAGCGACTTGGGTCTACCAGGAGCGATGCGATCTTCTCGGCGCGATGGAGCGACGCGCGTGGCGGTTGTGCGCCGCCCTTGACCCGACCGTCCCGAAGCAAGGCGACGACCGCGGCGGAACGGGAGTCGTCCTGGCCGATCACATCCGGCCGCTGCTGGCGGCCATGTGGTCGGCCTGGGCCCCCGATCACGGCGCGAAGCTGCAATGGTTCACACGGGTCGTGCAGCTAACTGAAAAGGATTCGCTGTCGATCGCCACGATGGTCGCCAAGGGAATGGAAGGCCAGCAGCCTTATTGGGTGGACATCGAAAAGCTCGCGACCTGCTACACGCTCGTGCCGAAACCCGAAGAACCCGAAACGCAAGCAGGGGGGCAAGGCCAGACCGATACGGATGCCAATTCCAATGCGAATGCGCGTCCGAATGCGCAAGCCCCGGCATACCGTGGCGCGAGTCCGCCGCCCGTGCGGCGTTGCTTTTCTTTCCCCACGAGGAGATGAACCCATGAACGACGATCCGACGGTTGCCGAGGGCAAGTGGCCGCGTGAAAAAGGCATGGCAGCCGTCCAGGCCATCGACGAGGCCGTGCGCAGCGTGGCCGACCGGGCGAAGGACTTCCCGAAACTCTTTCCGTTCGGCATCAACAAGATCAAGGTGACGATCTCGGCGACGCAGTTCGAAGTGGAGATCGAAGGCCCCGATCGGGCAGCGGCCCTGAAGTCTGCATATGAACACCTGGATGAGACGCTGCTGGCTACCCGCTTCGACGCGCTCTGGAAAGCCCACCCGTATCCCGCGTATCCCTGCAACACGGCACTTTTCCCCGACCAATGTGCGATCCGGATGACGGTGGCTTTCGAAGGCGCTGGCGTTTCCACGAGCAGCTTCGACACCATGTTCCCTGGGCGGCGCTGCTGGGAGAACCCGCCGCACCATCCAAAGCACATCCTCGCGGCGGAGGAATTTGCGAAATGGCTCGATGGCACCCCGGTGCTGGGGAACACGTCGAAGCAGTCGAACGTCACAAGCAAGGACTACGAGAGCAAGAAAGGCGTCGTGTTCTTCCTGAACATGCCGACCGACGACAACAAGACGATCGACCACATCGACCTGTGGAATGGCAAGGCGCTCAAGGCCGGCCACACCGACTATTTTTCCGCCGCGGCCCAGGTCTGGTTCTGGGCCGTTGCCTGAGAGGAATTGCTATGCCTGTTTAGGCCGGCTTCGACTGCTACTCAACTCCCAACGCCGCGCAGATGACATGGCTCATGGCCAACACGAACCTGCGCTGGTGCGGCTACAAGCGGCGGCATTGCTGCTGGGTCGCGAACTGCCGTGCGACATCACTAGGCAGTTCGCCTGCGCGCAAGACTCGTCGCTGCTTCGTGCCAGCCATCAAGCCTGTGGATACGCGATGAACGTTAGCGAAGGGCGGACTCAATCTCGAAGTGCAACACCCTGCTCGACTATGGTGTTGCCCTATGC
>CAZIRD010000073.1:0-12997 GCA_964541625.1 uncultured Acidibacter sp.
GGCGACCCCAGCGTAGCTCGGTGTGGGCGGCTAGCGCTTCAGGGCGGAAGAGCGGCAAGGCGGGCGAAGAGTCACCCCCCCCCCCGGCCTTACGGGGTGGAGGCGCCGTGGGCGGCTGTGCGCCACCCGTAGATGCATAACCCCCGACGACTTGCTCGGTCGGGACTCGCTGATCCGACATCCGCCACCCCCGAAGCCAAAAGCCCTTGGATTCAGAAACAGACGCGACGCCTTTTATCTAACAAACAAGCGAGCCATCAAAACAATTCGAAAAAATAGATGAAATACTTCGACCTTTTCGAAATATTTGACCAGGTTTCCTAGACCAGGATCCGCCAGCCGCCGCTGATGATTCCGCCTATGGCAACGCCGCATCAAAACCAGTTGAAGTTGAAGGAGATGCTCACGCGCTCCGCGGCGGTCTGGTTGGCCACCACCTCGTGCCGCAGCCAGCTCTCGAAGAGAACGACCTGCCCGGCGCGGGCCGGCACGGTATGCCAGGGCTGCAGTTCGGGCGGGGCATCGTGACGGCGTGGCGGCGCGGCCATGAAGCGTTCGAGCCGCGGGTCCTCGAATTTCAGGCCCGGGGCGCCGCGCGGGGTACGAACGTAGTAGGTGCCGCTCAAGGTCGAGAGCGGATGCAGATGCAGGCTGTGCGCCGTGCCCTGCGGCATGATGTTCACCCAGCAATCGGTCATCGCGAGCGTGCGGCCCTCGAGGTCGAAGGCCAGCGCGCGCGCAAAAGCGCGGACATGGCGCTGCAGCAGGCGCTCCAGCCGCTCAAAAGTCGGTGAGATCCGCTGCAACCGGCATTGCGAGCCATACGAGGTGTAGCCGCCCGGGTAGTTGCGCGCCGACCAGCGCTGGCCGGCGACATCATCAGCGCGCAGTTGCAGCGCCTCGGCGAGCAGGCGGCGGTTAAGGGCCGCAGCACCGCTGCGCTGCAGGGGCGCGACATGGATCAGTGTCGGGAACAGGATCCGGCCACCGCCGCTCGCGCGGTTCATGTGCGGCCACCCGGCTGCGCCGGCGTCGAACCGGCCTTCGGCTCCGGCCGACCCCGGTACATCCGCCGGCCGAGCAGGCGAAGCAGCCCGGAGAAGTGCCGGCCAAAGAAAACGATGAGTTTTCCGTGTCCGGTCACCACCACCTCAGCGCGTCGCCGCTCGACGCCGCGGACGATCTCCCGCGCGGCGGCCGCCGTACCGACCCGCAGCCAGGCGGGGATCGGATCCGTGGCCGAGGGCTGCACCACGCCCTGGTTGTTGGTGCGGCGGATGTCGGAATCGACGAACCCGGGCGAGACCAGCGTCACCGATATGCCCTCCGGCGCGAGATCGCCGTGCAGGGTCTCGGCGAGTGCACGGACTGCGAACTTGCTCATCGAGTAGGCCGACATGCCGGGCGAAGCGACATGCCCGGCGACGCTGCCCACCAGCACCAGCTGGCCGCGACTCGCGCGCAGCGCCGGCAGCGATTCCTTGACGGTGCGCAGCAGGCCGAAAACATTGGTCTCGAACTGCCGGCGGTAATCTTCGAGCGTCAGTCGCTGCACGCTGCCGGCCACGCCGAAACCGGCGTTGGCATAGACGATGTCGACGCCGATCCCGCGGGCCGCGAGTTCGTCGAGGGCTCGTGCCACGTCGCCATCACGGGTGACATCACCCTGATGCACGCTGACCTCGGCGCCCAGGGACCTCAACTCCGCGGCCAGTCCCTCGAGCAGGTCGACCCGGCGGGCAAGGAGCGCGAGCCGCGCGCCCCGGCGGGCGTACTCCCGGGCGAGTCCGGCGCCGATTCCGGATGACGCACCGGTGATGAACACGGTTTTCGACATGGCAGGGGGTCCTCTACCGGCCGGTGGGTGATGGGCGACCGCGGCCGCTGTTGACAGTATCGGCACGAAGCGCAAGATAGCCTGAGACCGAGGGCGCTCGCAGGGCAAACATGGCGGGTCCGCGGTCTACGGGGGAATCATCATGAAGAGCCAGCGGCCTATTCGGGTCCGACGGGCGATCACGTGCAGCAGCGCGATCCTCGCCCTTTGGTTTGCCAGTACCTCGATTGCATGGTCGGCCCCAACCGGCCGCGATGCACCGGCCTCCAGTCTGGAGGGCACCGCGGGGCCTGCTTCGGGCATCGAAGAACTGCCAACTCCCGATGCGCGCACGCTCTACACGCTCGGGCAACTGATCTCGCGTACCCTCGAAGCGTTCTCGCTCTCGCCGCAGGAGCTCGAGTGGGTTAAATCGGGGCTCGATGACGGCGTGCTGCGGCGCATGCCCAAAGTCGACCTCGCCGCGGAAGCGGGCGCGCTGCCGGCGCTGCAGGAATCCCGCCGTTCGGCCACCCTGCAGCGCGAGCGCATCGCGGGCGCGGCGTATCTCTCGGCCGCCCTGCAGCAGCCGGACGTGCAACGTCTGCCGAGCGGACTCGTGATGCAGTCGCTGGCAGTGGGTGCCGGTGAGCGGCCCTCTGCGCTGGATCACGTAAGCGTGCACTATGAAGGCAAGCTCATCGACGGCACGGTGTTCGAGACGTCGCGCGGACGCGAGACGCCAGCGACGCTGCCGGTGCGCGGCGTGATCCCATGCTGGAGCGAGGCGCTGCAGACCATGCGCGTCGGGGGTCGCAGCCGGGTAATCTGTCCGGCCGAACTCGCCTACGGTGATCGCGGCGCGCCGCCTGCGGTCAAGCCCGGCGCCACGCTGGTTTTCGACATCGAACTGCTCGGCGTGGTGCGCTGAGCCGCGCTGCCCGGACCGTACTGGCGCTCCAAATAGCTCAGGATCTGCCGCGCCTCTTCATCGCTCATCGGCGCCTTGTAGGCGTTGCGCATCTTCGCGACTGACGCCTCCCACAGACTGCGGGTACCGAAGCGGGCGTGCATCTGCACGTAGTCGATGCTGTGGCAAACGCTGCAGCGGGCGACAAACAACTCGCGGCCCTCGCCCGGTGCCGCTTCGGGCTCCGCCGCCGACGCCAGCGTGCTGGCCGCAGTAGTGATGAAAACCAGCAGGGCAACGGCGGCGAATCGGTTCACTTGCAGGGCACTCATGCGCTGACCTCGACGGGCACCCGGTGATAGGCATTGTGCTGGTAGCCCGACGGGTTCGGAATGGCCCGCTCGACCTGCACCTGACCGGCCTTGTTGGCGGCGCGAACCCAGAGCTCGTGCCGGCCGACGGCCAACGTTGGCCACGCCGCAGTCCATGGGCGGAACGAGTACGCGCCGAGGTCCTCACCGAGTTCGCAGCGGCGCCAGCTCGCGCCGGCATCGAAAGACAGCTCGACGCGATCGATGCCGCGGCCCGAATCCCAGGCGATACCGCGCAGCGGCGAAGCGCCAGACCGCAGCACGCCGTCACCGTCCATCGAGGTCACCAAAGAATTGATGGCGATCTCGGTGACCGGCGCGCGCTCGCCCGCCTCCTGGGTGGGAAACCGCTCGATCAGCGGAAAAGCCGCGCGCGGCATGCGGTAGGCCGAACTCATCCAGAACCCCTTCTCCGGGGCATCGAGCGCCGTGATGCGGTTGACGTGCTTGATCCAGTAGGTCGCCGTCCACCCCGGGACCACGAGCCGCAACGGGAACCCGTTGAGCTCGGGCAGCGGCGCCCCGTTCATTTCATAGGCGAGCAGCGTGTCGGGATGCAGCGCCTTGGCCAGCGGCAGGGATTTGACGTAGTCGGGCGTGCCTTCGAGCGGCGCGAAGTCGGCGGCATCGAAGGCGATCTCGACGGCCGTCGGCGCCAGACCGGCGCGCTCGAGCAGGTCGGCGAGGCGTACACCGCGCCAGCGTGCGTTGCCCATGGCACCGTGGCCCCACTGCAAACCGGGCACGGGTGGATCGAAGAGTCCGCGGCGGTTGCCGGAGCACTGGCACACGGCGACGAGTTCGTTGGCCGGAAAGTCGCGCCGCAATTGCTCCAGCGACCAAGCGGCGGGTCGGGCGGCGGCGCCACCAACCTCGAGGCGGAACTCGCGGGCATCGATCGACGGCAGGCCGGCATGGTGGTAGCGAACGAAGAACGCGTCGTTCGGGGTCAACGTACTGCGGAAATGTTCGAGCGGCGTTTCGTAGTTTGGCGGGCGATGGGTGAGACGCCGCAGAGCCACCTTGCCGGGCAGCGCCGCGACCGCTTCACGGACGGCGGCCAGGCTGCGCTGCGGCGCGCTGCAGAGCCCGGCCAGCCATGCGGAGGCGGTGAGCAGGCCCAGAGTGGCGCGGCGCCGGTCGGTCTTCATGCGCATCCTCGCTCCCGCCCGCAAGGCGGGAATCCGTTCGTCTTTACTTGTCGATCGCGGCAAGCATGCCAGAATCGGGGCTTGCAACGCATTCCGCTTGCCGCATTCCGCTTCCAGCATTCCATTTCGGAGGGGATCATGAAACTGCTCGCATCACTGCTCGTCGCCCTGTCGGCTCTCGGCGCCACGATGGCCTCCGCCCAGATGGGCCCGGCGCAACCGAAGAGCGAAACCGCACTCGCCATCGAGAAAGCGCTCGCCAGTCCGATCCGCACGCCCGAAGAGCGCGCCCGCGACCTGCCCGAGCGCCGGCCGGTGCAGACGCTGGAATTCTTTGGACTCACGCCCGACATGACCGTGGTGGAGATCATGCCGGGGGCCGGCTGGTACACCAAGATCCTCGGGCAGGTGCTCGCCGACAAGGGCAAGCTGCATATCTTCGGCGGCACCGCGCGCCTTGCGCCGCGTCTCAAGGAATGGGGCCTCGACAAGGTACAGGTCGCCGAGGGCAAGTTCGCCACCAAACCCTCGGGCCAGTTCGGCGTGTTCGATGCCGAGGCCATCGAGATCCCGGTGCAGAACGCCGACATGGTGCTCACCTTCCGTAACCTGCACAACATGACGCCGGCAGCGCGCGCCATGCTCAACAAGGCGGTGTTCGCTTCGCTCAAGCCGGGCGGTGTGTACGGCGTGGTGGATCACACCCGTCGCCACAACGAGCCCACGACCAACGAGACCTGGCGGCGTATCGACCCGGTGCTGGTCATCAAGGAAGCGCTGGACGCGGGCTTCGTGTTCGATGGCTTCAGCAACCTGCACTACCGCCCGGACGACGAGCTGCGCTACGACAGCCAGCGACCGTCGCTCGCCGGCTACAGCGACCGCTTCACGCTGAAGTTCCGTAAACCGGCGCGCTGAGTCCGGCGATAGACGGCAGGAAAACGTGATGTACACGCTCTGCATCGCCAACAAGAACTATTCCTCTTGGTCGCTGCGGCCGTGGGTGCTCATGCGCAGCCTCCGCATCGACTTCGAGGAATTGCTGATTCCCTTCGGCGATCCGGCGAGCGTCGAGCTGTTCCGCCGGCATTCGCCGACCGGAAAGGTGCCGTGCCTGCACCACGGCGACCTGCGCATCTGGGACTCGCTCGCCATTGTCGAGTACCTCGCCGAGCGCCACGCCGGTGTCTGGCCGGCAGAGACCGCGGCACGCGCCTGGGCACGCTCGGCGACGGCCGAGATGCACTCGGGTTTCCAGGCGCTGCGCAGCCAGTGCAGCATGAGCTGCGGCCAGCGCGTCGTGTTGCGTACGCGTACCGCCGAGCTGGAAACCGAGCTCACGCGGCTGCGCGCGCTGTGGAACGACGGGCTGGCGCGTTTCGGTGGCCCCTTCCTCGCCGGCACGCTCTTTACCGCGGTTGATGCTTTCTTTGCCCCGGTAACCTTTCGCCTGCAGACCTACGGCCTCGCGCTGGATGCGACCTGTGACGCCTACGCAGAACGGCTGCGCGCCCTGCCGGAGATGCGCGAGTGGTACGAGGCGGCGCTGCGTGAGCCCTGGCGTGACCTGCCGCACGAGCGTGAAATCGAGGCCGTTGCCGCCTCGATCATTGACCTTCGCCAGAGCACCGGTTGACCGGGAGAGCAGACATGGATCGACGGGAATTCCTTGCCTCCGGCGCGGCCGGTTCGGCACTCGCGCTGGGTGCGGCAGAGACGACTGCCGACGGCAGGAAGGCGCGGCCGGCTACGGGCAGTGACCGCTCGCGCGCCTGGCGCATCGGCAGTCCGCCCTCGATCGGCAACCTGCAACTCGTCACTCGCGATACGCCACTACCGGGCCGTGACGAAGTGCTGGTGCGCGTGGTCGCCACCTCGATCAACGCCCGCGATCGCGGCATCGTCGGCGGCTTCTTCCCGGTCGGTGCCAACAAGGCCTCGATCCCGTTGAGCGAAGGCGCCGGCGAAGTGCTCGCCGTGGGCGAGGGCGTGACGCACGTCAAGCCGGGCGACCGGGTGACGAGTTGCCACTTCCCGGACTGGATCGACGGCCGCTGGAACCCGGCCGTGTATGAGCGCGACATCGGCAACACCCTGGATGGCTGGCTTGCCGAGAAAGCAGTACTGCCGGCATCGGGCCTCGTCGTACTGCCCGCAGCCGTGAGCTACGAATCCGCCGCAACCCTCGCTTCCTCGGGGGTCACCGCGTGGCACGCGCTGTTCGAAGTGGCGCGGCTGCGGCCGGGGCAGACCGTGCTCTCGCTGGGCACGGGCGGGGTCTCGACCATCGGCCTGCAGCTCGCCAAAGCGGCAGGCGCACGGGTCGTGGTCACCTCGTCGCGCGACGACAAGCTCGAGCGCATGCGCGTCCTCGGCGCCGACCTCGGGGTGAATTACCGCAGTACGCCGCAATGGGGCGCACGCGTGGCCGAACTCACCGGTGGCGGCGTGGACGTGGTGCTCGAAAATGTCGGCCGTCCGACGCTGGATGAGTCGATGAACGCCTGCGCGCCGGGCGCGACCATCGTCATGATCGGCACCGGACCGCTACCCAAAGAATTGCCGAAGATGCCGGGCTTCTACCAGAAGAACCTGACGCTCAAGGCGATCAGCAACGGCAGCCGACGCATGTTCGCCGACCTTCTCGCGGGGCTCGCCGCGAGCCGCATCGAGCCGGTGGTCGACCGCACCTTCGCCTTCGCCGACGCCATCGCCGCCTTCCGCGAGATGGAGGCCAGCGATCACGTGGGCAAGGTGCTGATCAAGCACGGCTGACGCCGGCTTACATCTCCGGGCGCGCTTCGCGGCGCGGCGTGATCGCGCAGTTGACGAGGATCCACTTCATGTTCATCGCGATGCGCTCGGCGTCGGGATCGGTGAAGGCGTAGCCGTGCTCCTTGACGCTGCCGTCCGCGAGCCGCTCGAGCACCGACAGCACCAGTGAGTTGCGGTTGAAGTAATCGTTGGCCTCGTTGAGGACCTGCCAAGTCACGGCACGCAGGTTCAGCGCGAGCTCACGCTGCGGAAGGTTACGTGCGGGATCCGCCTTGGCCGTGAACCAGCGCGTGTCACCCTTGTCGTGCAGCAGCATGTCGTCATAGCGCGTGAACGGAATGTCGACGCCGCCGCCGACACCGGGCACGTCCGCATAGCAGTGGAAAAAGCGCGCCCGCTCGAGCCAGAACGGCTCGCCGGATGCGACTCCGGTGATGCGCTTGCCATCCTTCAGCCGCCACTTGTGATCATGGAACCAGAGGCTGCTGCGCGAGAGGGAGATCTCGTTGTCGGTATACACCGCCTCCCCCTCCCAATCGAAGCGACAACTGCGCTCCCCTTGCAGACCGCGAAAATGATCGGCGCGGCGCTTGAACACGTAGTCGCAGCCCTCGGTCCGTCGCAGGTCCGCCGGCTGCAGGCGGGGAAGCTCCGCCGCGGTGATCTCGCCCTGCATGCGCAGGTAGTGCCGCAGGGTCACCTCGTCATCGCCCGGGCCCGCCTGCAGCGTGGCGAGACGATAGGACAGCTGCGGTCCGCTCGCGGCTTCAGTGCGATTCACCCAGAGATAGACGTAGCGACCGAAAGCCGGCGCCTCGATGCGGGTGATCGTGGTCGACATCCGCGGATGCCGATCGGCGGTAGCAAGTTTCCGCCGGCCGTCAAAATAGTTCTGGTTGGCATTGTCGTAATGCCCCGGGAGCAACTCCGCCATGATGCGCAGGTTGCGCTCGCCGGCCGTCGAGTCCTGTCCCTGCGCCCAGACCGGTCCCGCCATCGAGGTCAGCCACAGCAGTGCAGACAGCAACCCGCGCGACCGATACCAGCTCTTTCCATTCATCAGCAGCTCCCTGCCCGATCACGGTTGGATCAGATGAGCGCACATCATGCCCGAGGCGCCATCGCTGTGAGAACATCCGCGCATGATGACTCGACCCATACAGCAGTCCCGCTTTTCAGTCTGGTTGCTTTGCCTCGCGCTGCCCTTCGTCGCCATGCTCGATGCGACGGCCGCAGGACGCGCGGCGGCAGTCGCCGCGCCGGACCACTACGGTGCAGAGGTGGGCGAAGCGGTGATCCGCGGCGGTGGCAATGCCGTCGACGCTGCGGTAGCCACTGCGTTCGCGCTCGCCGTGACCTATCCCGAGGCCGGCAACCTCGGTGGCGGCGGCTTCATCACGCTCAAGATGGGTACGGATACCGCCTTTCTCGACTTTCGCGAGGTCGCCCCGCTCGGCGCAACCCGCGACATGTATCTCGATGCCGCCGGCAAGCCCATTGCCGATGCTTCGCTGGTCGGCCACCGTGCTGCCGGCGTGCCGGGTACCGTCGCCGGGCTCTGGGAAGCACACCAAAGATATGGCAGCAAGCCCTGGCATGAACTGCTGCAGCCTGCGATCCGCCTCGCCCGCGATGGCTTCCTGCCGCATCCGCAGTTGATCGAACGCGTGCGCGAGTCACTGCCGGACTATGCCGGCAAGACCAACTTCGCGATCTGGTTCGGTCCGCTGGCCGCTACACCGATCAAAGGTGACGGCAAGTTTCGCCAGCCGGCGCTCGCCCGTACTCTGGATCGCATCGCGCGCCGCGGTCCTGCCGGCTTTTATTCGGGACCCACGGCTGACCTCATCGTCGCCGAGATGCAGCGCGGCGGCGGACTGATCAGCCGTGCGGATCTGGCGGGATATCGTGCAATCTGGCGTGAGCCGCTGCGCGTACGCTGGCGCGACTACACCCTCGTGTCTGCACCGCCGCCGAGTTCGGGCGGCATTGCACTCGTGCAGTTGCTGAAGATGAAGGACGCGCGCGCCGATGACTTCGCGGGAGCGGCCCACAATTCCGCACGCTATGTGCATCTGGTCGCCGAGATCGAGAAGCGCGTGTTTGCCGACCGTGCCGAATACCTCGGTGACCCGGACTTCGTCAAAGTTCCGGTGGCACGGCTGACCGACGAGGGCTACCTGCAGCGGCGCGCGACCGAAGTCCGTCGTGACGCCATCTCGCAGCTGCCGTCGGTCAAGCCGGGTCTCCCCGAGAGCCGCGAGACCACGCATTTCTCGATCATGGATGGCGCCGGCAACGCGGTCGCGCTGACCTACACGCTGAACGGCGGCTTCGGCAATGGCGTGGTGGTCGAAGGCGCGGGCTTTCTGCTGAACAACGAGATGGATGACTTCAGCACCAAGCCGGGCATTCCCAACCTCTACGGTGTCGTGGGTGGCAAGGCCAATGAAATCGCTCCCGGCAAGCGCATGCTGTCGTCGATGACCCCGACCCTGCTGCTCGCGGACGATCGTGTGCGCATGGTTGTCGGCTCCCCGGGTGGGTCGACGATCTTCACCTCGGTGTTCCAGACCATCGTCAATCGACTGGATTTCGGCATGAGTGCTGTCGACGCCGTGGCAGCCGCGCGCTTCCACCACCAGTTGTTGCCGCCCACGCTGATCGTGCACAGCAAATGCTGCAAGCTTGGCGATGAGCAGTCGCTCGGCGAACTCAAGGCGCTTGGCTACGACGTCCGCCAGAGCCCCTGGGAGTTCGGCGATGTACAGCTCATCGACATCGATGCGGCCGGTACCGTCAGCGCTGCCGCCGACCCCCGCGGCCGCGGTGAGGCGCGGGTGTTCGCGACGACCGGTGAACGCCGTCCTTAGTCGGCGTCGGGCGGGGGGAGCTTCGCGGCATCCTCGCGGGGCAGCCGCGGCGTCACGTCGACCGGATCGATCGGCTCGAGACGGGTCGCATCCAGCGCCGGGTCGAGATCGCGCAGCCTGCGCGCCGTGACCAGCACCCGGCTCTCGAGGGAGCTGATGGCGGCGTTGTAGCCATCGACGGCCTGCTTGAGGTTCTTGCCGAGCTTGGCCCAGTGCTCGCCCATCACGGCGAGGCGATCGTAGAGGTCCTTGCCGAGAATGCTGATCTTCTCGGCGTTGCGGGCGATTTCCTCCTGCCGCCAGCCATAGGCCACGGCCCGCAGCAGGGCGATGAGCGAGGTCGGCGTGGCGATCATCACGCCCTGCTCGACGCCCGCCTCGATCAGCGAGGGATCCTGCTCGAGGGCGGCACTGAAGAACACCTCTCCCGGCAGGAACAGCACCACGAACTCGGCGCTGCCACGCACCTCGGCGGCATAACCTTTGCGCGACAGCGCGGCGATGTGTCCTTTGACGGCCTTGGCATGCTCCTGCAGGCGCAGACTGCGGCTGGCATCATCGCGCGCCTCGAGCGCAGCGAGATAACCGGCGAGCGGGACTTTGGAGTCAACGATGACGCTGCGCCCGCGCGGCAGATGGATGATGAGGTCAGGACGCAGCCGACCCTCGTCGGTATCGATCGACTGCTGTTCGCGGAAATCGCAGTGGGCCAGCATGCCGGCAAGTTCGACCACGCGTCGCAGCTGGATCTCGCCCCAACGGCCACGCACAGTCGGCTGGCGCAGGGCGCTGACGAGGTTGCTGGTTTCGCCGCGCAGCGCAACCTGCTCGCGCATCAGCCCCTGCACCTGATCGGTCAGCGACTGGTAGGCCACCGCGCGATCCTTCTCGAGGTCTTTAAGCTGGACGTCGAATTTGTCGATCGACTCACGGATCGGCTTCAGGGTCTCGTCGATGCGCTGGTGCCGCGTTTCGAGGTCGGTGCGCGCCTGCGTCTGGAAACTCTCGAGCTGGGTACGCGCGAGATCGAGAAACTGCTGGTTGTTGCTGCGCAGCGCCTCGGCGGAGATGGCCTTGAAGGCGTTGGCGAGCTGCTCGCGGGCGGCGTCGAGCAGCGCCAGTTTCTCCGCGGAGGCCGCCTGTTCGCGCTCGAGGGTCGCCCGCAGCGCAGCGTTGTCGGCAGTGAGCGCGAGCACCCGCTCCTGCTGGCGGGCGAGTTCGGCGATCTGGCTGGCATTGGGACGCTGGCGCGCGAACAGCATGCCGAGGGCGAAGCCTGCGGCGCCGCCGACCAGGAACAACAAGAGAAACAGCCAGGATTCGATCACTGCACAGACTCGGTGACGCCGTGATGGCGTATGGCGGACAGCACTATAGATGCCTTCCGGGTCAAATGGTGAGCCGGCGTGGCTCGTGCCAGAATGCGGCCATGCCAAAGACTCCACGCCGCCGCAGCGACGGCGCCACTCGCCCCGCTGCAACACCATCCGGAACCGTGTTTGACGTCATCGTTGTCGGCGCCGGTTCGGCGGGCTTGCCACTCGCCATCTGTGCGGCGTCGCGCGGCGCACGGGTGCTGCAGCTCGAAGCGGACTATCGCATCGGCGGCACCCTGCACTGGTCGTCTGGCCAGATCAGCGCCGCAGGGACACGGCTGCAGCGAGCACAGGGCATCGAAGATAGTCCGGCCGAGCATTTCCGTGATGCGCAGCGTATCGCCCACGGACGTATCGATCCGCTGGTGCTCGGGCTTTTCGTCAAGCATGCGGCGGCAACCATCGACTGGCTGATGGACCTCGGCTTCGTGCCGGCACCGGGTACCCCGGTGGCGGGCGAGGCTCACGAGGCCTACTCGACCCGGCGATATCTTTGGGGTGCCAACAAGGGCCTGTCCATCCTCGAGGCGCTGCGCCCGTCCCACGAGCAGCTGGTGCGGTCGGGGCGCATCGATCTTCGCCTGCAGACCCGGATGACCTCGCTATCGACGGACGCCAGCGGCGCAGTCACCGGCGTACGCGCCCTGACCCCTCAGGGTGAGGTCGAATACCGCAGCCGCAATGTGGTGCTGGCGTCGGGCGGCTACGCCGCCAATCCGGAACTCTGGCAGCGCCTCACGCCGCGATATCCGCTCTGCTCGCACGTCAACCCCTACTCCCGCGGCGACGGCATCGTGGCCGCGAGCGCGCTCGGCGCGCAGGTGGACGGCAGCGACAAGTTTCTCTGCACCTTCGCCGGGGTGCTCGATGATCCGCAGGATCCGCGCTCGGGCGCCTTCCTGCTGCTCTCCCCGGGCGCGCGCAAGGTCTGGGAGATGTTTGTCGACAGCCGTGGCCGGCGTTTCATGCAGGAGGACCATCCGAGCATCGACTACCGCGAGCGGTCGCTGCTGCGGCAGCCGGGCACACGCATGAATATCGTCTTCGACGCCGCGATCCTGCAGAACGCGGCGACACTGACGCTCGATCCGACCGCCGTGTACCGGGCCAAGTTCGGCCAGCACCCTGCGTTCGTCAAAGCGGCGTCGATCGCCGGGCTGGCCCGCGAACTCGGCGTGCCGGTCGACAATCTGCAGCGCAGCGTGCGTGAGTACAACGCCGCGGTCGACGCGGGTGTTGATCGACGGCAGGGCAAGCAGTTCCTGATTCGCCGCATCGAGAAAGCGCCGTTCTACGGCATCAAGGCGCAGGGGCTCACCGTGCTCAGCCCGGCCGGCCTGCAGGTCGATCGGCGTCTGCGGGTTCTTGGCGGCAACGGCAAACCCATTCGCAATCTGTATGCGGCCGGCGAGGTGTTGGGCTTCGGGCGCACTTCGGGCGACGCCTTCGTCGGTGGTTTGTCGCTGACGCCGGCACTCACCTTCGGTCGCCTGCTCGGCGAGTCGCTGCTGCGCTGGTGACTGTGCGCCCGGCGAACGCCGGGCGACGTGGCCGCGACCTCAGTCGAAACCTTAGATTCTTTGGCGCTCGGGCGTAAGCAAACCGAGGGTCATGCCAGCACCCCCGTCAGATGGCGCGCTCAAGGCTCCCGGTTCGGCAAGCTGCGGGCAACGGGACCTTTGGCGAGTGCGATTTCGAGCAGCACCGGCAGCAGACGTTTGCGAG
>CAZIRD010000073.1:13097-14409 GCA_964541625.1 uncultured Acidibacter sp.
ACGGGACCTTTGGCGAGTGCGATTTCGAGCAGCACCGGCAGCAGACGTTTGCGAGCCTCGTCGAAGGACACGGCCGAGAGTGCAAAGCGCACGGCGAGCGCGGCCACCGGCTCGCCATCGACCATGACGGGCACCGCCAGACTGCCCTGCTCCGTAAGCCGCAGCGGTCGCGTACAGCGCGCGTAACCCCGTTCGCGGGTCAGCGCCATGTCGCGCTCGAAAGACGCCCGATCAGACCAGGCCAGCAGGGTCTCATCCGGCCGCGTCGGCCAGAGATGTTCGAGCAGCGACTCACGCACCCGCAGACTCGAGAAGGCGACGATCGCCCGCCCCGACGCGGTGGTGAGCACCGGCACCTGCATGCCACGCTCAAAATATTCGACCGCGAAACCGCTTTCGCGGTCGGTGGAGTCTTCGATGTGCATCTGCGGGAATTGCAGACGCATCAGGCTCATCGGCCACTGCACACGCACGGACGCGGCGTGCATGGCTGCGCGCACGGGCTCGATGCGCTCGAGCGCAGCGTCGAATCCGTGGCTGAGGGTGACCGCCTTCGATGTCAGTGCATGCCGCCGGTTGGGCAAGCGCTCGACATAACCCTCGCTTTCGAGCGTGGCGAGACAGCGATTGACGGTGGTCCGCGCGAGCCGCAAACGCTGGCTCAACGCGGCGGTGGTCAGGGGCCCGTGGCGGTTGAGGGCCTCGATGAGTTCGAGACCGCGCAACAGGACCCTGACCGGCGTGGGATGCCCCCGGGATGCCTCCCGGCCGTCCCCGATCATGCCGTCGAGATCATCCTCGCCGGCCATGTCGGGTTCGATCGGTTCGTCCATCAGCCGGCAGCGCTCTCTTCCTCGCCGACCGTCGGCTCGTCAGACTCGCCACCGGCCGCGCCCACGTCCATGAAGCTGCGCGAGCCGGCGTCTTCCAGCTTGCGCCGGCGATGGGCATGCGCCGCAAAGCCGGTACCGGCAGGAATCAGCCGACCGACGATGACGTTCTCCTTCAGGCCGCGGAGGTCGTCCTTCAGGCCGCGGACCGCTGCCTCAGTGAGCACGCGGGTGGTCTCCTGGAACGAGGCCGCGGAGATGAACGACTCGGTGGCCAGCGATGCCTTGGTGATGCCGAGCAGTACCGGCGCGAGCGTCGCCGCCTGTTTGCCCTCTACACCCATGCGATCGTTGATGTCGAGGGCACGCGAGCGGTCGAGCTGCTCGCCCTTGAGCAGCGGCGTCTCGCCCGAGCCCATGACCTCGGCCTTGCGCAGCATCTGGCGAATGATCACCTCGATGTGCTTGTCGTTGATCTTCAC
>CAZIRD010000074.1:0-14218 GCA_964541625.1 uncultured Acidibacter sp.
TCGATGATGATGATGCCGCCGAGGTTGCGCAGCCGCAGCTGCCGCGCGATCGCCACGGCGGCTTCGAGGTTGGTGCGGAATATCGTGTCCTCGAGATTGCGGTGACCAACGAACCCGCCGGTGTTGACGTCGATGGTGGTCATCGATTCGGTCTGGTCGATGACGAGGTAGCCGCCGGACTTGAGCGAGACCTTGCGTTCGAGGGCGCGGTTGATTTCCTCCTCGACGCCATGCAGGTCGAATACCGGACGCGGGCCCGGGTGCAGCTCGAGGCGCGGCGCCCGTACCGGCGAGAAATCCGCAACGAAACGTTGCAGCCGCTCGAGTTCGGTCTGGTCATCGACCAGCACGCGCTCGATGCCACGGCCGAGTTCGTCGCGCAGCACACGCGACGGCAGCGGCAGATCCTCGTGCACCAGTTCGCCGGGTGCAGCACGCAAGCCGCGCTCGCGTACATGGTTCCAGAGGCGCTCAAGGTACTCGAGGTCGCTGGCCAGTCGGCCTGCTTCGACGCCCTCGGCCGCGGTGCGCACGATGTAGCCACCCGGATGCGAATCGCCGACGATCGCCTGCATCGATTCGCGCAGCCGCTGTCGCTCGGACTCCTGCTCGATGCGGGCGGAAATGCCAATGCCGCGGCCACGGGGCATGAACACGAGGTAACGGGACGGCAGCGACATGAAGGTGGTCAGCCGTGCGCCCTTGGCACCCATCGGGTCCTTGACCACCTGGACGATGATGTCGTCGCCCTGATTGACCAGACGACGGATGTCAGGCACTTCCTCGCGCACCACCGACGACAGTCCCGCAGGTCCGCCGGAAGCGCCGGCCGCCGCGAGGCGCTGCGCATCGAAGCGCGTGTCGCCGCTGACGATGTCACTGACATGCAGGAAAGCGGTGCGCGCCAGACCCACATCGACAAACGCCGCCTGCATGCCCGGCAACACGCGCGTAATGCGACCCTTGTAAAGGTTGCCAACCAGCCCTCGCCGGCTGGCGCGCTCGACGAACAGTTCCTGCAGCACGCCGCCCTCGAGCAAGGCCGCGCGGGTCTCACGCGGCGCGACGTTGATCAGGACCTCGATGCTCATGCCCCAGAGTGCCACACGCCCACGCCGGCGGCGATCAGCAGCGTCGCCGTCTCGGCAAGCGGTAGTCCCATCACGCCCGAGTAACTGCCTTCGATCCATTCGACGAACACGGCGCCGAGGCCCTGGATCGCATAGCCGCCGGCTTTGTCGTGCGGCTCACCACTGGCCCAATAGCGCCGCACTTCGGCCGGCGCCACGACCCGGAAACGGACGCGGGTCCGCGACAGCCTGCAGTCCACGCCGACCGCCGTGGCCAGTGCCACCGCCGAAAACACCTCATGCTCGCGTCCCGAGAGCCGTTCGAAGCAGGCCAGCAACGCCGTTTCATCGACGGGTTTGCCGAGCAGCAGACCGTCGATGCTCACCGTGGTATCCGCACCGAGCACCGCCAGGTCGACGAGACCCGCCGCGTGACGGCGTTCGCGGACCTGACAGGCCTTCGCCGACGCCAGCCGCCCGACATAGACATCCGGCGCTTCGCCGGGCAGCGGCGACTCGTCGAGTTCCGCCGGCTGGATCACGTGCGGCACGCCGATCTGCCACAGCAGCTCGCGTCGGCGCGGCGATGCGGAAGCGAGGCAGACCCGCGCGTCGGCCACCGCGACCGACGCACCGTCCCGGTCGACTGCGGCCGCGCTACTCACGGTGATAGGGATGACCGCTCGCCAGCGTCTGCGCGCGATAGAGCTGTTCGATCAGCAGCACCCGCGCCAGTCCGTGCGGCAGCGTGAGCCGCGAGAGCGACCAACTCTCCACGGCACGAGCACGCACTGCGGGCGCATGGCCATCGGCACCGCCGATCAGCAGCGCGAGGTCCGGACTCTCCTCCGCCAGCCGCGTGAGCCGGTCGCAAAGCTCACGGGTGTTCAAGGATTTGCCCGTCTCGTCGAGCAGGATCACCCGCTCTCGTTCGCGCAGGGCGGCCAGCACCCGCTCACCCTCGCGTTGGATCGCATTTGCCGCGCTGCGCGTCGCGCTACGCGTGGGCGCCTCGATCTCGACCAGCTCGACCCGCCACGGCAACTTGAAGCGCCGCAGATAATCGGCCACCGCTGCCTGCACCCAAGCGGGCTGCTTCGAACCGACGGTAAGGATTCGCAGTCGCACTCGCCCACCGCGCCGCGACCGGCGTGCGCCTCAAGCGCGGTCGCTGGCGCTGCGTCCGCTGCCGGCCCGCTTGCCCTCGCCGCGCGGCGCTTCCCAGAGATGCTCGAGTTGGTAGAACTCGCGGGTGCGCGGCAGCATGACGTGCACCATGACGTCCGGCAGGTCGACCAGCACCCACTCGCCCTGCTGTTCGCCTTCGATACCGAGCGGCCGCTGCCCCGATGCCTTCGCCATCTGCACCACGCGATCAGCGATCGAGCGCAGGTGACGATCGGAGTTGCCACTCGCGATCACCATGAAGTCGGCGACATCACTCATGCCGCGGACGTCGAGCACGCGTACATCAACGGCCTTCATGTCAGCGAGCGCGGCCTCGACCACACGGAGTACGGAGGGCACACTGCGCGCCGGCCGGGCAGCGGCTTTGCGAGCGGCTTTCGCGACAGGCTTGCCGGCCGTCTTGCGAGCGGTCTTGCCGGCCGTCCCGGCGGCCTTTGCCGATTTTGATTTGGCGGTCGGGCGAACGGACTTGGACTCTTTCATGCGTGCGCTGGCTACTCCGTGGGTGCGCCGCCAATGCGGCGCGCCGCGCGAGCATAGCATCCCGACTCCATGATGATGCGCCGCACCGGATCCGGTACGAGGTATCGCGGATCGCCGCCCGCCAGCAGCAGCTCGCGCAATTCCGAGGAGGAAATCTCCAGCGGCGTCACCTTGCGGATATGCAGCAGGCCGGCCGGCTGCGTGTGGAGGGGCGTGACCTCGGCGACGCCGTACCGTGCCAGCAGTTCGGCAAGCGGTCCGGCAGACGGTGCCTGCCAGCCAGGCCGGTGTGCCACCACCACGTTTGCCACCGCCAGAATGTCGCGCCAGCGATGCCAGGCGGTGAAGCCCGCAAACGCGTCCATGCCGAGCAACAGGCAGAGCGATCGTCCGGGATGCTCGGCGCGCAATTCACCGAGCGTATCGATCGTGTAGCTCACGCCCGCGCGACGGATCTCGCGATCGTCGAGCACAAAGCCCGGCTGACCGGCGATCGCCGCGCGAACCATGTCGAGACGCAACGCAGCCGGCGCCAGCGGCGGGTCGCGATGACCCGGGTTGCCGACCGGGATCCAGCGCAACTCGGCGAGGCCGATCGCGCTCGATAATTCATAGCCGGTACGCAGGTGACCAACGTGTATCGGATCGAAGGTGCCGCCGAACATGCCGATGGGCGCCGTTGCCGCGGTGGTCATCGCGGCCTCATCGCAGCGGCCTCATCGCAGCGGTCGCAGTCCGCAGAACTCGGCGCACAGCAGGGTCATCTCGTCCCAGGGATCTCCGGCGAGCCGACCTTTGATCATCCGATCGGCGCGCAAGGCGCGGGACGACAGACGCGCGAACGGCAGCTTCGCGGCGCGCGGCCGCGCACGCTCCAGCACCGCGAGCTGCGCGGACGTCAGCCGCGGCCCGGGCCGGCGAGAGGGATCTTCGCCGCGGCGCAACGACCAAAGATTCCGCAGTTCGCGCGTCAACGCCCAGAGCACGAGCGTGGGTTCGGTGCCCTCACCGCGCAGCCCGGCCAGCACGCGCTGCGCGCGCGCCGCATCGCCGGTGACCACGGCCTCGCCGAGCGCGAATACGTCGTAGCGAGCGCTTGCGACCACGGCCGCCAGCACCGCTTCGGAATCGAGTCGGCCGGCCGGCACCAGCAACCTGAGCTTCTCGATCTCCTGCTGCGCGGCGAGCAGATTGCCCTCCACCCTCGCAGCCAACAGTGCGAGCGCCTCCGGCGTCGGCTCGAAGCCTGCCGTCCGCAGCCGTTGTGCAAGCCAGCCTTCCAGTTGTCGAGGCGTGACTTCCCATACCGGTAGCCATACGCCCTTCGACTCGATCGCCTTGACCCATGCCGTGCTCTGCGTCGCGAAATCGAGCCGCGGCGTAATGACCAGAAGCAGCAGTTCATCGCTGCCGAGCTCGGTGAGTCTTTGCAGCGCTGCGCCGCCCTCCTTGCCGCCCTTGCCGGAAAACCGCAATTCGACAATGCGTCGATCGCCGAACAGGGACATCGAGCCGGCGCCGGCGACGATGTCAGTCCAGTCCGCCGCTCGCTCGGGAAAATGCACCTCGCGATCGACGAAGCCGGCCTGCCGTGCCGCAGCACGGATCGCATCACAGGCCTCGCCCACCAGCAGGTCTTCATCGCCCGAGACGAGATAGACGGGCGCCAACCGGTTGCGCTGCAGCGACTGTTTGAGGTGGGCGGAGAGGTTGTCGAGGCCGAGTTTCATGGCGGGCACGGAGAAGTTGCGGCGGATTATCCGCCAGCTGGCCCCGCATGATGCGCTCTCATCCAGCCTGGATGTTATAGAGTATCATTAATGTAATATGATAACGTCCGTCTGGGTACACCCAGCTAAAGAGCCGTTTCGCCATGATCTCGCCCCGCCTCGCCATGACAGCCACCCTGCTGTCATTTGCTGTTCAGCCCGCCGCCAACGCGCAGACCGCCAACGCGGCGAGCAATCCGCGGACCAACGAGTTGCAGGAAGTAGTGATCACCGCGACGCCGCTGCGCCGCGCCGCGTTCGCCACGGCGCAGCCGGTCACGTCCTTGGGTGGCGATGCGCTGGTCACGGCTATCCGTGGCAGCCTCGGCGAAACACTCGCCGAGCAACCCGGGATGTCGGCGACGTCGTTCGGGCCGATCGCGAGCCGTCCGATCATCCGCGGGCAGGGTGGTCTGCGGGTGCAGACCTTCATCGATGGCGCCGATACGCTCGACGTCGGCGCGCTCTCGGACGATCACGCCGTCGCGCTGGAGCCGCTGCTCGCCGAGCGTGTTGAAATCATCCGCGGTCCGGCAGCACTGCTGTTCGGCACCGCCGCTGCCGCCGGAGCGGTGAACGTGCTCACCGGTCGACTGCCGCTCGCGCGCCTCGCCGACTCGCCTGCAGGTGAATTGCAATTGCGGGGCAATACGGCCGCCGACGAGCGGGGCATGGCGCTGCGGGTGAGCGGACGCAGTGGCGAGCATCTTCAATACTCGGCCGACCTGCATCACCTGCGCGCCGGCGACCTGCGCATTCCGGGCGGCCGCCTCGACAACTCCGCAGGCGAAGCCCGCGGCGGCAACCTCGGACTCGGCTGGTCGGGCGAGCGTCTGTCGCTGGCAGTCGCCGTCAATGAATTCCGCAATGACTACGGCTTGCCGGACGGACATGG
The DNA here is from genome assembly GCA_964541625.1 of uncultured Acidibacter sp. GTDB lineage: Bacteria > Pseudomonadota > Gammaproteobacteria > Steroidobacterales > Steroidobacteraceae > UBA964. Next base: position 5,406 of record CAZIRD010000074.1, read on the forward strand.
ACACGCGGACGACCACGACAAGGCGGACGAGGCCACGGCGGAGACCGTCCGTCTCGCACTCGCGCAGCGACGCGTCGATCTCGCTGCAGAGTGGCATCTCGCGGCAAACGGCGATGCCGTCCGCCTGCGCGCTGCCCGCAACGATTACACGCACCGGGAGCTGGAGGGCGATCTCGTCGGCACCCGCTACGGCCAACTGGGCAATGAGTTGCGCCTCAGCCTCGATCGTGACGGTCGCTACACGATCGGTGCGCAATGGCGCGAGGTCGACTTCGACGCAGCCGGTGAGGAGGCTTTCCTGCCCGCCTCGCGCACCCGCAATCTCGGCGCCTTCGCGTTCGGTGAACAAACGCTCGGCGCGGTGACCCTGGAGGCGGGTCTGCGCTTCGAACGGCAACGTATCGTCATTGAACGCGCGGCGCCGCTCGCTGCCGCGGCAAACCGGGATCTTGCCGGCGAGGGGTACACCGGCGACTCGGTGGGCGCATCGCTCGGCGTGCTCTGGCCTCTGGACACCGCCAGCAACGTCTCTTTGCAACTCACCTCGACCGAGCGGCATCCTTCGGCCACTGAACTGCATGCCTACGGACCGCACATTGCCGCGCAGCGCTTCGAAATCGGCGATCCCGCGCTGCGCAAGGAGCGCGGCCTGACCGGCGATCTTGCGCTGCGCCATCGCAGCGCGGGCGGCTGGTCCGGCAGCATCGGTCTGTTCGTCGCCGACTACGATCGCTTCATCACCGCGCAGCCGACCCGTGAGTCCGAGGATGGGCTGCGCGTGGTGCGCTTCGCGGCGCTCGCCGCACGTTTCTCCGGGGTGGAGTTCGAGTGGAGCCATGACCAACTGCTCGAGTCCGCGGCAGGCACACTCGGTCTGCGGCTGTTCGGCGACAGCGTGCGCGCGCGCGATTCGGCGGGCGATCCGCTGCCGCAGATCCCGCCGCGGCGGCTCGGTCTCGAGGGCGCACTGACGCGTCACTCACTGCGCGTTGCGGTCAAGACGGTGTGGAACGACGCGCAGCGGGACGTCGCGGCCGGCGAATCCACTACTGCCGGTTTCACGGCTGTCGATGCGGAGATCGGCTACCGCTGGCGCAGCGGCGACGCCGAGCTGTTCTGGTTTGCCCGCGGTGCCAATCTGCTGAACGAAGAGATGCGCCGCCACGCCTCGCCGCTCAAGGACATCGCACCGCTGGCGGCACGGCATTTGGCGGTGGGCATACAGATCGGGTTTTGAACGTATCATTGGCCACGGAGGTTCCCGCCATGCTGCCGACGATGTTGCCCCGTGATAACCGTTTTTCCATCCGTATCGCGGCGGCGACGCTCGCGGCACTGCTCGCAACGATCGCGCCGATCAGCCTTGCGGCGCAGACCCGCACACAGCCGGCCGCCGCGGGTAAAGGTCACGATCATGACCATGATCACGACCATGCCGACGACTCGCTGGAGAAAGGCAAACACGTACATGGCGAGGTGACCTTCAACATCGCCCTTGACGGGCAGATCCTGACGATCGAACTCGATGCGCCAGCCATCAACGTCGTCGGCTTCGAAAAGGCAGCGCGCAGCGAGCCTGAGCGGAACGCCGTGGCTGCGGTGGACACCTGGTTGTCCAGCGGCAGGGAAATCGCAGCTGTGCCACGCAATGCCGGCTGTAGTCTGCTGAAGGCCGACTACACCCCGCCGCGACTCGGCTCCGGACATGCCGACTACCGGGCCACATACAGCTTCCGTTGCAGCAATCCAGCCGCCCTTGAATGGGTCGAACTGTGGGCGCTGCGTAAACTCACCAACGTTGAGCGCGCGGCAGCGAACCTGATCACGGCGACCACGCAGCGTCAGCAGGACCTCGCACCCGGCGACTTGCGGGTTTCGCTAAAGTAGCGGAGTGACTGCAGCAACCACTCCGACGCCGACCGGCGAGGGCCAAAGCACCCTCGGGGCCGCCCACGCCATCGACGCGGATGCCGTCATCAATGGCCGTAATCTGCGGTTCGCCTGGCCGGGAAAGCCGCCCGTCATCGACATTGAGCATTTCCGCGTCGTCCGCGGCGAGCGGGTGTTCCTGCGAGGGCCGAGCGGCAGCGGCAAAAGCACCCTGCTCGGACTGATCGGCGGCGTGCTGACACCTTCCCGCGGGACCGTGCAGTTGCTCGATGAGGACATCACTGCACTCTCGGCGGGTGCCCGCGACCGCTTCCGCGGCGAACATCTCGGCTTCATTTTCCAGATGTTCAACCTCATTCCCTATCTCGGTGTGCTCGAGAACGTGCTGCTGCCGGCACAGTTCTCACGGGCACGGGCGGCGCGGATTCCCGGCGGCGACCTGCCCGGCGAGGGACGTCGCCTGCTCGCGGCGCTGGGCCTCGGTTCGCAGGACCACCTCGATCGGGCGGTCACGGAACTGTCCATCGGCCAGCAGCAGCGCGTCGCCGCGGCCCGCGCCTTGCTCGGCAGACCAGAGATCATCGTCGCCGATGAACCCACCTCAGCCCTCGATCACGATGCCCGCGAGGACTTTCTGCGCCTGCTCATGAACGAGTGCCGCCTGCAGGGTTCGACACTGCTCTTCGTCAGCCACGACACGTCGCTGGCCGGCTTGTTCGACCGCTTGGTGTCGCTGCCCGACATCAACCGCGCCGCCGCGACCGCCGTTCCCGCAACCCCCATCGGCTCGGCGGGAACTGCCGCATGAACACTTTCCTGCTCGCGCTGCGCTCGCTGCGCAACCGACGCACCACCGCACTGCTTACCATCAGTGCCATCGCGGTATCGGTCGCACTGCTGCTCGGCGTCGAAAAAATGCGTACCGCGGCGCGCGACGGGTTTGCCAACACCGTCTCCGGTGTCGACCTGATCGTCGGCGCACGTTCCGGCCAGCTCAATCTGCTGCTCTATTCCGTTTTCCGGGTGGGTGACGCCACCGCCAACGTCAGTTGGCAGAGCTACCAGAAGATCGCGCGGCATCCCGACGTCGCCTGGACCATCCCCATTTCGCTCGGCGATTCGCATCGCGGTTTCCGCGTGATGGGAACGACCGATGCCTATTTCGAGCACTACCGCTATGCCGGCGGCCGGGCGCTGGGCTTTGCCTCGGGCACGCGCTTTGGCGATCTCTACGAGGCGGTGATTGGCGCCGATGTCGCGCGCCAGCTTGGCTATGCGGTCGGTTCGAAGATCATCATCGCGCATGGCCTAGGCAACGTCAGTTTCGCGCAGCACGACGACAAGCCGTTCACCGTCGTCGGCGTTTTGGAGCGCACCGGTACCCCGGTCGATCGCACGGTGCACGTCACCCTCGAGGCGATCACCGCGATCCACGTCGACTGGCAAAGCGGCATGCAGGCCCGACCGGGCGATCGGGTGAGCGCCGAGGAGGCACGCGCCCGCGATCTTACGCCGGACTCGATCACGGCATTCATGGTGGGCATGCAGACCAAGGTGATGACCTTCACGATGCAGCGGGCGATCAACGAATACCGGCAGGAGCCGCTGCTCGCGATCATCCCGGGCGTCGCGCTGACCCAGCTCTGGAATCTCGTCGGCATCGCCGATACCGCGCTGATGATCGTCGCCGCTTTCGTAGTACTCGCGGGCCTGCTCGGCATGCTCACCGCGATCCTCACCAGCCTCAACGAGCGACGGCGCGAGATGGCGATCCTGCGATCAGTCGGGGCGAGGCCACGGCATGTGTTCACGCTGCTGATCGCCGAAGCCGGCATGCTGGCCAGCGCAGGCGTGGCTGCGGGAGTCGCGCTCTGCTACGGACTCATCTTCGCCGCCCGCCCCGTGCTGGAGCGCCGCTTCGGAATCTTCCTCGATCCCGGCGGTCTCACGGGGTACGATCTGGCGATTCTGGGCACGATCATCGCCGCCGCCCTGCTCATGGGAGCACTGCCGGCCTGGCGCGCCTACCGCAATACGCTGAGCGACGGTCTGACGATCCGCGTGTGATGCGTGCATCGTCGGCAAGCCGGTTGGCCGCTCACCGATGACCGCTTTTTGATGACCCGTTTTTTGAGGGAACCGAGACTACGATGACTGCAACCTCGCCAAGACTCTCCCCGCCGCCGCGTACGACGCGGCTGTTCGTCGCGCTAGCGGCCTCGCTGTCGCTGGTGTTTGCCTTTGCCGTCGGCAACGCGCAGGGCATCACACCACCGGCGGTCGGCACGACCGTGCCGGCGAATCCGGCCAAGCCTGTCCAGCCGGGCGGTGTCCGCGAGATCGACTGGGATGAACTGCTGCCGCCCGATGCACGTTCGCGTTTCGGCGGCGCGCCACCGCCGCCGGTCCACGACTACCTCGGCGAAGGCGGCATGGCTGCCCAGCAGGTCATGGACTTTTCGGTCAACAAGTCGCTGGAAGGCGCGAGCGTCAAGCTCCCGGGCTTCATCGTCCCGCTTGATGTCGGCAAGGACGGCCTCGTCTCGGAGTTCTTCCTGGTGCCCTACTTCGGCGCCTGCATCCACGTGCCGCCGCCGCCGCCGAACCAGATCGTCTTCGTGCGCATGAACAAGGGCATCGCGCTCGACTCGATCTACGAGGCCTACTGGATCACGGGCCGCATGAAGACCACGAACAAGACCACCCGCCTCGGTGCCGCCGCCTACCAGCTCGACGGCTCCAAGGTCGAAATCTACAAGTACTGACCCCGCCATGCCGACGCTGTTCGAGAAGATCATCGCGCGCCAGATCCCCGGCGACATCGTTCATCAGGACGATCGGGTCACGGCGTTCCGCGACATCCATCCACGAGCCCCGGTGCATCTGCTGATCGTGCCCAACAAACCCATCCCGACGGCCAACGACATCGCCGACGGCGACGAGGCTCTCGTCGGCCACATGTTCACGGTGGCCCGCGATCTTGCGCGTCGCGAGGGCATCGCCGAAAGCGGCTACCGGCTCATCATCAACTGCAACGCGGATGGCGGTCAGGAGGTTTACCACCTGCATGTCCATCTCGTCGGCGGCGCGCCGCTCGGACCCATGGTCAGCCCCTGACCGCAGAGCAAACCATGTCGTCAGCAAGCCCGCGCCGCGAACTCCACCCACCCATCGACGCCCACCGCAGCGGCTGGCTACAGGTCTCCGACCTGCACGAGATCTACTGGGAGGAGAGCGGCAATCCCACCGGCAAGCCGGTGGTCTTCCTCCACGGCGGACCCGGCGGCGGCACGGATGCGCGCATGCGGCGTTTCTTTGACCCTGCCCGCTATCGCATCGTGCTCTTCGATCAGCGCGGCTGCGGTCGGAGCCGGCCGCATGCCAGCCTGATCGACAACACCACCTGGCATCTGGTCGCGGATATCGAGCGTCTGCGCGAACATCTTTCCATCGACCGCTGGCAGGTGTTCGGCGGCTCCTGGGGCTCGACGCTGGCGCTGGCCTATGCCGAAACCCATCCGCAGCGGGTGACCGAACTCGTGCTCCGCGGCATCTTCCTGCTGCGCCCCTGGGAATTCCGCTGGTTCTACGAGACCGCTGATGGTACCGGCGCCCTGTTCCCGGATTTCTACGAGGAATATCTTCGGCCGATTCCGCCGGAAGAGCGCGGCGATCTGATGCGTGCTTATTACCGCCGCTTGACCAGCGACGACGCGAAGGTACGCATGGCCGCGGCACGCGCCTGGTCGATATGGGAAGGCGCCACCAGCTTCCTCAACGTCAATCCCGATTACATCGCGCGTTTCGAGCAGGACGCTTTCGCCGAGGCGTTCGCGCGCATCGAGTGCCACTATTTCATCAACGGCGGCTTCCTGCGCTCGCCAAACCAGTTGCTGGAAGACGTCGATCGGATCCGCCACCTACCCTGCACCATCGTGCAAGGCCGTTATGATGTGGTCTGTCCCATGAAAAGCGCCTGGGATCTGCATCGGGCATGGCCCGAGGCGGATCTGCGCATTGTCGCGGACGCCGGCCACTCGGCCTTCGAGGCCGGGATTCTCAGCGAACTCGTCGCCGCGACCGATCGCTACGCGTTACGCTGATCGGGCCCAGTACCGGGACCGATCAGGACCCTGCTGTCGCCCGGGCGTGCCGAGGCCTCGACGAGCCCGCGGTCCTGCAGCCAGCGCAGCGCATCCGCGGCGTCCTCGGCGAACCAGCGGGCGGCTGACCCCAGCCTGAAGGTGTAGCCCCAGGCGTCCATGTCGACCATCAACGCCGCCGCGCCAACCCCGGGGAGACTTTCAGCCCAGAGGATCTGCAGGTAGCAGACCGCATTTTCCTCGAGCACATCGCCGCCAGCATCGCGCCGCAGACCTGCACGTCGCGCCTCATCCATGCAGGCAAAATGCGCGGCCTCATGCAGGGCCGAATGCAGCGGCGTGTCACTGCGCAGGTAGATGCGGCTGCCGACCAGCCCGGCCTCGCTATCGCCCCAGTAGGAACCGGGAATCGGTTCGCCCGCCGCAACGTCGACGATCGCCAGTCCATGAGCGCCGAACAGATCGCGCAGCGGCCCGCGCAGCGATGCGTCGATCAGCCGCAAACGCCGTCTCAGCGCAGGCTGGCGAGACGCTGCAGTACGATGCCCGCAGCCTCTTCAGCCAAGGTCGCCCGCAACTGCTCCCGTTCACGATCCTTGGCGAGTGCGATGCGCTCGTCAAAACTGAAATCGCGCGATACCGTGATCTCTTCACCTTCGATTCGCAACTGACTGCCGACGCGAACCGAAAAACGCACCACATAGGTGAGCTCGTATTCACGCGGTACGTTGCGAGCCGACACCGAGGCGACGCGCTCAAGGAGTTCGTCACGCTCGACCGAGAGCACCGTCGCCGAGGCCTCGTCGAGGCGGGCGCCCGAACCCTGCAGGTTACGGCGCATCGCACGCAGGAAATCGCTCTGTGCGTCGATGCCGCGTACCGCGAGGCTCTGCAGGTCGGGCGTCAGCGGCACCCGACCCTGCAAGGCGAAGCCGCAGCCACCGGTGAGCAGCAGCGCCAGAACAACGAGGGCTGCACGGCTTGCCGACCGACGACCCATCAGACCACCACGTTGACGAGTTTGCGCGGCACGACGACGATTTTCTTTGGCGTTGCCTCGCCGACGAACTTCCGCACCGACTCGTCGGCCAGGGCAGCAGCGCGGATCGTTGCCTCGTCGGCATCGACCGGCACCGATATCTGGCCACGCAGTTTGCCGTTGACCTGCACGACCAGTGTCATCGCGTCCTGGGCAAGCGCTGCAGGATCCGCCTCGGGCCAGCGCAGATCGACGATCGCGTCGGCGTGACCCAGCGACTGCCACAGTGAATGGCTGATGTGCGGCACCATCGGCGAGAGGGCGATGACCGCAATCTCGAGGGCTTCCTGGACCACCGCGCGCCCCTCGGGCGAGCGGTCCTCGAAGCGAGCGACAGCGTTCAGCAGTTCCATGACGGCAGCCACCGCCGTGTTGAAGGTACGCCGGCGGCCGATGTCGTCGGCGACTTTGACCAGCGTCTGATGGGCAGTGCGCCGCAAGGTTTTCTGCGCGGGCTGCAACGCCTCGCGCGGCACTTCACGCCCCAGCACGGGAGCAGTCCCTGCCGACACATGATCATGGACTGCCTTCCACAGCCGACGCAGGAAGCGGAACGACCCCTGCACACCCTCGTCCGACCACTCCAGCGTCTGCTCGGGCGGCGACGCGAACATCATGAAGAGACGCGCGGTGTCGGCGCCGTACTTCTCGACCAGGCGCTGCGGATCGACGCCGTTGTTCTTCGACTTGGACATCGTGCCGAGGCCTTCATAGCGGACCTCGAGCGTACTGCCGTCCTCGCGGGTTGCAATGTAGCGACGTGCGCCGTCGGTCTCGACCACGTCGACATCAGCCGGATTGAAATAACTGCGACGACCCTCGGCAGGCTGGTGCGAGTAGATGTGGTTGAGCACCATGCCCTGGGTAAACAGGTTGCCGAACGGCTCGTCGATGGCGACAAGACCAAGGTCACGCATGACCTTCGTCCAGAAGCGGGCGTACAGCAAATGCAGGATCGCGTGCTCGATCCCACCGATGTACTGATCGACCGGCAGCCAGTACTTGACGCGCGGGTCGACCATCGCCTGCGCATTGTCTGGACAGGCGAAGCGCAGGAAATACCAGGACGAGTCGACGAAGGTGTCCATGGTATCGGTCTCACGCCGCGCCGCGCCGCCGCATTGCGGGCAGGCTACCTCGAGAAAACTGCGGTTCTTCGCCAGCGGGTTGCCGCTGCCATCCGGCACCAGATCCTCCGGCAACACCACCGGCAATTGTTCGTCGGGTACCGCGACCTCGCCGCAGGCCGGGCAATGCACCAGCGGAATCGGACATCCCCAGTAGCGCTGGCGCGAAATCCCCCAGTCGCGCAGGCGGAATTGCACGCGCTTGCGGCCAAGGCCACGCTGCTCGAGTGCCGCGGTGATGGCATCGACTGCGGCCTGGAAACCCAGTCCGGAGAACTCGGCGGAATTGACCGTGACACCGTGCTCCCCGTAGGCCGGCTGCCACGGCGCCTGCACGGTTTGCCAGTCGACGCCCTCGGGACGCACCACCGTGAGGATCTCGATGCCCTGCTGCAGCGCGAACTCGAAGTCACGCTCATCGTGCGCGGGCACACCCATGACGGCACCCTCGCCGTACCCCATGAGCACATAGTTGGCGACCCACACCTCGACCGGCTTGCCCGTGAACGGATGCAGTACATGCAAGCCGGTGCGACGGCCCTTTTTTTCCATGGTGGCAAGATCTGCTTCCATGGTGCTGCCGCGGCGGCACTCGTCGATGAACGCCTGCAGTTGCGGATCGCGCGCGCCGGCGGCCAGCGCCAACGGATGCTC
>CAZIRD010000075.1:0-12826 GCA_964541625.1 uncultured Acidibacter sp.
GTTTCGAGCCGCTCAACAGCTGGCCGGACAACGTCAACCTCGACAAGGCCCGGCGTCTGCTCTGGCCGATCAAGCAGAAGTACGGCCGCAGCCTGTCTTGGGCCGACCTCATGGTGCTGACCGGCAACGTCGCGTTGGAGTCGATGGGCTTCAAGACCTTTGGCTTCGCCGGTGGCCGCGCCGACGACTGGGAAGCAGATCTCGTTTACTGGGGCCCCGAGGGCAAGTTCCTCGCCGACGAGCGCCACAGCGGTGATCGCAAGCTGCAGAACCCGCTGGGTGCGGTGCAGATGGGTCTCATCTACGTGAATCCGGAAGGGCCGAACGGCAAGCCGGATCCGCTGGCTGCGGCACGCGACATTCGCGAGACCTTCGGTCGCATGGCGATGAACGACGAGGAGACCGTCGCGCTGATCGCCGGCGGCCACACCTTCGGCAAGGCGCATGGCGCCTTTGATCCGTCGAAGTGCGTGGGTGCCGAGCCTGCAGCGGCCGGCGTCGAGGAGCAGGGCTTCGGCTGGAAGAACAAGTGCGGGACCGGCAAGGGTGCCGACACCGTCACCAGCGGTCTCGAAGGTGCGTGGTCAGCAAACCCGATTGCCTGGACGACCCAGTACCTCGACAACCTGTTCACCTTCGAGTGGGAACAGAGCAAGAGCCCGGCCGGAGCGATCCAGTGGGTACCGACGGACAAGGGCGCGTGGAAGCTGGTACCGGATGCACACGATCCGACCAAGCGCCATCCGCCGATCATGTTCACCACCGATCTCTCGCTGAAGTTCGATCCCGAGTACCGCAAGATCGCCGAGCGCTTCCGCAAGAATCCGGACCAGTACGCCGATGCGTTCGCGCGGGCCTGGTTCAAGTTGACGCATCGCGATCTCGGGCCGCGCGTCCGCTACCTCGGTTCGCAGGTTCCTGCCGAAGTTTTGGTGTGGCAGGACCCGATCCCCGCGGTCGATCACCCGCTGGTGGGCAGCGCTGATATCGCGCAGCTGAAGGCGAAGATTCTGGCTTCGGGACTCGGCACGGCGGAACTCGTGCGCGCGGCTTGGGCGTCGGCGTCGACCTACCGCGGCACCGACATGCGCGGGGGTGCGAACGGTGCACGCGTCCGCCTCGACCCGCAGAACGGCTGGGCGGTCAACGACCCGGCGGAACTCGCCAAGGTACTGAAGCAGCTCGAGGCGATCCAGCAGGAGTTCAACCGCGCGCAGCAGGGCGGCAAGAAGATCTCCATGGCTGACCTCATCGTCCTCGGCGGCGCGGCTGCCGTGGAGCAGGCGGCGAAGCGCGCCGGCGTCGATGTCCAGGTACCGTTCACTCCGGGTCGCATGGACGCGTCGCAGGCGCAGACCGATGTGCCGTCGTTCCGTCCGCTCGAGCCGACCGCCGACGGTTTCCGCAACTACTACGCGAAGGGCAACTACCTGTCGCCGGCCGAGGCGCTGGTGGATCGGGCGAACCTGCTCACGCTGACGGTGCCGGAGATGACGGTGCTGATCGGCGGGTTGCGGGTGCTCGGTGCCAACCAGGGCCAGTCGGCCCATGGCGTGCTCACCGCGCGTCCGGGCACGCTCTCCAACGATTTCTTCGTCAATCTGCTCGACATGCAGACGGCGTGGAAGAAGTCGGCGACGGCCGAAGGCGTGTATGAGGGTGTCGAGCGCGGCACCGGCAAGGCGAAGTGGACTGCGACGCCCGTCGATCTCGTGTTCGGCTCGAATTCCGAGCTGCGTGCGGTGTCCGAGGTGTATGCGGCGAACGACGGCAAGGACAAGTTCGTCAAGGACTTCGTGCGCGCCTGGAACAAGGTCATGAACCTCGACCGGCTCTGATTCCGGCGGATCCTGCGGGTGTAGTCCGACGGCGGCGTGCATAACGCCGCCGTCTTTTTTTGTGGGGGTTATCATCCCGCCATGGACAGCCGGAAGATCCTGATCGGTGTCGATTTCGGCGGCACCAAGATCGAGGTGGCAGCACTCGATGCCGACGGTGTGCCGCTGGTGCGGCGCCGCGCCGCGACGCCCGATCGTTACGAGCGTGCGCTCGCCGTGGTACGCGATCTCGTTGAGGCCGTGGAAGCCGAGACTGCGGTCGTCTCCCGTATTGGCGTGGGCGGGCCCGGATCCTTCTCGCCGCGCACCGGGCTGCTGCGCAATTCGAACACCCAGTACCTCAACGGACGGCCGTTCGCCGCCGATCTGGAGCGGCTGCTCGGCAAGGCGGTGCGCTACAGCAATGACGCCAATTGTCTCGCGCTCTCCGAGGCGGCGGATGGCGCTGCGGCCGGCGCACCGGTGGTGTTCGCGGTGATCATCGGCACGGGTTGCGGCGGTGGCGTGGTCATTAACGGGCGCTTGCTGGAGGGCGCCAACGGCATCGGCGGCGAGTGGGGACACAATCCGCTGCCCTGGCCCACCGAGGCCGAGGTGCGCGAGTCGGTGCATTGCTGGTGCGGCCAACGCAGCTGCCAGGAAACCTGGATTTCCGGTACCGGTCTGCAACGCGACTTCGCGGCGGCGGCGGGCATTCGCGCCAGCGGCGAGGACATCATTGCCGCCGCGCGCCGCGGCGAGACGCTGGCGGTCGCGGCCTTCGAACGCTACACCGACCGTCTGGCGCGGGCGCTCGCCAGCGTAGCCAATTTGATCGATCCCGACGTGATCGTGCTCGGCGGTGGCATGTCGAATGTCGCGGAGCTCGGCGAGCGACTGCCGCCGCTGATCCGTCGACATGTGTTTTCCGACGCCTGGGAAACGCCTGTCGTGCGAGCCAAGTGGGGTGATTCCTCCGGTGTGCGCGGCGCCGCGCGTCTCTGGAGCGCAGTCGACGCCTAGCGGGCGTTTTCTTCGAGCAACCGATCGGCAAGGCCCGACGTTCGCGCCACACGCCGCGCGCAGGCGGCGCGCAGGGTTTCCGCGTCACCCCAGATCTCGACGTCGCGACGTGCCCTGCTGACTGCCGTGTACAACAGCTCGCGGGTGAGCAGCGGGCCGGTCATCGGCGGCAGGATGAGGAGTACGGCGTCGAACTCCGAGCCCTGGCTGCGATGCACGGTCATGGCGAAGGCGGTTTCGTGCGGTGGCAGGCGGACGGCGGGGACGCTGCGCAGAGTATCGCCCGCGCCGGGAAAAAAGGCCTGCAGCGGACGGTGCGTCCTGTCCTCGCTCGCGGCCGCGATGATCACGCCGGTGTCGCCGTTGAAGAGCTGCAAGCCATGATCGTTGCGGGTCAAAACGATCGGCCTGCGATCGAGGGACGCTCCGGCGGCGCGCAGTACTCCCTTGTCCTCGAGCAGCACCGCAATGATTTCATTGATCGACTCGACACCGGCCGTGCCGCGGCGGGTCGGGCAAAGGATGCGGCTGCGGCCGAGCTCGCGCAGGATGTCGGCGGGTTGTCCATGGGACAGCGCTGCCTGCAGTTGCGTCACCGCGGCGGAATCCTGCAGCCGGGTCGCGAGCGCGTCGCGACCTGGCAGCGGCCGCAGACGCACATCGACATGGTCGCCGCCGGTGAGGGTGTCGAGCACGGCATCGGCATCGCCGATCCGGATGGCGTTGCACAGCTTGCCGATGCCGCTCTCTGCCGCGTAGCGATGCTGCTGCGTCAGCGTGGTCAGCGCACGGCCTAGCCCGCTCAACGGATCGCGACACTGCTGCGCTGCGGTGGCGATGTCCGCGAGCACGGCACCAGCCTCGACCGAAGCAAGCTGGTCGGGATCGCCGACGAGGATAACCTCGGCGTCGGCATGCAGCGCGTCGAACAGCTTTGCCATCAGCGGCAGGTCGACCATCGAGGCTTCGTCGACGATGACCACATCTGCCGGGAGCGGCCGCGAGGCGTTGTGGCGGAAGAACGCCGAATCGCTGCGTGCGCCGAGCAGACGGTGCAGCGTACTGGCGGAGCGCGGAATCCGCGCGAGTATTGCGGCGTCGAGCGTCAGACGGCCGAGGCCCACCGCGATACTCTCTTCCATGCGCTGTGCGGCCTTGCCGGTGGGTGCAGCGAGTTCGATGCGCGGCGCCGGCTCACGGACGGCGAGGGTAACCAACTCGTCGAGGATCCGCGTGGTCTTGCCCGTGCCAGGACCGCCAACGATCACGCGGAAGCGGCCCGCCTCTGCACGGCGGCCAATGGCGGTGGCGAGACGACGCTCGTACTCGTAGTAGCGGTGCAGGTACAGCCGACCTTCGGCGTCGAGCACGAGCGGCTTGAAGTCGCGTCCGTCGCTGGCGACGACGCCGCTGGCGAGCAGATCGCCGCGCCACTCGGCGATCTGCGGCCAGGGCATCGTCGGCAGGCCAACCTCGTCGTTGAACTGCGGCGGCTGCCGAAGATCCGCGCAAACATGTCCCCGGCGCAGCATCGCGCTCGCCAGCGCGGCGGCGTGTCCTGCAAGCCGAGACTGCGCGCCGGCCACCGTCGCGATCTGCTTTGCGAGGTGGCGATCGAGCGTCGAGAAGAGCTCGTAGGCGAGGAATTCTTCGAGAGGCGGGATCACGCCGGATCCCTCGCGTTTCTGTCAGCGTCGTGGTCGCGCAGGACGGCCGCTCCGAGGCGTTGCAGGAATCTGGCCGACGGGCGTGCAAAGTGCACGCCGCGCTGCGGCACGGCCGGATCGAGCCCACGAACGAACAAATAGAAGATGCCGCCGAAGTGCTGCTCGTACTCGTAGTCGTTGAGCCGCGCAGCGAGGAAACGGTCGAGCGCGAGTGCGTACAGCCATGATTGCAGGTGATAGAAGTTGCCGGCCATCGCACGCTCGAGGCGTTCCGGCGAGTAGTCGGCACTGCGGTTGCCAAGCCAGTTCGATTTCCAGTCGGCAAGGTAGTAGCGCCCCTCATGGCGGAAGACGAGATCCATGAAGCCGCGCAGGTAGCCGTCGATGGGTTTGAATTGCAAACGGCCAATTTGCTGCGGTACCGCGCTGTCCGGCGGCAGCGTGCAGGCGGCAGCGAGCGCCCGCGCCGAGAAGGGTTTCACCGGGTAATAGAACTCGACCTCGTTCAAGCGATCCGTCGTGGCCACCTCGTCGAGTCGGACGATCCGTCCGTCGGCCTGCAGCGGATGCGACAGCAGGGCGGTGAGTTGCTGCTGCAGCGCGACATGGAACTCCGCCGGCAGCTGCAGCGCTGCGAACTCGGTGGCGATCAGTGGTGCGAGTGAGTCCGGCCGGCGGAAGTCGGCGTGCTCGAGCACCGCGTGCAAGGCGATGCCGGTGGCTGCTCCGCGCTTGAGTCGAAAGATCGCGGACACTTCCGCGCCTTCGGTCGCATCGGTCGTATCGACATCGAGTTCGTCGTGGTCCTGAGCGTAATCCTCCCCTACATCGGCAACGAGGCGGCTGAAGCTGCCGACGAGCGGTGTGCCGTCTGCAGGGCGGCGGATTTCGCGTTCGCGCAGTTCCGCAGACGGCTCTGTCGACGGAACCACTGCGGCGGCCATGGAGGCGTCGTCGTGGTCGGCAGGATGCAGCCCGCGCATGCCGATGAGTTGCGGATACCGGTCCGCCAGACTACGAGCGCCCGCCACCGGGTCGTCGCCAAGCAGCACGCCGAGCGGCGAGTCGGCCGAGTCTTTGTGGGTCGAGACATAAACGTAGCAACGCTGTACGGCACGCGTCAGTGCCACGTACAACACCCGCATTTCCTCGGCCAGCATTTCGCGCTCGGCGAGCGCCACGTGATCCGGCAACTTGGGCTTCGACAGGTCGAAGGTCAGGCGGTGCGGCGGTTCGGCTTCGTGGAAGAGCACATCGCGCAGGGCTTTGTTCTTCCAGTGCGCGGGACAGAACACAACCGGATACTCGAGGCCCTTCGCATTGTGGACCGTAACTACCTTGACTGCATCGTCGTCCCGCTCGAGTCGCTGGACATGCTCTTCAGGCGTGGCGTCACCATTGCGCTGCTGTTCGCGCAACCACTCGATGACGCCCTCGTTCGACAATCGCAGCTGATGCTCTGCCTGTTGCGCGAGCTCAACGAGATGCAGCAGATTGGTCAGTCGGCGTTCACCGCCGCGCAGCGCCATCATGCGGCTGCGTAGCTGCCAACGTACGAGCAACTCGCGGAACATGGCGGCGAAACCCCGCTGCGTCCAGCGCTCGCGCAGGCTGCTGAAGCCGTCGACCCAGCCCGTCCAGCTCTGCAGGTCGGTGTCGAGTGCCAGCAACTCATCGGCAGTGAGTCCGAAGCAGCTCGCGGTCAGCGCCGTACGCAGCGTACTCTCGCGCGCCGGCTCGACCACCGCGGCGAGAATGCGCAGCAGCTCGTCGGCTTCGAGGGAGTCGAACACGCTTTCGTCGGTGCGTCTCACGGCCGGGATACCGGCGGCATGCAGCGCATCCTCGACAGCGGCTGCCTGATGGTGCGTACGCACGAGTACAGCGATGTCCGCCGCGGAGAGCGCTTGCCCGCCGAGCTGCCAGTCCTGCAGCAGGCGGGAGATCTCGCTGGCGATGTCGGTGGTAATGGCCGCGAACTGGCCGTCCATCGAATCTTCCCCCGCGGCGCGGTCGGCATCGACGAACACCAAGGGCTCGAAGCTGTCGGCGGCTGGGGCGCGCAAGGGTCGCTGCGCCGCCTTTTCGCCGTCGGCATTTACCTCCACGAACTCGATGCCTGCCTGCAAAAAGCAGTCCGGCCGCTCGGCGAAGACGGCGTTTACGGCGGCGACCAGTGCGGTACTCGACCGATAGTTGGTACGCAGCGTGTAGATGCGCGGCGGCTGCGCGCCGAGCACGTCGCGCTTGGCGCCGAGATAGGTGAAGAGGTCTGCACCCCGGAACCCGTAGATCGCCTGCTTCGGGTCGCCGATGAGCATCAGCCGCTGCGGCGGTTCGGCGAACAGCCGGCGAAAGATGTCGTACTGGATCGGATCGGTATCCTGGAATTCGTCGATCAGCGCGGCACGGAACTGCTTGCGGACCGCCGCGGCCAATGCCTTGCCCTGCATGCTCTCGAGCGCGGCATTCGTCCCCGACAGCATGTCGTCGAAGGTCAGTACACCACGCTCCGCCTTCAGGCGCGGCAGGGTCTCCTCTGCGAAGGTCAGCCATGCAGCACGCAGCGCTACGACCCAGTTGGACATGGCGGCTTCGAACTCACTGCAGCGATCGAAGAATTCATCGTGCGGGAACGGGTTTTTCAGGGCGGCGGCGGTCTTCAACCGCAAAGTGTCGATGGTTGCGGTAGTCAGGGATCGCAGTGCCTTGATGGCGGCGACCGTAGGCACGGCCGTGGTCGCACCATCATCGAGGGCACGCTGCAGCGTCTGCAACCGGTTCGGGGGAAAGCCTTTCTCCCTGTTGCGGCTGATCGAGCGGTGATCACGCAACTGCGCGCTGAGTTGCGCGCCGCGCTGTCGCCACGACGCAAGAGCGGTCTGCCAGGCCAAGGTCAGCGCCGTGGTCGCCGTGGCCAGCGACTGGCTGGCTTCCGGCAGCAGGCGCAGGCGGGCTTTTTGCGCAACCTGCGCGCGCAGCTTCGCCAGATGCTTCGGGGTCAGGTCCGCGCTGTTGGCGAGTGCCGCGACCAACGGCGGCGCCGTACGCAGATGCTGGTGCCAGAAGTCGTGCGCGAGGTCGAGCAGCAAGGCGTTTGCATCGGTGATCACTTCCGACTCGAACGGCGCATCGCCTTCGAACGCGTTGTCGCGCAGCAAGCGCTGACAGAAGCCATGGATGGTGGAGATCGTTGCCTCGTCGAAGGATGCGAGCGCCAGTGCCAGCCGGCGCAGCGCTGTCGATATGGGGATGCCTTCGGCGAGAATTGCCCGAACCACCGGATCCATCGACTCGTCGGTGCTAGCGGCGGCGGCTGTGGCGGGATCCAGACCCGAGAGCCGTTGCGACACCTGCAGCAGGTGCTGACGGATGCGGCCGCGCAGCTCGAGGGTGGCCGCCTCGGTGAAGGTCACGACCAGAATTTCGCGCAGTTGCAGTCCGCTGCTGGCAACCAGCCGCGTGACGATGCCGGCGATGGTGTAGGTCTTGCCGGTGCCGGCGCTCGCCTCGAGGAGGGTGATGCCGGGCGGCAGCGGCGTCGAGTGCAGGTGGAAGTCTGCGGCCTGCATTACGTCGGATCCTCGGTGAGTCGGTCATGCAGCGGTACAAGGATGGCGACGGCCAACTGTTCGAAGTCGCCATCGAGCGGCGCCACGGGGAACAACAGGCTGTACCAGGGGTCTTCGCCCTCACCCGCCCGGCCCCACTGGGAGTCTCCTTGCCAGGCCTTGCGTGCGGCTTTGAGTGCTGTAGCCGGCGTGCCCCGGCCGCGCTTGCCGTGCAAGGATGCGATGTAGGCCAGCGAGGCTTCCGGAAAGAAATGCAGCGGCTGCTGCATTCCGCGCCAGAAATGCGCAAGCAGGTCTTCGAGCATTGCTGCGGCCTCGTCGCGGGTCAGTGCTGCGATGGACGAGGTGCCGCCATCACCGTCGGTAAGCCGGGTGACGATGCCGGGACTCGCGAGATTGACCAGCAGATGCTCTACCCAAGCGCCGATCTGGTCTTTCGCCTTGAGCTTGGCGACTCTGAAGCGGCAGAGCTGGCCGGCATGGATGCCGTGGATGTCGCCTTCGATGCACCACGGACCGTGCTGCCAATGCACAGGAATCGACTGCGCCGGTGTGTCGCCGAGTTGCGGTCGCAAGGCGTCGACGAAGTGCCGTACCTTGCGCTCGATCTCCTGCCGCGCGACGGTGCCGAAGGGGCCGACGGGAAGTTGGCCGCGTGCGCGCGCGGCCTCGAGCAGCGCCGCTGCGCGTGGGTTCGCGACGGCAGCGCCACCGCTGACCACTCCACTTGTCGTCGCGTCGGTGTCGAGCAGGATCTCGGCCAGCGACTGCTGCAGCTGGTAACGCAGCAGAGGGTCGGGCTGCAGCGGCTCGTGCATGCGCAGTCCGGCGCCATCGCGATCGATGCGCAAGCCGAGTCGCCACTCGCAGATCCGGCGGGCGGGATGTGTGAAAAACTCGACCAGCTGGCGGGGTGCGAGCCGCCGCCATTCGGCCGCCGGTTCGGGCAGCGGCCGGACAAAGAATTCGCGCAATGCCGTCTTGCCGCTGGCGAGGCGACGTGCGGCGCGGGCGTTGTCCCGCGAAAAGCCCTGCAGCGGCCCCGGCAGGAAGTAGTGATGGCTGAAGGCCTGTAACCGATGTTCGACTGCAAGCCTTGCGGTGGTGGCGGCGCCCAGCCGGTAACCGCGGCGCAGGTAGTCGGCGAGTTCGACCACCACGCTCGACGGCGGGAGTTTCGCCGGCCCGTGCTGCGACTGGCCGGTATGGCTGATGTAGAGATGCTGGCGCGCGGCGAGCATCGCTTCGAGGAACAGGCAGCGATCGTCCTCGCGCGGCGAGCGGTCGCCGCGTCGGGGCGCGTTCGTCATCAGGTCAAAGGCCAGCCGCGTACCCTGGCGGGGAAAACTGTCTTCGTTCATGCCGAGCAGGCAGATGATCCGTGCCGGGATGGCGCGCATGGGCTTCAGCGAGCAGAACGTGACCCGACCGTCGAGGAAGCCGCCGGCTGCAGTCGTCTCCCTGAGTCGATGATCGAGGCTGGAGACGATCACCGCCGCCGGCACGGCTTCGGCGCGGTCGAGAGGGTCGGTCTCGGCCAGCGCGCCCAGCGCACGCTGCAGGATGTACATTTCGTTGGCGAGCCGCGCGTCATTGCCACAAAGACGCTGCACGATACGTCCCAGCGCAGCGCTCCATTCGGGTCGCGATCGTGGCGCCTGCAAGCCGGCGGTGACCTCGGCGAGGAAGTTCATCACGTCGAGAAAGCGGTCGAGGGTATCGAGGTGATCGCCTTCGAGATCCGCGAACGGGAGCACGTCGGCGTAAAGGCTGCTGTCACCGCCGTTCATCGCGTGACCGAATACCAGCGTCGCGAGGCCTCGTGCCCAGGTGAAATCGTCGCTGACTGTCAAACCGAACCGGCCACGATGTGCGGCGTCGAGTCCGCGGACGACGCCGCATTCTTCGATCCAGCTGCGGATGCGGGTGAGGTCGGTGTCCTTGACGCCGAAACGGCTGCGGATACGGGGGTTTTCGAGGATACCGACGACCCGGCTGGCCTCGAAGCGCGACAGGCCGATCTCGAGCACTGCCAGGAAGGCGTCGACGACGCCATACCGGCTGCGCGAGGACTGATCGGCGAGCGAGTAGGGAATGCGGCAGGCGTCGTCTTCGGGTGTGCCGAATACCGCGCGCACGTACGGCGCATAGGCCTCGATATCCGGCGCCATGACGAGCACGTCGCGCGTGCGCAGCGACGGGTCGTCCTGAAAGAGTCCGAGCAGGTGATCGTGCAAAACCTCCACTTCACGCATCGGACCGTGACAGGAGTGGATCTGTATCGACCCGTCGTCGTCGGCGAGGCCCTCATGTCCCGCTTCGCGGCTGCGATCGCGCAGTTCGCAGAAGTCGTCCTGCAGGCGCTCGATCAAAGAGCCGCTCGCCGTGTTCACGAAGCGTTCGCTGGCCTGCTGCGCCTCGCGCGTGATCAACTGCTCGAGCAGATCGCGGTTCAATTTGCCCAGCGAGTTGGCGAGCGGATTGCCCTCGGTGTCCTCCTCGGCCTCCCCCGCGCGCAGACGCTGCTTGCCGGTGCGCAGATCGCTCCAGTAGTGCGCAGTCGGACTCAGTACATAGAAGTCGATGCGTGTACCGCAGGCCGCCTTCTGGAGCACGTCGAGGAATGCCGGTGGCATGGTGTTCACGCCGAACACGCTCAGCCGCGACGGCAGGGTCGCTGCGCGGACCTGCGTGTCGTCGACGGCCAGCACGGCTGCATGCAGATCGACGAAGGAGTCCTCGCCGGCGAGATCCGCGCGCAGCGCGCGCCACAGGTGGGCCTGCCAGTCGCCGACGGCGTTATCCGCCTGCCACTCGTGCAACATGCCGGGCCGATAGACCTGGTACTGATCGAACAGGCTGGCCATCCGCCGAGCGAGTTCGAAGCGCCGGTTTGCCGCGCCGTCGCGCAGGTAGTGACCTACCGCGGCGAACGAGGGGTGATCGGTGAACTGCGGCAGCCGATCGTAGAGCCACCAGGCGATCGCGTCGCGCCCGAACTGCGCCGACGCGCGGCGTGTGCCACCGAGCAGCGCTGCTGCGACGTCGTCCACTACCGCGCGCAGGAAGGGGTAACGGATGCCCATGGCGATGCCGGTATGCCCGGCAAGCCGCATCGACAGCCAGCGCGCCGTCTCCGCGCTCGGCACCACGACGGTCTGCAGCGCGAGCGGCTCGCCGCCGGCCTCGCGGAGATCGCCGGCCAGTTGCTCGGCGAGGATTTCCAGGCGGTTGGAGAGGTGCAGGAAAAGCCGGGTGTCGCGGGTGGTGCTCATGCGCTGCTGCATAGTATCTTGCCTCGTCGGCTCACGGATTGAGCCGGCGCCCCGCGGTCAGCGGGTGGTCTCGGCCGGTGTCGTTTTCATGTATTCATTTAATCGGGTTCATCGATGCTCAAGCGCCAGGCTCGTGTAACTTCTCCCTCCATTCCAGCGTGGTCTCTCGGCTTGCTGCTCACCCTGCTGGCGGCGGAAGTGGCTTCCGCGGCAGCGCCTGCCGCAGCCGCGGTCCAGCCGGTGGCTGCCGCGCAGGTCGCAACGGCCGCACAGTTCCGCGATGCACTGCAGCAGCAGCACGGCAAGGTACTGATCGTCAATTTTTGGGCAACCTGGTGCGTACCCTGCCTGCGCGAGGTTCCGGACCTGCTCAAGCTCGAGACGGAGTTTGCGGCGCGCGGCGTCCGGCTGATCGGCGTGGCCGTCGATGATCCGTCGCCCGGTGCTGCGCAGGTCGAGCAGTTCCGTCGGCGCTATTTCCCGGCGTTCTTTACCTACGCGCGCAGCGGGCCGGAGATGGACGAACTGGCGAGCGTCATTGACCCGGCCTGGAACGAGGTGGTGCCGACCACCTACATCCTCGATCGCCAGGGCAAGCCGGTCGCACGTCTGCAGGGCAAGAAGTCGCTCGAAGAATTCCGCGCTGCCGTCGACAAGGCTCTCTGACTGTCATCGCCCGCATATGTTCGGTGGAGGTAGAAGATGAAGATTAAGCGGATCCTTGTCTGGGCGTCCGGCGCCCTCGTCCTGCTGCTCGGCGGGGCATCGATGTGGTTCTGGTTCACTCCGGTTGGCATCAACAATTACGTCAACAAGATCACCATCGAGCTGGCGCTGTCTTCACCGCAGGCGCTGACGCAGATCGGCATCATCGATGACACGCTGCTCGACTTCCACAGCGGCCGGCTCGACGACCAGACGGAGGCCTTCGAGGACCAGATGCTCGAACGTCTGCGCCGGGCGCGTGCCGGACTCGATCGTTACGGACCCGAGGGTCTCGAGGGCCAGGAACTGCTCAGCTGGAAGATCAGCGCCTGGTTCTTCGACGATCTGATCCGCCAGTCCGAGTTGAAGCACAGTGGCTACCGGGTCAACCAGATCTCGGGCGTCACCGTCGACGTGCCGCAGTTCCTTACCGATGCACATGTCATCCAGAGCGAACGCAGCGCACGGCGCTATCTGTCGCGGCTCGGTGAATTTGGTCGCGTACTGCGCGAAGTGCGCGCACGGGTGATCGATGATCGCGCCAACGGGGTCGTGCCTCCCGACTTCGTGATCGACCAGTCGCTGCTCGGCATGCGCGCGTTCATTGCCGCGGGTGCCGCAGGGAACGCGCTCGTCACCACACTGCCGGCCAAACTGGCCAAGGTCGAAGGGCTCGATGCCGCGGAACAACGCCAGTTGGTCGCGGCAGCTACCGAGATCGTGCGCCGCGAGGTGATCCCCGGCTATCAGGCGATGATCGCGCTGTT
>CAZIRD010000075.1:12926-14115 GCA_964541625.1 uncultured Acidibacter sp.
CCGCGCGGACCAGCTGTTCGCCAACGATGACGCGGGCCGGGCGGCAATGCTTGCCTACCTCAAGACCATCGATGCCCGTGTCATGAAGGTCGCGCCGCGTTTCTTCAGCACCATCCCGCCGCAGCCGCTGGAGATCGTCCGCGTGCCCGTCTATTCGCAGGACTCATCGCCCGGCGGCTATTACAACCCGCCCGCGCTGGACGGTTCGCGGCCTGGACGCTTCTACATCAACCAGAAGAACACGGCCGACAATCCACGCTTCAGCTTGCCGACCCTGATGATCCACGAGGGCTCGCCGGGACATCATTTCCAGCTGTCGGCGGCGCAGCTCATCGAAGGGGTGCCGCTGATGCGCAAGCTGGTGCCGTTTACCGCCTATGCCGAGGGTTGGGCGCTCTACGCCGAGCGGCTCGCGAAGACCGATATGGGACTCTACGACGACGACCGTCTCGGTGATCTCGGACGCCTGCAGGCGGAGATGTTCCGCGCGGTGCGGCTGGTGGTCGATACCGGCATGCACGCGAAACGCTGGTCGCGCGAGCAGGCGATCGCCTACATGATCGAGAACACGGGCATGACCGAGGCCGAGGTCACGCGCGAGATCGAACGCTATGTCGTCTGGCCCGGGCAGGCGACCAGCTACAAGGTCGGTCAGCTCGCCATCCTGCGCATGCGGGAACGCGCTGAGCGCGAGCTCGGCCAGCGGTTTGATATCCGCGGCTTCCATGAGGTCCTGCTGATGAATGGCGGCATGCCGCTCGATATTCTCGAGGACGCCGTCAACCGCTGGATTGCTGCCCGCAGGGCAGGCTGAGCGGGCGGGGCACTCGGCTTTTGGCAGTCTTGGTTTATAGTTGTCTCGCACAGGGGCGACAACACGGCAAGGTATGAGCACTCCGCGCGACAAGGAACGTTACAAGCCGGGCGAAATGCTGTTCGCCGAGGGTGACCAGGGTGGCGGCCTGTACGTCATCCTCAGCGGCAAGGTTCTTGTGTTCCGCAAGCGCGGCGCGAACGAGGTTCCGCTGGCCGAGTTCGGTCCTGGCAATGTCCTCGGCACCATGACCATTCTCACCGGCCAGTCGCGCACGGCCAGTGCCAAGGCGCTGGAGCCTACCGAGGTGGCCATCATGGGGCCGGCAGCTTTCGCCGCCGGCGTCAGCAGCCTGCCGAAATGGGCCACCGCGGT
>CAZIRD010000076.1:0-14055 GCA_964541625.1 uncultured Acidibacter sp.
TGGGTGGAGGGTGGCGAAATCGCCTACCCGGTTCATGAGATCACCATCGCCGGCAATCTGCGCGATCTCTACCGCAACCTGGTGGCGATCGGCACCGACATCGACGTGCGCGGTGGCATCCGCTGCGGCTCGGTGCTGGTCGAGGGCTTCACGATCGCCGGCGAGTGAGACCGGGGCTACCGGCGATCTCAGTCAGCCGCTGCGGTGAGGCGGGTCAGGGCCTCCAGATATTTCTCGGTGGTCTTGGCGATGATCTCGGCCGGCAGGCGCGGCGCGGGCGCCTGTTTGTTCCAGGCTAGCGTCTCCAGATAGTCACGCACGAACTGCTTGTCGAAGGACGGCGGACTGATTCCCACCCGATACGTGTCCGCCGGCCAGAATCGTGACGAGTCGGGGGTCAGCACCTCGTCGATCAGCACCAGCCGGTCTTCGGCATCGAGACCGAACTCGAACTTGGTATCGGCAATGATGATGCCGCGCGCACGGGCATGCGCTGCGGCGAAGCCGTACAGGGCCAGCGAGGTGTCGCGCACTTTGACGGCCAGTGCGGTGCCGAGCAGTACCTCGACGTCGGCGAAGCTGATGTTCTCGTCATGCTGTCCGGCGGGCGCTTTGCTGGCTGGCGTGAAGAGGGGTTGCGGCAGCTGCTCGGCGAGTTGCAGGCCTGACGGCAGCGCGATGCCGCAGACACCGCCGCTGCGCTGGTAGTCCTTCCAGCCCGAGCCGATGAGATAGCCGCGAACCACGGCTTCGACGGGCAGCGCCCGGAGCCGGCGCACCACCACCGCCCGCCCGGCCAGCATGGCGCGCTCGTCGGCGTCGAGTGGCAGTGGTTCAAGGCTGCGGTCGGAGAGCTGGTTCGGCACGATGCCGGCCGTCTGCCGGAACCAGAAATCGGAGATCTCCGTGAGGACCCGGCCCTTTTGGGGAATCGGGTCGGGCAGCACCACATCGAACGCCGACAACCGGTCGGTGGTCACGATCAGCATGTGCTCGGCGTCGACCTCATAGATGTCGCGCACTTTGCCCGTGTGCAGGCGGCGCAGATGCCGCAGCGCCGTGGTGTGCACCGTAGGGATATCGTTCACCTTGGGGTTCCCGCTGTTTCCGGCTGGCTGCCGGGGGTTGCTAGTATTGCAGCATGGATTGGGGCGGGAAACTCGTGGGCGGCGCCGTGGGGCTCCTTGTGGGCGGCCCGGTCGGGGCGGCGCTGGGCGTGCTTGCGGGGCATCTGCTCGACGACAAGCTCGCCGAGACGCGTCGCGGCGCGCGCCGCAATGGCGAGTCCGCGCGCAAGACTCCGCAAAGTGCGCCGCCGCCTGCCGCCCGCAAGCCCGGCGCGTCGAGCACGGTTTATCACGTCGAGGACACCGATCCGCGCGTCGCTGCCGCGGCCGGCGCAGCTGCGGAGGACGGCGAGGACGGTCCTGCGGTCGGCAATCCCGAGGCGGTGTCAGCGCGATTCTTCAAGACCACCTTCGAGGTGATGGGGCACGTCGCGAAGAGTGACGGCCGGATTTCCGAGGACGACATTCGCGCAGCGCGCTCGATCATGGCCGACTTCGCGTTCGATGAGCCGCAGGTAGCCCGGGCGATCGACAACTACAACGCCGGCAAGAGCGAGCGCTACGACGTCGAGCGCGAGGTGCTGTCGCTGCGCCGCGTCTGCGCGGGTCGGCCCGACCTGCTGCGCAATTTCCTCGAAATCCAGATGCGTGCAGCCATCGGCGGTTCCGATCTGCGTGGTCCGGCGCGACCCATGCTGACCCGCATCGCGGCAGTGCTTGGCGTCGGCGGGCTGGAGTTCGCGCAACTCGAGAATGTCCTGCGCATCCGTTATCGCGCGCGCGGCAATCGCGGCGATGCGGCCGACTGGAATCGACCCGCGGAGGACACGCACCGCTCCGCCCGCCGATCGCAGACCGGCGCCGGGCCCGGTGTAGACCCGGCGGCAAATCGCGGCCCGCGACCCGGCGAACGCAAGGGCGAGCGTACGGGCGAACGTGCTGGTGAACGGGGCAGCGCGCGCGCGGGCGGCAGTGAAACCCGCAGCGGACGCGCCGGTCACTCACGGCGCGGCCGGACCGGTACCGGCGAGCAGCGCAGCAACGCGAACAATCGCGGTCCGTCCCAGTCCGGAGCGCGCATGTCGTTGCAGGAGGCGTATCAGGTGCTGGATGTGCTGCCCGGTGCGCGCATGCCCGAGATCACCAAAGCCTATCGGCGACAGCTCTCGCGCCACCATCCCGACAAACTCAAGGCCAACGGCTTGCCGGAGTCGATGCTGGCGCATGCCCAGCAGCAGACCCAGCTCATCATCGAAGCCTTCAACATCATCCGCGAATCGCGGGGAGAGAAAGCGTGACCGAACGCCGTGCCGGACACTGGATCGCGCCTTCCATCCTCGCTGCCGACTTCGCCCGGCTGGGCGCCGAGGTCGAGGCGGTGCTTGAGGCCGGCGCCGACCTCATCCACTTCGACGTGATGGACAACCACTACGTGCCGAACCTGACGGTCGGCCCGCTGGTGTGCGAGGCGCTGCGCAAGCACGGCATCACGGCTGCGATCGACGTGCACCTGATGGTGCGTCCGGTGGATCGGCTGGTGAGCGACTTCGCCCGTGCCGGTGCGACCTGGATCACCTTCCATCCCGAGGCTTCAGAC
Organism: uncultured Acidibacter sp.; assembly: GCA_964541625.1. GTDB lineage: Bacteria > Pseudomonadota > Gammaproteobacteria > Steroidobacterales > Steroidobacteraceae > UBA964. The sequence continues at coordinate 2,665 of CAZIRD010000076.1, forward strand.
CACGTCGATCGGACGATCGCGCTGATTCGCGAGCAGGGCTGCCGGCCCGGTCTTGTGCTCAATCCCGCCACGCCGCTAGCCTGGCTGGATCACACGCTGCACGGCATCGACATGGTGCTGTTGATGTCGGTGAATCCCGGTTTTGGCGGGCAGAAGTTCATCCCCGCAACCCTCGACAAGCTGCGGGCGGTTCGTCAACGCATCGACCGTTCGGGTCGCGAGGTGCGGCTCGAGGTCGATGGTGGCATCAAGGCCGACAACATCGGCGCCGCGGCCGCTGCCGGCGCCGACACCTTCGTTGCCGGCTCGGCCATTTTCGGCAGCACCGACTACGCGGCGACGATCCGCTCCATGCGCGAGGCTGCGGCGGCCGGGTTCTGAAAGCCCTGCTGCAGGTTCTGCAGCCGGGCTGGTCGCACGCCCAGCATGACGATGGTCTTGCCGTGCGCGCGCAATTTGCCCTCTTCCTCCAGCGTGCGCAGCACGCGGCCCGCCATCTCCCGCGAGCAGCCGACCAGGCGCGACAGATCCTGTCGTGAAACCCTGATCTGCATGCCTTCCGGATGCGTGAGGGCATCCGGCTGTTCGCAGAGTTCGCCGAGCGCCTGCATGATGCGGCCGCTGACGTCGGTGAAGGCGAGGTCACGCAGCTTGCGCGTCGCCCGCTCGAGCCGCGATGCGAGCTGTGCCGCGAGTTCGAGCGCGAGCACCGGGTCGCTGATCGCCACCTGGCGGAAGCGCGCGTAGGCCATCTCGGCGATCTCGGTACGGCCGCGGGCACGGACGTAGGCGCCGCGTCCCGGTGTGGCCTCGAGCAGACCCATCTCGCCGAAGAATTCACCGCGGCCGAGGTAGGCGAGCACCAGTTCCTTGCCGTGCTCGTCCTCGATCAACACTTCCACCGAACCGGACAGCACGTAGTAAAGCGCATCCGGCGCCTCCCCCGAGCGTACGAGCACGGTACGCGAAGGAACGACCTTGCGCGGGCATTGCTCGAGGAAGCGCTGCATGGGCGTCGCCAGGACACGCGTCTTCGTGTTGGGGGTCATCGGTGGAACCTCGTTGATGATCAGAGCCAGTAACTTGTCGTCGTCATGACGCGCGCGGTAGCGCGCATCGCGGTTTGCACGGGTTTCGGAAGTTCGACGCCACCCGCTTCGCGGGCTGCGGCGCCATGGGCCATCTCGTCGCTGCGCATCTGCTCGAGGACAGCGCGGCTGCGCTCATCGGCGGGCGGCAACTTGTCGAGATGCGAGTCGATGTGTCCTTCGACCTGGCGCTCGGTCTCGCTGACGAAACCGAGGCTGACGGCATCGCCGGCGACGGCAGCGGCCGCGCCGATCGCGAACGATCCGGCGTACCACAGCGGGCCGAGCAGGCTGGGCCGCGAGTCGAGTTCGCGCAGTCGCTGGTCGCACCAGGCGAGGTGATCAGCCTCCTCGCGGGCGGCCTGCAACAGCATGTCGCGCACTTCAGGTCGCCGTGCGAAGGCCGCTTGCCCGTGGTAGAGGGCTTGGGCGGCAACTTCGCCGGCGTGGTTCACGCGCATGAGGCTGGCTGCGGCGCGCTTGTCCGCCGCAGTCAGGGCTTCATCGCCTGCTGCCACGGTGGGGAAGGGCCTGGGGATGGGCCGGGCCGCCGCCGGGGTCGCAAACACGGACCGCAGGGCGCGATCCACGTTGACGAGCAGGCTGTCGATGGGGGTTTCTTGTCTCATGCCCCCATTATTACGGCCCGAGAGGCAACAACTTTAGGTTCCGTGAACCAGTTCCCTCTTCAGTTTTCGTCGGGACACCAGGGGAGGGGGGTGGCCGACCGATAGCGCCGGTCTCCGGCTCGCCGACAGGGGGTTTATCGGCAGTGTGGCCGTCCGGGGGAGGGGGGTTTTGCAAACAACCGGCGCCTTCAGTACACTCTCGCGCCTTTTTCGGCACTCGCGGTGCCCTCCCTCCCCCCCCGGGGGTAGGCGGCGGGCGGAGACTTCATAAGATGAGTACGGTGTTTGCAAAGCCCGCGACGGTTCGCGGCGACTGGTTCGTGGTGGATGCCAAGGGCAAGACCCTCGGGCGCCTCGCCTCCGAGATTGCGCTGCGCCTCAAGGGCAAGCACAAGGCCGACTACAGCCCGCATGTCGACATGGGCGATCACATCGTGGTGGTCAATGCCGAGCAGGTGCGGGTCACAGGCGCCAAGATGACCGACAAGATCTACTATCACCACACCGGCGCCATCGGCGGCATCAAGTCGATCGCCCTCGGCAAGCTCCTCAAGGAGCACCCGGAGCGGGTGATCCAGATCGCGGTCAAGGGCATGCTGCCGAAGACCGTGCTCGGTCGTCGGATGTACCGCAAGCTGCACGTATTCGCCGGGGACAATCACCCGCACTCGGCGCAGCAGCCGAAACCGCTCAACATCTGAGCGCCCCTAGTCCGCAAGACCCAGCAGGAAACAGATCAAGATGCCTTCCACGAACTACGGTACCGGCCGGCGCAAGACTTCCACCGCCCGCGTATACCTCAAGCCGGGTACCGGCAAGATCACCATCAACGCCCGCTCGATCGAGAATTTCTTCGGGCGTGAGACGGGTCGCATGATCGTCCGCCAGCCGCTCGAGCTCACCGAGCTGGTAGGTCGTTTCGACGTCGACGTCACGGTCGCCGGCGGCGGCATCACCGGACAGGCGGGCGCCATTCGCCAGGGCATCACCCGCGCGCTGATCGAGTACGACGAGACCCTGCGCCGTCCGTTGCGTGTCGCCGGGTTCGTTACCCGCGACGCTCGCGAGGTGGAGCGCAAGAAGGTCGGCCGTCGCAAGGCACGCCGCGGTCCGCAGTACTCCAAGCGCTGATCCATTCGGCCATACGGACTGCCGATACGGCCACCGGTTATTGGGGGATCGTCTAGCGGTAGGACAACGGACTCTGACTCCGTTTACCTAGGTTCGAATCCTAGTCCCCCAGCCAAAACCAAGGCCCGCAGCAATGCGGGCCTTCTTTTTTGGTGCCCCGCAGCAATGCGGGCTTTCTTTCTTTTTGGTATCCCGCAGCAATGCGGGCCTTGCTGTTTCGATCCCGCGGCGCGTCAGTCGAGCTGGCGTACCCCGGTGCTGCCGCCCACCAGCACCACATCGGCCGCCCGACGTGCGAAGAGTCCGACCGTGACTACCCCGGCAATCGCCGTGATCGTCGACTCGAGCGCCGGTGGATCGAGGATGCGCAGTCCGTGCACATCGAGGATCTGGTTGCCGTTGTCGGTAGTGACGTTTTCGCGCCAGACAGGCTGGCCGCCGAGTTTGACGAGTTGGCGCGCGACGTAGGAACGCGCCATCGGGATCACCTCGACGGGCAGCGGAAACCGGCCGAGGACATCGACGACCTTGGATTCGTCGACGATGCATACGAAACGCCGCGACGCCGCGGCCACGATCTTCTCGCGGGTGAGTGCGCCGCCTCCGCCCTTGATGAGGCGTCGATGCCGATCGGTCTCGTCGGCGCCGTCGACATAGAGTTCGAGATCACCGGTGCGGTTGAGGTCGAGTACCTCGATGCCGGCGGCGCGCAGTCGCGCGCTGCTCGCCTCGGAACTCGACACCGCACCACGCAAGCGGCCGGACCAGCGCGCGAGTTCATCGATGAAGTGGTTGACCGTCGAGCCCGTGCCGACGCCGATGATCGAGTCGTCCTCGATGAATCGCAGCGCCGCGCGCGCCGCCGCCAGCTTGCCGTCAACCGCATCGCTCATCGTATTTTCTCCGGGAAAACAGGCTTTTCCTCAGCCTGAAACGAAGATGCCCGCTTTCGCGGGCACCTTCTTGCTTTCGAGAAGACGGCGGGTGGGATTTAGGTCCTGCCCGCCGAAGATTCACGAGGAATCTTACTTCTTCTTGGCGGCTTTCTTCTTCGCCTTCTTCTTGGCCTTAGCCATGGTATTTCTCCAGTTACGGGTTAGTCCGAGGGCGAGTATATACACGCGTAAACAAAAAACAAGCAACTGGGTCTTTCGAAATCTTCCGACTTGTGTTTGCCCGCACGCACTCGATGTTCATCATCGTTCGATGGTGGTGCGTGCTCAACGCGCCGCGAGCGACATGATGAATCGCCACTCCGCTTCGCTGACCGGAGTGATCGACAGACGATTGCCGCGCTTGAGGATCAGCAGTTCGCGCAGCTTGCCTGCGGCGTGCGCACGCAGCTCATCGAGCGAAATCACCCGGGAAAAACGCTGTTCCAGCTTCACATCGACCATGTACCAGCGCGGCTCTGCTGCATTCGCCGCAGGGTCGAAGTTCGCATGCCGTGGATCCTGTGCGGTCGGGTCCGGATAGCCGGTGCTCGTCACCTTCATCACGCCGACGATGCCGGGCACGTCGCAACTCGAGTGGTACATGAACGCCAGGTCACCGATGCGGAACTGGTCGCGCAGCATGTTGCGCACCTGGTAGTTACGCACCCCGTCCCAGCAGGTGCTGCGCTTCGGTGCGCTGGCAAGGTCATCGATGCCGAAGGTCGACGGCTCGGTCTTCATCAGCCAGTGGTTCATGGGGAATCTCCGCGGAAAACATGGATGCCGCGTTCGGTGACGACGGCATCGAGGGGAATGTCGGTAGCTAGTGGTTCGATCAGCGGGGTCTGCTGACTGGAGTGTGCGATGCCGACCAGCAGGGGACCGCGCCAGTGACGTCGGCGGCGTCTGAAGGCAAGCGCCCGATCGTAGAACCCGGCGCCCATGCCGAGGCGGTTGCCGCGTGTATCGAAACCGACCAGCGGCAGGAACACGATCTGCATGGTCCACGGTGCATTGCGATGGTTGCCGGTGAATTCGGCGATACCGTAGCGATTGAGCTGCTGCCGCGGTCCCGGCGGCACGAACGCCATCCGTCGATGGCGGTAGTCGAGGATGCGCGGCAGGAACACCGCGCAGCGGCGGCCGAGGGCGAGCGCGAGCAGCGGCGCGGTGTCCATTTCCTGCGGCAGCGCGGCATACAGCGCAACGCGACGACCCGGGGCAAGCCAGCCGCGGCGAGCGATGCAGGCGGCGATGCGCTTGGCGGCGGCGGCGCGCTGCGGCGCGGGGATTGCCGCGCGCGCCGCACGCAGGGCCTTGCGCAGTGAGCGGCGGTCGGAAACCAGCGAAAGCCCCTCGCGTGGAAAGATAAGAGCGCCACCCGCCTGTGCCGGCGTGAACCGTTGCTCTCGACACAGAGCAACAAGTGGGGCGGACTACGTCAGGTAAGGCTTTCCGCTCGAGGGCGGACATGCACAGTGCTGACAGCAAGCCCTGATGCCCCGGGGCGTTCCAACTTAGGGTCGAGAGGTAACCCGATCCACTATCGAACACCGCAGGCGACGCCCCGACACTCTACACCAGCGGGCTTTGCGGGAACATGCGCCTGCCCGCGAGCACGACGGCGAGTCGATCAGAGGTCGAGTTGCTGGCTGCGATTGACTGCCGCATCGATGCGTTCGCGGAGCGCGCGGACGCGGTTGCCATTCTCGACTTCGGCGCGGCGCTCCTTGTCCTGCATCTTGAGCAGGTCGTTGGCGAGATTGAGCGCTGCCATGACCGCGACGCGATCGAGGCCAACCACCTTGCCGCTGTCGCGGATCTCGCGCATTTTGACGTTGAGGAATTCGGCGGCATCGAGCAGCGCCGAACGCTCCTCGTGCGGGCAGGCGATCAGGTATTCCTTCTCGAGGATGCGGATGCTGACGCGGGCGGCGTCCCGTTCGCCGGAGTTCATGTGCCGTGCTCCAGGGTCTTCAAGCGCCCGATCATTGCTTCGACGCGCGTGCGCACCTGTTCGTTGCGCTGCATCAGGCTTGCTCGTTCGGTGGAGAGACTGTCCTGCCGCTGGCGCAGGGCGCGGTTCTCCTCGCGCAGCGCACCCAGCACGCCGAGCAGATCGTCCACCTGCTTCTCAAGGCGGCGGATTTCCGCCTCGAGTCCCGTTCGCTCGCCGACTTTGTCGTTCATGGCAAAATTATAGGGTGCCGGCCGGGCCGATCAATGCGAGCGTCCGGGCTTTTTGCGTTCCGGTGCCGTTCAACCACGGTTGCTTTGGCATAATCCCAGGGTGTCTACACCCGATTTCCGCCAGCTCGAACGGCAATTGGCCGATTCCCGCTCACTCACCGACCTCGCCGAGGCACATGGCACGCTGAGCGGCGCGCTGTGTTCGGGCGATGCGTTCACCCTGCAGGACTGGTTGCGCGAGGTCTTCCCGGAGGGAGTTGCCGGGGCGGCCGAGGCGCCGATGCATGCGGTATTCGAGTGGACGCAGCATGCCCTGCGCTCGGGGCAGCTCGAATTTCATCTGCTGCTGCCGGGCGATGACGAGGCGATGGCGATCCGGGTGACGGCACTCGGGCAGTGGTGCCAGGGCTTTCTCTACGGCCTCGGCGCCAACCCCATTCCCGACGTTGACCAGCTGCCTGAGGAGATCGGCGAGATCGTCCGCGATATTTCCGCGATGACGCAGATCGAAGTCGATGAGGGCGATTCGCCGGAGGAAAACGAACAGGCCTATGCCGAACTCGTTGAATTCGTGCGGGTCGGCGTGCAATTGCTGCACGAGGAGCTCGCACGGTTCCGCACGCGGCAGGCAGCAGCCACCACCGATCGCGGCGGGTTGTCTGCCGAGGACGAGGACGAGCGCCCGCCGCAGGATGATCATGGCAACCCGGTCTCGATCCACTAAGCCGCAGCCCGCGGCTGCGCCGCCGCGGATTGCCCGCGACGAGTACGCCCGTCGTCGGCGGCAACTCATGAAGACGATGGGCCGCGACGCGATCGCGGTGGTGCCGGCAGCGCCCGTGCGCATGCGCAACAACGACGTCGAGTACGCGTACCGCCAGGACAGCAACTTCCATTACCTCAGCGGCTTTCCCGAGCCCGAGGCGGTGGTTGTGCTGGTTCCGGGGCGCGCGCAGGGCGAGTATCTGTTGTTCGTCCGCGATCGCGATCCGCAGCGCGAGACCTGGGATGGACGTCGCGCCGGACCGGTCGGCGCGCGTCGCGAGTACGGTGCCGACGATGCCTTTCCGATCGGCGATATCGACGAGATCCTGCCGGGTCTGATGGAAGGCCGGGCGAAGATCTTCTACACGGTGGGTGTCAATCGCGAGTTCGACCAGCGCGTCGTCGGCTGGGTGAACGGCCTGCGTGCCGAGGCCAAGCAGGGCAGGCACGCACCACATGAGATGGTCGCGCTCGAACATGTGCTGCACGAGCAGCGCCTCTTCAAGAGCCGCGGGGAACTCGAGCAGATGCGTGAGTCCGCGCGGATTGCCGCGCGGGCGCATCTGCGGGCAATGCGCTATTGCCAGCCTGGCGTCTACGAGTACGAACTCGCGGCCGAGATGCAGCATGAGTTCCAGCGTGCGCGGGCAGACATCTCTTACCTGCCGATCGTCGGTGGCGGCGCGAACGGCTGCATCCTGCACTATCGCGAGAACGCCTCGATGCTGCGTGCCGGCGATCTGGTGCTGATCGACGCCGGCTGCGAGTACGAGTGCTACGCCTCGGATATCACCCGCACTTTTCCGGTCAGCGGTCGCTTCTCGCCGGCGCAGCGTGCGGCCTACGAGGTGGTGCTGGAGGCCAATCTCGCGGCCATCGATGCGGTCCGGCCGGGGAACGACTGGAATCGGCCGCATGAAGTCGCCGTGCAGGTGCTGACTGCCGGCATGGTCAAGCTTGGTCTCTTGAAGGGCCGGGTGCCGACGCTGATCAAGTCCATGGCGTATCGGCGCTTTTACATGCATCGCACCGGTCACTGGCTCGGCATGGACGTCCACGACGTCGGCGACTACAAGATCGGCGACGCTTGGCGGCAACTCGAACCGGGTATGGTGCTGACCATCGAGCCCGGGCTGTACATACCACCCGCCACCCGCGGCATTCCGCCGGAGTTCCGTAATGTCGGCATCCGCATCGAGGACGATGTGCTCGTGACCCGCGATGGCCACGAGGTGCTGACCCACGGCGTGCCGAAAGATCCGGCGGCGATCGAAGCGGTGATGGCGACGTGACCGAGGCGGCTGTCGAGGTCGATGTCGCCATCGTCGGCGGCGGACTCGTCGGTGCGAGTCTGGCACTCGCGCTGGCACCGACCGGTCTTCGGGTTGGTCTGGTCGAGGGTGTGTCGCCGGCTGCGGCGGCACAACCGAGTTTTGACGATCGGACCACGGCGCTCGGCAATGGCACGCGGCGCAGCTTCGAGGCACTCGGTGTCTGGTCGCAGGTGGCGCCGCGCGCGGCGGCAATCCGGCGCATCCATGTATCCGACGCCGGCCGCTTCGGCTTCGCCAGGCTGGAGGCCAGCGATCACGGTATCGATGCATTCGGTTACGTGGTCACCAATCGGGTGCTCGGCGAGGCCCTGCACGGTCTGCTTGCTGCCGTGCGGGGACTGGATCTGCGCATGCCTGCGCGCTGTACTGCGGTCACTGCAGGTGAACATGCGGTGGAGATCCGTACCGAGCCCGCGCAGCGACCATGGCGAGCGCGCCTCGTGGTGGCGGCCGACGGCGCGCAGTCCCGGGTGCGCGAGGCGGCCGGTCTCGGCGCCGAGGTCGAGGATTATCGGCAGGTGGCGGTGATTGCCCATGTGCGGGCCTCGCGCGCAGCCGATGGCACGGCCTTCGAGCGCTTCACGCGCAGTGGCCCTTTCGCGGTACTGCCGTTGCACGATGGAGCGTATGGCGTGGTCTGGACGCTCGCGCCCGACGCGGCGGCGCGCGTGCTCGAACTCGGCGACCGGGAATACCTCGCCGCGCTGCAGTCGGCTTTCGGTTGGCGTCTGGGGCGTCTGCTGGACGTGGGTAAGCGCAGCGCGTACCCCTTGCGTTTGACCCGTGCGCAGACCATCGTCGGCCGACGGGTCGCACTGATCGGCAACGCCGCGCAGGGGCTGCATCCGGTCGCGGGGCAGGGGTTCAATCTCGGCCTGCGCGATGCGGCGACACTCGCCGAAGTACTGGCGGAGGTGGTGGTCCGCGAGGGTCGCGATGCCGACATCGGCGCGGCAGCTGTGCTCGCGGAGTTTGCCGCGCGCCGGCAAGTCGATCGTGACGGCGTGACCCGCTTCACCGATGGTCTGGTCAAATTGTTCGGTGACGAACGTCCGGGCGTGCCCACCCTGCGCGACCTTGGCCTGCTGCTGTTCGACTTGTCGCCGACGGCCAAGCAGGCGCTGTCGCGCTTGAGCTGGGGATTCGCCGGTCGTACGCCGCGTCTCGGACGCGGGCTCGGGGTCATGCCGTGAGCGATGCGCAGGCGTTCGATGTCGCCATCGTCGGCGGCGGTCCCGTCGGCGCCGCGCTCGGCGCGCTGCTGGTACACGGCGTTGCGGGACGACGTCGCGTGCTCCTGCTCGAGCGCGACTTGCCGGGCACTGCGGCCACCGTGGATCTGCGGGTGTTTGCCCTGTCGCGCGCGAGTGAGCGCATCCTGCGCGCCGCCGACGCGTGGGAAGCGCTGCGGAATGTGCCGGGTGTGCTCAGTCCCTATGAGCGCATGCACGTGTGGCTGCGTGATGGCGCGCCGCGCGACGAGGGTTCGCTGACCTTCGATGCAGCGGAGCTCGGCGAGCCTGATCTCGGTTGTATCGTCGGTAATGACACGTTGCAGGCTGCGGCCCTGTCGGCATTCCGCGCCGGTGGTGGCGAACTGCGGGTGGCGACAGTCGGCGACATCCGCTTCGAGGCCGATGCGGCCGTGCTCGAGACGTCCGCGGGACCGTGCGCGGCGCGGCTGGTGGTCGGCGCGGACGGCGGCCGTTCGGTGGTGCGCCGCGCAGCCGGCTTCGCGGTCGAGACGCAGGACTACGGTCAGCTTGGCATCGTCGCCAACGTCAGCAGCGAACGTCCCCACGAGCGTACCGCCTGGCAGCGCTTTCTGGGTGAGGGCACGCTGGCATTGCTGCCGCTCGCAAACGGGCAGAGTTCGATCGTCTGGTCGCTGCCCCGGCCGCGTGCGCTGGAACTCCTCGACGCCGACGCCGAGCGGTTCGCCGTTGAACTCACGGCGGCCAGCGCCGGGGTACTCGGTGAACTGCGCTTGGCCAGCGAGCGGCGCAGTTTCGGATTACGGCGTGTCAATGCGCCGCGCTATGCCAGCGAACGCTGCGCACTCGTCGGCGACGCCGCGCATACGGTGCACCCGCTGGCTGGGCAGGGCGTGAACCTCGGTCTGCTCGATGCCGCAGCGCTCGCCGAACTGCTCGACGCTGCCGCAGCTGAGCGCGAGGACCCTGGCGCCCTGCGGGTGCTGCGTCGCTATGAACGTTGGCGCAAGAGCGACAACGAAGCGATGAGTCTGGCGATGGACCTCTTCAACCGCTTTCTCGCCTTCGGCGGCGAGCGGGTCGCCGATTGGGCAGCGCGGGGCGTTGGGGTGGTTGGTCGCAGCGCGCTGCTGCGCCGACCGTTCGCCGAGCGCGCCCTCGGACTCGCCGGTGGTCTGCCGCAGGTGGCCCGCGGTGTCAGCCCAGCCGGTCGATCTTTGCCGCGCAGATGAAATCGTTTTCGGTGAGTCCGCCGACTGCGTGCGTGCTGTAGCGCAGGCGGCAGTAGCCGTAGCCGATCGCCAAATCCGGGTGATGGTCTTCGCTGTTGGCGAGGTAGGCGATGGCGTTGACGAAACCCATGGTGCGGTGGAAGTCCTTGAAGGACCAGTCGCGCTGCAATTCCCGCCCGTCGGGCGACAGTCGCCAGTCCGGCGCGAGGTCGGCGAGCAGGCGCTCGCACTCTTGCCGCGACAACGGCGGTACACCGCCCTCGCACGGCAGGCATTTCTTTTCGGTCAGCGTGCTGCTCATCGTGAAGACTCCATGGAAGGCGGATTGTCGGTTCAGGTTTGTGCGGCGGTCGAGCCAGTACTGCGCAGCGGGTAGCGGCGGGCGACGTAGGCTTCGACCAGCTGCTGGAATTCTTCGGCGATCCGCTCGCCCTTGAGCGTCACGGTCTTCTCGCCATCTTCGTAGACGGGCGCCACCGGCCGCTCGCCGGTACCAGGCAGGCTGATGCCGATGTTGGCGTGCTTGCTCTCGCCCGGGCCATTGACCACGCAGCCCATCACGGCGACGTTCATCATCTCGACGCCTTCATGGAGCCTGCGCCACTCCGGCATGCGATGACGGATGTGGCTCTGGATGGACTTGGCGAGTTCCTGGAAGTAGGTGCTCGTGGTGCGACCGCAGCCCGGGCAGGCGATGACCATGGGCACGAAGGAGCGCAGACCCATCGTCTGCAGGATTTCCTGGGCGACGACGACTTCCTGGGTGCGATCGCCGCCCGGTTCAGGGGTGAGCGAGACGCGGATGGTGTCGCCGATGCCCTGCTGCAGCAGCACGCCGATGCCGGCGGTGGAGGCGACGATACCTTTGCTGCC
>CAZIRD010000077.1:0-2172 GCA_964541625.1 uncultured Acidibacter sp.
GAACCGGCACGGCCTTGCGGCCAGCAGATTTTAAGTCTGCTGCGTCTACCGGATTTCGCCACCGGGGCTGCCGACGGCAAGTGTAGGCGATCGCCGGCTAAGCGGAGCCTGCCCGCGGGGCCCCTGTGCTAGGCTTGCAACGCGGCGACCAGTGACAGGGATGGGCGGGGGCGCAGCGCATGCGGTTCCGTCGAGATAAACCCGGTAAATGCCTGACCTGTCAGTAAAAAATTTACACGTTTTTCGCGGCGAGCGGCACTTGCTGCAGGGCCTGTCGTTCGCTGTGCAGGGCGGTACCTGCCTGCAGGTCACCGGCGTCAACGGCGCCGGCAAGACCACCCTGCTGCGGGTGTTGGCGGGCCTGCTCGAGGCGGAATCGCTGGAGCTCGACTGGCGGGGTCGAACAGTGACACCGCGAGACCCCGACTACCTGCGCGCCATCGGCTATCTCGGTCATGACGCGCCGTTGAAGGCCGACCTGAGCGGCACGGAGAACCTGCGCTTTGCCGTTGGTCTGCGGCGCCGGGTTGACGATGCCGGCTTGCGGGCGGCCATCGAGCGGGTCGGTGCGCAACGCTTCGCTGACCGCCCGGTGCGCACGCTGTCGGCGGGCCAGCGGCGACGCATCGCGCTTGCTGCCCTGTATCTCGCCGCCGTGGAGGTCTGGCTGCTGGACGAACCGACCACCAATCTCGATGGCGCGGGCCAGTCGCTGATCCATTCGCTGATCGCCGAGCAACTGGCTGGCGGTGGACTCGTGATCGCCGCAACCCATCAGGATCTTGGTCTCGCCGCCGATATTCGCTTTGGCCTCGAACTCGGCGCCCGCGACGCCCGTTCGCGCGCGGGCGAAGAGGGTGCCGCATGAGTTCGGGACGGACTGCAGAGCAGGCTCCCGTACTTGCGGCGGCATCGCAGGTGCTGCTGCGCGACCTGCGGCTCGCCGTCCGCCGACCCGGTCAGCTGGTGCAGCCGTTGGCATTCTTTGCCGTGGTGACGCTGCTGTTCCCGCTTGGCTACACCCCGGAACTCGGCAAGCTGCGGGCGATCGCCCCCGGCGTGCTCTGGGTCGGCGCGCTGCTCGCCTCGATGCTCGCGCTGGAATCACTGTTTCGCGAGGATGCCGCTGACGGCACGCTCGAGCAGTTGTCGATCTGCGGACAGCCGCTCGGTGCGCTGGTCGCAGCCAAGACGTTCGCACACTGGCTGCTCACCGGCATGCCGTTGACGCTGATGGCGCCGCTGCTGGGCATCGCTCTGGGGGTGCCGCCGGGCGCGATGCCCGGCATACTCTCCGCCTTGGCGCTTGGCAGCATCACCTTGAGCCTGATCGGCGCCGTCGGTGCGGGTCTGACGCTCGCGGTGCGCCGCGGCGGCGTGCTGCTGTCTTTGCTCACCCTGCCGCTGGCGGTGCCGGTGCTGGTATTCGGTGCGCGGGCCACGGAACTCGCCATCGCCGGCGAAAGTCTGACAGGGCCACTGTACCTGCTCGGCTCGCTGGCGATGCTGGCGTTGACCCTCGCGCCGCTGGCGACGGCTGCCGCGGTGCGTATCGGTCTGGAGTGACGGCGACGACATGAATTGGACCTGGTTTCATCGGCTCGGCTCACCGCCGCACATCTATCGCCTCGCGGGGCGACTGACGCCGTGGTTCGCCTGGCCCGCCGGCCTGCTGATCGTCGCCGCGCTCTACGCCGGGCTCGTGCTCGCGCCGCCGGATTACCAGCAGGGCGATGGCTTCCGAATCATTTATGTGCACGCACCGTCGGCCTGGCTGTCGGTGATGATCTACGGCGTGATGGCGAGTGCGGCCGCAGTCGGCCTCATATGGCGGATGAAGGTCGCCCACGCGGTCGCGGCGAGTTGCGCCGGGGTCGGCGCCTGGTTCACGGCTGTCTCGCTGCTGACCGGCATGCTTTGGGGCAAGCCCATGTGGGGCACTTACTGGGTCTGGGATCCGCGCCTGACTGCCCAGCTGATCCTGCTTTTTCTCTACCTTGGCTACATGGGTCTGCGTTCGGGGATCGACGATCTCGGCCGCGCTGATCGCGCGAGCGCCGTGCTGGCGATCGTCGGCGTGATCAACATCCCGATCATCCGCTACTCGGTGGAGTGGTGGAATTCCATCCACCAGGCGCCTTCGGTGATGAAAATGGAGCGGCCGTCCATGCC
>CAZIRD010000077.1:2272-7522 GCA_964541625.1 uncultured Acidibacter sp.
CGGGCGCATGCGACGGCCCGCGAAGAAGCCCGTCGCCGTCTGGCCATGCAAGATGAGGATCTGCCGACATGACCCCACGCCAACGTCGAATCAGCCTCGTGGTCGGCATCCTCGCCGGCGTCTCGATCGCCGGGCTGCTGGCGCTCAGCGCCTTCCGCGAGAACGTGATGTTCTTTTTCGACCCTTCGCAGGTCGCCGCTGGCGAAGCACCCATAGAGAAGCGGTTCCGGCTCGGCGGCATGGTGCGCCCCGGGACGGTCGAGCGTGCACAAGGCAGCCTCGACATGAGCTTCATGGTCACTGACTTCAAGCACGACGTTAAGGTGGTGTACACCGGGGTCGTGCCCGATCTCTTCCGCGAGAATCAGGGCGTCGTCGCCCACGGTCGACTCGGCTCGAACGGCGTGTTCGTCGCTGACGAGATCCTCGCCAAGCACGATGAGAACTACATGCCTCCCGAAGTCGCGCGCGCCATCAAGGAAAAGCACGGTGGCGTCATGCCGGTGAACCCGGACCTGCGCAGCGTGCCGAGGACCTGAGCGGTCATGCTTGCTGAAATCGGTCACTACGCGCTGGTGCTGGCCCTGCTGGCGTCGTTCTGCCAGGCGCTCTTCGGCCTCGTCGGTCCCGCGCGCGCGGTGCCGGCGTGGATCGCCACGGTGCGGCCCGCGGTCACGGTGCAGTTCCTCGCCATCACGCTGTCGCTTGCGGTGCTGGTTGCGGCCTTCGTGCAGAACGACTTTTCGGTCGAGTACGTCGCCGCCAATTCCAACTCCGCGCTGCCCGTTGGCTATCGGATCGCCGCAGTGTGGGGCGCGCATGAGGGCTCGCTGCTGCTGTGGGCCTGGATCCTCGCCTGCTGGACGCTGGCCGTCGCGGCCCTGTCGCGCAGCCTGCCCGCGGCCTTCGCCGCGCGCGTGCTCGGCGTCCTCGGTCTCATCAGCCTCGGTTTCTTTGCCTTCACGCTGTTCACCTCCAACCCGTTCATGCGGCTCGACCCGGCCGCGCCGGATGGTCGCGACCTCAACCCTCTGCTGCAGGATCCGGCGCTCGCCGCCCATCCGCCGATGCTCTACGCCGGTTACGTCGGCTTTGCGGTCGCCTTCGCCTTCGCCTGTGCGGCGATGCTCGAGGGTCGGCTGGATCAGACCTGGGCGCGCTGGACCCGTCCGTGGACCACGGTGGCCTGGGCGTTCCTGTCGGTAGGTATCGCACTCGGCAGCTGGTGGGCGTACTACGAACTCGGCTGGGGCGGCTACTGGTTCTGGGATCCGGTGGAGAACGCTTCGTTCATGCCATGGCTGGTCGGCACCGCCTTGATCCACTCGCTGGCGGTGACCGAAAAGCGCGGGCTCTTCAAGAGTTGGACGCTGCTGCTCGCGATCCTCGCATTCTCGTTGTCGCTGCTCGGCACTTTCCTGGTGCGCTCCGGCGTGCTGGTGTCGGTGCACTCGTTTGCGGCGGATCCGACCCGCGGCATGTTCATCCTTGCTTTCCTAGTCATCATCATCGGCGGCGCGCTCACGCTCTACGCCTGGCGTGCGCCGCTGCTGCGCAGCGCCGCGGGTTTCGAGTTCACGGCACGCGAATCGTTTCTGTTGTTCAACAATATCCTGCTGGTCGTCGCCGCTGGCGCGGTGCTCGCTGGGACCATGGCGCCGCTGATCTCCGATGCACTCGGACTGGGCACGCTCTCGGTCGGCCGCCAATATTTTGATCCGGTGTTCCTGCTGCCCATGCTGCCGCTGCTGGCGCTCGCCGCCGTCGGCATCCACGCCGGCTGGAAGAAGGGCAGGCTCGGCGACCGCCGCCGGGCGATCCTGCAGGCGCTGGTCGCCGGCGTGTTGGTGACGCTGGTGCTCGTGCTCGGTGTCTGGGAGGGGGCGAAGCTGCTGACGCCGGTGGGCTTCGCCCTCGGTGCCTGGTTGCTGTTCTCGGCGCTCATCGATCCGGTTGACCGCTTGCGTCGAGGCTTGTCAATGGGTCGCGCCGTGGTCGGCATGGCACTCGCGCACGCGGCGCTCGGCCTGTTCGTGATCTCCATTACGGCGGTCGAGTCCTACACCCGCGAGCGTGACCTCGCGCTCGCGGTCGGCGAGTCCGGCCAGGTGGGCGAGTTCGAATATTCGCTGCGTAGCCTGCAGACCGTCGAGGGACCGAACTACGACGCGCTGCGCGGCGAGATCGTGGTGCGCGAAAACGGCCGCGAGGTCGGACTGCTGCATCCCGAGAAGCGCAACTACTGGGTGCAGCGCCAGGTGATGACGGAGGCCGGCATCGACATGCAGCTCGGCCGCGATATCTTTGCCGCGCTCGGCGAGGATCTCGGCGCGGGACGCTGGAGCGTGCGCGCGCAGGTTCGCCCGCTGATCAACTACGTCTGGCTGGCGGCCTTCCTGATGGCGCTCGGCGGCCTGATTGCGGCCTCCGACCGTCGCTACCGCAGTCGCGCCGAGACAGCGGGCGCTGGCGAGACCGTTAGCGCCGGCGAGCCCGCGAGCGCCGGCGCGTCGCCGAGCACTGACCAGCCCGCGGGGGCAGCCACCGCATGACGCGTTTCCTTCTGCCGGCGGGCGTATTCGCCTTGCTCGTGGCAGTGCTGTTCATCGGCATCCAGCGTGCGCCGGAGAAGACCGTGATTCCCTCGGCGCTCATCGGCAAACCGGCGCCGCAGTTCACGCTGCCCGTTCTCGGCGCCGAGGCGCCGTTTGACGCCGCTTCCTTGCGCGGCAAGTGGTACGTGCTCAATGTCTGGGGGACCTGGTGCCCGGAGTGCCGCAACGAGCACGAGATGCTGCTCGAGATCGCCCGCAGCGAAGTCATCCCGGTCATCGGCCTGAACTGGAAGGACGAAGACGCGGCGGCGCTCGATTGGCTCGCGCAGCTCGGCAATCCCTACGACGTGGTGGTGGCCGATCGCGATGGCCGCGTGGCCATCGACTGGGGCGTGTACGGCGCACCCGAGACTTTCCTCGTCGATCCGCAGGGCAAGGTGGTCCACCGTCACGTGGGCCCGCTGACGCCGGAGGTCTGGAGTCGCGAATTCCTTGCGCGCTTGTCGCCGGTGGCCTCGGGCTTGTCCAAGGCGAGTGGATCGTGAGGACGGGCGAGGTGCGCGAACCGGGTCGGCGGCTGAACTGGCACTTGTTTGTCCATGGCGTAGCGCTGCTCCGTGGCGCAGCGATACTGGCGATCGCCTGTGCTTTGCTGCTGCCACAGCCCGCGCGGGCCATCGATCCCGTCGAGCTCAGCGATCCCGACCTGCAGCAACGGTACCGTGATCTCTCCCACGAGTTGCGCTGCATGCAGTGCCAGAACCAGTCGATCGCCGACTCGCCGGTGGGTCTGGCGGGGGACTTGCGCCGCGAGGTCCGCGAGTTGCTGGAGGACGGCCGGAGCGACGCCGAAATCCGTGCGCACATGCGTGAACGTTACGGCGACTTCATCCTGTTCCGTCCGCAGTTCTCGGCGCGCAATGCCTGGCTGTGGCTGACGCCGGGCGTTCTGCTGCTGCTCGGCCTCGCGGTGGCGGTGCGTATCATCCGTCGTCGGACGACCCTCGTCGCCGCGGATGACTCGATGCCCGATCCGATCGACGACTCCACGCGACGCGACCGGGACGCAGGCTGATGAGTTCAACAGTGATCATTTTCGTCGTACTGGTGGCTGCACTCACGCTGCTCAGCCTGCTGTGGTTGCTGCGACCGTTGTGGCGCGAGCGCGCGACGCGTCCCACCGCAATGGTCACCGCCGTGTTGCTCTCAGCCACCGCCGGCGGGCTTTATCTCGCGACCAGTCAATGGACCTGGCCCGAGGAATCCGTCGCTGCAGACAGCCCGGCCGCCATGGTCAGCCAACTCGCGCGCCGGCTCGAGCGCGAGCCCAATGACGTGCAGGGCTGGCTCATGCTCGGCCGCTCGCATGCAGCGCTCGGCCAGTATCCGCTAGCCCTGCGCGCCTACCAGCGCGCGGATCGTCTTGAGGGCAGCCGTAACCCTGAGGCGATCATCGGCATGGCCGAGGCGATGGTGATGCAGGCCGACGGCGCCATCGACCCGCGGGCGACGCGCCTGTTCGAGCAGGCGCTCGCGCTCGAGCCGCAGTCGGAAAAGGCGCTGTTTTTCACTGCTGTCTCCGCGCAGCGCCGCGGCGATACGGCGCTGGCCATCGAGCGCTTCGAAAAGATGCTGCAGTTGGGACCGCCGGACAATATTCGCGGCATCCTGCAGCAGCAGATCGATCGTTTGCGCGGCGCCAAAGCGACCACGGGCCCGGTAATGGCTGCCGGCACGGCGACGGCAGCTGCGACAGAAGCGGCGCGATCGGCGACCGCCGGCGACAAGCCGCGGGTCATCGTCGCGGTATCGATCAAGCCCTCGCTCGCGCAGCAGGTGGCGGCCGGATCGACGCTGTTCGTGTTCGTGCGTGCTCCGGGTCGACCGGGGCCGCCGCTCGCCGTCAAGCGCCTGCCGGCGGTGTTCCCGGTTTCGGTGGAACTCACCGCGGCCGACAGCATGGTTCCCGGGCTCTCCTTCGCGCCGAACGACACCGTCGAAGTCTCGGCGAAAGTGTCCAGCGATGGCAGCGCGACGCCGAAGAGCGGAGAGCCGATCGGTCGTGTGCGTTACATCGTTGGTCGCGACTTCAAAAAATCCGTGGTGATCGACGGACGCTCGCCGTGAGCGAGGCCCTGCCGGCCGGCGGCCGGCGTTCGCGCTGGCTGGTTGCACCGGGCGAGGGCAGGGCGCTGTTCGCCGCCGCCGGCGCATATTTTTTGTTGCTCGGCGGCTATTACATGCTGCGCAGCCTGCGCGAGGCCTTCGCGCTGCAGGTCGGGCGCGACCAGATCGCCAACCTGTTCTTCGTCACTTTCTTCGTGATGATGCTGGTCCTGCCGCTCTACTGGTTCGTGGTCGCACGACTGCCTCGCCGGCTGCTGTTTCCGTGTATCTACAGTGTCGTCGCCGGACTGTTCGCGCTGCTCGCGCTCGGCATGTTCGTCGATCCCGGCAGCCGTCTGTTGCCGGCGGTTTATTTTGTCGCCGTCACCTCGCTCAACCTGTTCATCGTCTCGGTGTTCTGGAGCGTCATGGTCGATGCGTGGCGATCCGCCTCGGCCAAACGGCTGTTCGGTTACATCGCTGCGGGCGGCAGCGCGGGCGCCATCGCCGGTCCGGCTTTCAACGCCTTGTTCGTCGAGCGGCTCGGTTCGAGTCCGACCATCTGGATCGCCTGCAGCCTGATCCTGCT
>CAZIRD010000077.1:7622-13962 GCA_964541625.1 uncultured Acidibacter sp.
GCGCGCCTCGCGCTCCCCGTCGGCGGACGCGCCGTGGACGATCTCAAGCGGCTCGTGACCTCTCCCTATCTGCTGGCCATTGCGGGACTCATCATCGGCGGCCAGGTGCTCGGCGGCTTCATGTATCAGGAACAGGCCGAATACGTCGAAGCGGCTTACACCACGCTCACCGAGCGCGCAGCGCTCTTCGCGCGCATCGATCTCGCCGTCAACGTGCTCTCGCTCATCCTGCAGGGCCTGGTGGTTGGCTGGGTCGCTTCGCGCGGCGGGATCAAGGCGGCACTCGGCCTGGTGCCGCTGCTGCTGCTCGGCTCGCTGGTGTGGCTCGCACTGGCGCCGGTCGGCCTGGTGTTGCTCGTTACCCAAGTGCTGCGACGGGCGATCGACTACGGACTCTTCAAACCGACCCGCGAGATGCTCTTTACGGTCCTGAACCCGGAGA
This sequence comes from uncultured Acidibacter sp., assembly GCA_964541625.1. Classification (GTDB taxonomy): domain Bacteria; phylum Pseudomonadota; class Gammaproteobacteria; order Steroidobacterales; family Steroidobacteraceae; genus UBA964. The sequence continues at coordinate 8,065 of CAZIRD010000077.1, forward strand.
GCAAGTTCAAGAGCAAGAGCCTGATCGACACCTTGCTGCAGCGCGGCGGCGATAGCCTGAGCCAACTGGCCTATCCCGCGGTGGCGGGCTTGGGTCTCGCCGGCGTCGCCTGGGTACTCGCCGGTGTCAGCGCCCTCATGCTCGCAGTCGCCCTCTGGTTGGGCGCGGTGTTCGGTCGGCAGGAACAAGGACCGGATTCGCCATGAGCGAGCGGTCGGTGGACTTGCCCGTCGCACGACGCGACGGGGCGGGGCGTCTGCGTATCGATCTGCGCGCGCTGCTCGCCGTGGCTGCACCGCTGATGGTGACCAACGCCATTCAGGCCTTGCTCAACCTCACGGATCTCTGGTTCATCGGTCGCCTCTCCACCGATGCGGTGGCGGCGATGTCTGCCATTTACTGGCTGATGACCTGCGTCATCCTGGTGCTGGGTGGTGTCGGCCTCGCGACGCAGTCCTTCGTCTCGCAGGCGGATGGGGCTGGGCGGCGGATACGCGCCTCGCAGTGTCTGTGGAACGCGATCTGGGCGTCGCTGCTCTCGTTGCCGGTGTTCATCGTCGCGGCTGTGGCCGGCGGCCCGCTGCTCGCCCCGTTCAAGCTTGACCCGCACATCCAGGAGCTCGCTGTCGCGTATTGGGAACCGCGCGTGGCCGGGGCGTTTCTTGGCGCCATCAGTTGGGGTCTGGTCAGTTTCTTCAACGGCATCGGCGCGTCGCGGCTTACGCTGCTGGTGGCGGTAGTGACCACGGTGGCCAACGTACCTGCCAACCAGTTCTTCATGTTCGAACTCGGCTGGGGTATGGCGGGTGCCGCCTGGGGGACCAACGTCGCGCAACTTCTCGGCCTGCTGGCTGGTCTCGCGCTGCTGCTGCGCGGCGAACTTGCCCGACGCTATCGGACCCGTCTGACATGGCGGCCGCGGCTGCGCATGATCCGTCGACAGCTTGCCGTCGGCATGCCGGTCGGCGTCATGTACGGCGCGGATGTGCTCGGGGTGGCGCTGATGCAGTTGATGGTGGCACAGGTCGGCAAGGTCGGCGCCGCCGCCACCCAGCTGGTGATCATGCTGACCTCGCTGGCTTACATGCCGGCGCTGGGTCTTGCCTCGGCTGGCACCACCGTCGTCGGCCAGGCGATCGGTGCGGGCGACCGCGACTGGGCGATGCGCCTCGGCACCTTCATCGCGCGCTGCTGTTCGGGGCTGATGCTGTCGGTCGCCGTGCTGCTACTGCTGTTCGGTCCGTGGCTGCTGCCGCTCTTCATCAGCGCCGAGGATGCCGCAGCCGCTGACGTCGTGGCCATGGCGCTGCTGTTGCTGCTGCCCGCGGCCTGTTACCAGATGTTCGACGGACTGTACTTCGGTTCAAGTTTTGCGCTGCGCGCCGCCGGCGACACGGCAGTGCCCGCGGCGGTGGCCATCGTGCTCTCGTGGCTGTTGCTCGTGCCGCTTGCCCACATGCTGGTGTTCGACGCCCAGCAGGCGTGGATTCCCGGCCTGCCGCAGTTCGCGCTCGGTGCGCTCGGCGGCTGGCTGGCGCTGATGACCTATGCCGTGCTGCTCGGCACCTCGATGTATCTGCGCTGGCGCAGCGGTCGTTGGCAGCGGATCAATATCTGGGGCGCGACTGATGGCGCCAGCGGCGGATCATGATCCAGCCGCCGATCATGCCGCCGAGGTGCGCGAAGTGTGCGATGCCGGAGGCGGTGCCCGTGACGCCGAGATAGAGTTCGAGCCCGGCAAAGATCAGCGCGAACACCCAGGCCGGCATCGGGATCGGCGGGATCAGCGGCACCACCGTGCGTCGGGGGAACATCATCGCGAAGCCGAGTAGCAGTCCGTAGATGCCGCCCGAGGCGCCTACCGTCGGCGCCACTTCGCCGATCGATGAAGTCACCGCGAGCTGCGTGAGCGCGGCGGAGATCGCGCTCGCAAAGTAGAACACCAGCAGGCGGCGCGTGCCCCAGTACTGTTCCAGCTCATTGCCAAAACTGACAAGGCCGATCATGTTGAAAGCGAGGTGTGCCACGCCGCCGTGCAGGAAGGCGTAGGTGACGATCTGCCAGGGCTGGAAGCCGGCGCTTAGCGGCCAGAGGGCGAAGGTCTCGAGCAGATCAGGCAGCAGCAACTCGACGCCGAAGATCAGCACGTTGGCGATCAACAGAGCACGCACGGCGGGTTCGAGGCGTGACAGCATGGCGAGGTCCTTCAGTGCGGCGGATGCGGTTGCCAGCCCATCACCGCGAGCAGCACCAGAAAGCCGACGACGTAACCCAGAATGACGTGCCAGCCGCCGCGGATCCAGGCGAGCGCCGAGCGGCTCTCGGGAAACCGGCTCGCGAGCGCAACTCCGGCCGAAGAGCCGAACCAGATCATCGAGCCGCCAAAGCCGACTGCATAGGCGAGGAAACCCCAATCGTAGCCGCCGGCATCGAGCGCGAGCTTGGTGAGCGGGATGTTGTCGAACACCGCGGAGAGGAAGCCGAGGCCCAGGGTAGTCGGCCAGGAGGCCGGTGGCAGCTGCTCGACCGGCATCATCGAGGCGGCGAGTACCAGCGACAGCAGAAACACGCTGCCGCGGGCTGCGGCCGGCACGATGTTCCACGCCGGTCGACGCCAGGGTGCCGTGATCAGGATCGCCAGCATGACTGCCGTACCGATCCACGGGAAGGTGTCGGCCATCGCGGGCAAACGCAGGTTGACAAAGATGTTGGTGCCGGCGGCCGCGAGCAGGATCACGCCCACGATCAACAGTCTTGCACCGTCGATCGGTACGTGTTCGAGATCGTCCTTGGCGATGGGCGAGTAGCGCTGCTGCTGCAACGAGGCCGGGATGGCGAACACGAGGAAAGCGCTTATCGCCGCAACGTAGGCGTGCAGCACATCGAGCGGCGCCACGCCCTGGATCCACATCATGGTCGTCGTCGTGTCGCCGATGACGCTGCCGGACCCACCGGCATTGGACGCGGCGACGATGGCCGCCAGATAGCCGATGTGCAGCCGGTTGCGGAACACGATGGCTGCCACCGTGCCGCCGATCATGGCCGCGGCGATGTTGTCTAGGAACGAGGAGAGTACGAACACCAGCGCCAGCAGCACGAGCCCACCTTTCCAGTCGTCGGGCAGGTAGTGCGGCAGCCGGGCCGGCAAGTGACTGTCCTCGAAATGCTGCGCGAGCAGCGCGAAGCCCACCAGCAGCGCGAGCAGATTGCCGAGCACCACCCACTCGTGGACGAGATGGCCGGCAAGGCCGGCCACACCGGTGACGCCGTCGAAGTCGGCGAACCCCAGCTTGTAGGCCGTGATGGCGACCAGCCCGCCGAGCGCGCTCTGCAGCGTATGCCGGTGGAAGAGGGCTACCGCGGCGAGCGTCAGTCCGAACAGCAGAAACTCGATGGCGATGCCGGCAATCATGGCTTGCGACCGCCGCTCAATGGCTGCCCAGCCAGTCGAACAGCCGGTTGCAGAAACGGATCTTCTGCGCCTTGCCGGCAACCACGTGGGCGAGATCCTCCCAGGTTTCACCGATGGCGCCGGGGATCGAGCGTTCGATCGGGATCGTGGTGCGCGGACTCGTGACGACGTCGAGCGCGGCGTGGATGACCAGCGTGGGGCAGCGTACCTGATGCAGCCGGCTGCGGGATTCGAAGCCGACGCAGGCATCAACCAGTCGCGAGTGCGCGGTGTAGCGGCCGTTCAGTTCCTTCCAGCCGCCTTGCGGGCCAAGCAGTTTGTCGCGGTTCTCGATGTAGTACTCGGGCGTGAACGAGAGCAGCGTGACGAGTTTCTGGAAGGCAAGAAAGCCGGCGTCGCGGTGAACCTCGCGGAACATGTCGAGTTGGTCGCGGAGGAAGGTGTCGACCTCGCACCAGGCGCCGGTGTTGAGCATGCTGCGCGCGAGGTCCGGGCGGCGGATGGCGATCTCCTGCGCCACGCAAGCGCCCATGCCGACGAGTCCCACAAGGTGCACGTTGCGCAGCCCGAGGTGATCGAGCAGGCCGATCGCATCATCGGCATGCAGCGCCATGGTCGAGGGCACGGCGAGGTCGTCGGTCGAGTCGCGGATGCCGCGGTAATCGAAAATGATGATCTGGTAGCGGTCGGTCAGGCCGCGTGCGAGGTGGTGGTGGTTGTCGTGGCAGAACGTGCCCCAGCCGCCCATGCACAGCACCGGGTCGCCCTGGCCGAGTACCTCGTAGTACATGTCATGGTCGTTGATGCGGGCGATGGGCATGGCGATGGGTCCTGATGCAGTGGACGGTCAAAGAATCTTGGTGATGCCGAGGAAGGCGATGGCGATCAGCAGTGCGTAGAGCCCGAGCACGTAACGGATCGCGGCATCGACGGCGCGGCTGATCACGGTCTCCGTCGCGGCGCTGCTGCCCTCGTTCGCGAGGCGCAGGAACGCCGGGCCGATCGGCCGAAACGCAAAGTCGATGCCGATGCCCATGGCGAAGATGAGTGCAAACAGCAGCAGCTTGGCGCCGAACCAGCCGCCGGGCAGCGGCCCGAGGCCGAGCAGGGCGGTGATGCCAAGCGCGCCGATCACCGCGAGCAGCACCGCCTGCAGGGCAAGATGCAGGCGGTTGAGCGTGGCGGCGCGCGCCGTACCCTCGCTGCGACCGAGCGCGATCAGCAGCGCGATCCAGCCCACGGCCACCGCCCACGAGACCGCAAACGCCCAGGAAGGCACGATGGCGTAGCCGCCCGAGGCCGTCACATGCAGGCCGACCGGGAACATCACCGTGAAGCAAAGCCGCGGCACGAGGTCGATGTTCACCGCCATCCGCAGCGCAAAGGCACGCTCCGCGAAGGACAACTCGGCGCGTTTCGCCTGTTTCGCGAGCAGCAGCACGCCAAGGTCGGCACCTAGCCAGTAGACCAGCAGCATCACGTGGACGAAGACCCACAGCGCGTGTTCCATGAGGCGATTCTACGGCATGGTCGGCGTAGAATGCGGCCATGACCGACTACGTCCTGCTCAAGCTCGCGCACCTGCTCCTCTTCGTCTATTGGCTGGGCGCGGATATCGGTGTGTTCTACTCGGCCCGCTACGTGCGCGACGGCAACCTGACGCGCGAGGCGCGTGCACTGGCCGTGCGCATCATGGGCTGGATCGACCAGCTGCCGCGCTACTGTCTCGTGCTGATGCTGCCGGTCGGCTACACGCTGGCGCGCGAAGTCGGCGTCGTGCGTTTGCCTGACCAGGGCATGTACGTGCTGTGGGCGATCGCGCTCGTCTGGCTGTGGGCGGTCTGGGCGATCCACCATTGGCAGGGCACGCCGCGCGCCGACCGACTGCGCCGCATCGATCTGATCTGGCGCTGGCTGCTCGCGTTCGGTCTGCTCTGGGATGCCGCGCAGGGTTTTCGCGGCACCGGTCACCTGTTCGCCGACTGGATCTCCATCAAGTTCGTGCTGTTCGCCCTGCTGATCTTCTGCGGCATCATGATCCGCATGCTCGGCAAACCGATCGGCCCGGCGCTGCGCCGCGCGCTCGCAGAAGGCTCCACACCGGAACTCGAGTCCCAGATCCAGCGCGGTTTCAGCCGCACGCGGCCGTTCGTGCTGGCGATCTGGTTCCTCTTGCTCTGCGCCGCCTGGGTCGGAATCACCAAGCCCGATCTGCCCTGAGGCGCGCGGGCGGCCGATCAGGCCGGTACGCGCATGCCGCGTTGCACTGCGGGACGTGCGCCGAGCATCGCGGCCCAACGGGCGAGATGCGGATGCCCGTCAAGATTTCCGGGATAGCGCTTCATCGATACCGTAGCGACCGGGTAGGCGAGGATGTCGGCGATGCTGTACTCATCGCCGGCCAGAAACGGCGTGACGGCGAGCTGGTCTTCAAGCGTCTGCGCCATGCGGCTGCAGAGTCGGTCATAAAACGCGATCGCCCAGGG
>CAZIRD010000078.1:0-10096 GCA_964541625.1 uncultured Acidibacter sp.
AGGGCGGCAGCTACACCATGGGCAGCGAGCGCCGTGAACAGGGTCGGCGCGCCAACGAATTCCCGCGCAAGGTGACGCTGTCGCGATCGTTTTATCTGGGCACGCGCGAGGTCACCAACGGCGAGTTCCGGCGCTTCAAGGCTAGCCATGCCTCGGGCTTCGTCGGCAAGCGCACGCTGGATCTCGACGGTCAGCCGGTCAGCGGCGTCAGCTGGGCCGACGCTGTGCAGTACTGCAACTGGCTGTCGACGCAGGAGGGCTTGCCGCCTGCCTACGAACAAAAGGATGGTCGCTGGGTGCTGGTACAGCCGGTGAACACGGGCTATCGGCTGCCGACGGAGGCGGAATGGGAATATGCGGCGCGCCATGCCGGCCCGGGCGCGAGAACGCAGCGCTACGAATGGGGCGATGCGTTGCCGCCGCCGGAGGGCATCGGCAATCTCGCGGGCAGCGAGGCGGCCGCGGAGATGACCCGTGTGCTCGAGGGCTGGCAGGACGACTACCAGGTCGTGGCGCCACCGGGGAAGTTCCGCGCCAACGCCTTCGGCATCTTCGACATGACGGGAAACGTGTCGGAATGGGTGCATGATGCCTACGTATCGTTCGAGGCAAACGCCGGCGGTACCGATCCCACGGGTCCCGCGACCGGCGGCCCGAGGCACGTCATCAAAGGCAGCAACTGGCGGACGGCGACCTTCGCCGACCTGCGCGCCGCATGGCGCGAGGGCGCTGATGCCGCGGCCCAGGATCTCGGTTTCAGGGTGGCCCGATATGCGGAGCAATGACATGCAACAGGATCTGCAGCGTGAACGTCCTCTGCAGCGTGAAACTTCGGGTCGCGGTGACGGTCGCCGTACCTGGCGGATGATCGCGGCTACCGCGGCGGCGGCGCTGCTTTGCTGGGGCGCCTCGTTCGCAATCCTGCGAGCGTTCGCACAGGAGGCGCCGGTCGCAGCGCCGCCCGCGGCGCCGCTGCCCGCCGACAGCAACGAGGCCGAAGAGGTCAAGCGTCGCGCCGCGGCTCCCAAGTCCAGTGACGAGGAAGCCCCGGAGTTTCGCGACTCCGCCGACAACAACATCAGCCTGCCGGTCGACATCTGAACATGAACAGAAAACTCCCCAACGAATTCCTCTTCACCATCGTCGCGCTGCTGGTGTCGATCGTGCTCGTGCACTCGGTGTATGTGCTGCACGTGCGGCCGGTAGCCGAAGCGACGCTGCAGGCCGACCGCGAACGCATGGCGGCGGATCCCAACTACGTTTCGCAGCGCTCCCTCGAGGTGGTGCTCAAAGATTACGAGCAGGAAGCCGAAGTCATCCTGATGTTCTGGGCGCTGGCCATCATGGGCTACAAGGCCATCGCCCACCGGCGCGAGCAACAGGCCTTGGAGGCCGATATGCTGCGCCTGCCCGAGGGCATGAAGATCCTGCCCGAGGACACGCGCGAATACGCGCGGCAGATCGAGAACCTGCCGGCCGAGACGCGCGAGCTGCTTGCGCCCCGCGCCCTGCTTGGCGCTCTGGCGCGCTTCGGGGCGACGCGCAGCGTGCAGGACGCCTCCACCGTCGCCCACGGCATCTGCCAGTCGGAGGCGGACCGGCTCGATTCCGACCTCGCCCTGCTGCGCTACATCGCCTGGGCCATTCCGGCGATCGGTTTCATCGGTACCGTACGCGGCATTGGTGATGCACTCTCGCAGGCCCACAAGGCGGTGACCGGTGATATTTCCGGCGTCACCGAGGGACTGGGTGTCGCCTTCAACTCGACGCTGATCGCACTGCTGTTGTCGATCCTGCTGATGTTCCTGATGCAGCAATTGCAGCGGGTACAGGAACGCCGCGTGCTCGACACCGAGACCTGGCTCGATCAACGCATCATCCGCAACCTGCAGGCGCGTTCATGAGCGTCACCGGGCTGCATCTGCACGACGCGGCGCTCGCCGTGGCGAGCGATGGCGGCCTGGTGGCGATCGCGCCGTCGATCGTGCACGCCGATCCGGCGCGGCCCGAGTTGACCGGGCGCCCGGCGCTGGCCATCGCACGCCTGTCGCCGCGTCTGGTGAGCAGCGAGCATTGGGCGACGCTCGCCCGCAATGGTGCGCGCACTGATGCCGCAACGGTGACGATTGCGCGCGCGGAACTGCGTGAGCGGCTCGACGCCGCGCTGCGTGGCCAAGCGCTGCAGTGCGTGGTGTCGGCGGCATTTCCAGCCGAGTCGCTGGGCGTCGTGCTCGCCCTCGCGAGGCTCGAGGGCATCGAGATCGCCGGCTTCCACGACAGCGCGTCGCTGACGAGCGCCAGTCTCGGCATGACCGGCACCACCGTGGTGCTGGAGATCGGTCTTGCCCACGTGGTCGCGAGCCGCGTCGAACAGTTCGGCGACGCGCTGCGCCGACGAGCTGCGGTGGTTCGCCGTGGTCCGGGTTTACTGGCCTTGCGCCAGGCGTGGCTGCGCATGATCGGCGAGGCGATGGTGCTGCGAACGCGCTTCGATCCGTTGCACGACGGCGCGAGTGAGCAGCGTCTTCACGATCTGCTCGATGATGCCGCGGCTGCCGCCGCGACGACCGGCTCGGCGAGCATCGAGTTGCCGACCGGACGCGAGCCGGCGCGTGTCGTCATCAGTCGCGACCAGTTCGTCGAGGCGGCGGCGGACATCTGGCGCGAGCTGCTCGCAGCCGTGCACGAACTGCGGCCGGCCGGCGCGCGCGTCAATCTGCTGATGGACGAGTCGCTGCTGCACCTGCCGGGCTTGGCGCCGCGGCTCGCGGAGTTGCGTGGCAGCCGTCTCTTCGTTCACACCAGCGGTTTGCCGGCACGCGCCGCGTCGCTCGCGACCGCGCCGCTTGATGCCAGCGATGGTGTGACGTTGCAGCGTGGCCACACGCTGGCTGTGCCGCTCGAGGCCACCCGCGAGATCGACCTCGCGCCGTTCGCGATGTTTCCCGAAGCGCGACCGACCCATGCGCTGCTCGACGGGCGGGCTTTTGCCTTGCCGCAGGGCGGGACGCTGGAGATCGGCCGTACCCCGGCCGTGGGTGGCATCCGCCTCGCCGAGGGACTCGCGGGCGTCTCGCGTCTGCACTGTTCGCTGCGTACCGAGGTCGACGAGGTCATCCTCGTACCGCATTCGCCGCAGGGCGTCTGGCTCAACGACGAGCGGGTCAGCGGCCGCATCCGGGTGTGTTCCGGCGATCGTCTGCGGATCGGGACGCCCGGTGTGGCCATCGAATTGATCGCCGTGGGCGGAGCGGGCAGTGGCACGGCGCAAGGTTGAGGTCTTCAGCCTCTCGTTCCTCGACGTCATCTGCTGTGGCTTCGGCGCGGTCATTCTTTTTTACACCATCATCAGCGCCCAGAGCGGCGTCGAACGCACCCGCAAGGCCGAGGATCTGAGCGCACAGGTTGCCAAGCTCGAGGAAGAGGTGATCACCGGTGCGCGCAATCTCGTTCAGCTGCGCAACACTTTGCAGAAAACCGAGAGCGAGACCGTTTCGGCGACTTCCCGCGCCACGCAGCTGATCGAAGAGCTGCAGCGCAAGCGCGAGGAGAGCTTCATCTACGATGCCGAGACGCTCGCCAAGCGCGAGCGCATCGAGAAGCTCAAGGCCGACGTCAAGGCGCTGGAAGAGAACTCGCGCCGTCTCGAGGCCAGCGCCAAGGTGGCGACCCCGCGTGGCGAACTGACCGGTGCCGGCAAGTCCCGCGTCAGTCGGCGCTATATCACCGGGCTCACGCTCAAGGGTCGGCGCATCCTCGTGCTGCTGGACCGTTCCGCCAGCATGCTCGATGAGGATCTCGTCAACATCATCCGCTTGCGCAATTCGCCGCCGGCCGCGCAGCTCGCCGCCGAGAAGTGGCGTCGGGCGACCGATATCGCCACCTGGATCATTGGTGAGATCCCCGATGGCGCGCAGTACCAGGTTTACGGATTCAATACCGGCGCGACGCCGCTGCTCGAAGGCACTGCAGGCGAGTGGATCCGCGGCAACGACGAGGCCAGCCGCGACAAAGTGCAGGAGGCGGTAGGCCGGCTCGCGCCCGTCGGTGGCACCAGTCTCATCAACGCTTTTGCGGCGATCCGCGGCATGAAGGTGCCGCCCGATCAGGTGATCCTGATCACCGATGGTCTGCCCACGCAGGGCGCGACGGCGCCGGCGCTGCGCCGTTTCGTCGACGCTGGCGATCGCGCGCGCCTCTTCGACGAAGCCGTGCGCGGCATCAACAAAAACGTACCGGTCGATGTGATCCTGCTGCCCATGAAAGGCGATGTGCCGGCGCCGCATCGTTTCTGGGGTCTTGCGCGCCTGACCAAGGGCGCCTTCGTCATGCCTTCGCCGGACTGGCCATGAAGCTCAAACGCCGCGAGACCGAGGTTTTCAGCCTCTCGTTCCTCGACGTCATCTGCTGCGGTTTCGGCGCGATCATCCTGCTGCTCGTGCTTTCCGAGTACGGGCAGCCGGTGGTCATCGAACGCTCGCGGCAGGACCTCGAGTCGCAGATCAAGAAATTGCAGGCAGAGCTGTTCGTCATCCGCGGCGATAGCGAGCGGCTCGAGCGCGAGTTGCAGGGCCGCGTCGACGTCCTGGCACGCGAGCGTCGCAACCTCGCCAAGGTGGCGGGCGACGTCTCCAGCATCCGCGGCGAGTTCGCCGCCTCGCGCCAGAACGCGGCGGTGAGCAACATCGTCGAGAACGAACTGCTTTCCGCGTACCAGGAGCTGGAGGCCGAAAACAAACGGCTCGCGCAGGTGTCGCGATCGCGCAAGCGGCTCGCCACGCAGGCGGTCGGCGGCATTCCGGTGGACAGCGACTATGTGATCTTCCTCATCGACACCTCGGGCAGCATGCAGGGCGGACATTGGGAAACCGCCATCGAAGTGATGCGCGAGATCCTCGATATCTACCCGCGCCTGAAGGGTGTGCAGATCGTCGATGACAACGGTCGCGAATTGTTTGGCGGCTCGCGCGGCCGCTGGCTCACCGACTCGCCGTCGTTGCGTACCGACATCGTGCAGCGGATGCGCAGCTGGCGCTCGTTCAGCGACTCGAACCCCGCCGACGGCATCGAGGCCGCGATCAAGACCTACTGGTCGGCGGACAAGCGGATCAGCATCTATGTGCTCGGCGACGAGTTCACCGGGGAGTCCATCCAGGCGGCGCTCGATGCCGTCGACCGCATCAATCGACCGGACGAGGGCGGGCGGCGCCGGGTACGCATCCACGCCGTCGGTTTCCCCGAGGCGCCCGGCATGACCCCGTTTACAAATATCCGCTTCTCGGCCTTAATGCGCGCCATGTGCGAGCGCAACGACGGCACCTTCGTCGGGCTCACCAATACCAAGAGCTGCGCCTTCAGCATGAACCTCGGAGGCATCACCACATGCGTCGGTGGCAACTAGCGGCGATCCTGTCCGGCCTTGCTGCGCTCGGCGGCTGCGGCGGCGTGCAGGTCCAGCCCGATCCCGAGATCCCGAAGGCACTGGTCGAGGTACTGCCAGCGAAGGTGGGCCTGGTGGTCACGGCCGAGCAGCGCAATTTCGTGCATACGGAGACCCGCGGCGGCGTCTCCTGGAGCGTGGCACTCGGCGAGGGCCAGCTCGAGTTCGCGCGTGCCATCCTCGGCGCCACGTTCCGCGAGGTCAATGAATTCGCCGATCTCGATGCCGCGCGGGCGGCAGCCGGGTTGCAGGCAGTCTTCGAACCGCGCATCGAGCAGTATTCCTTCGCTACGGCGCAGGAGACCGGCGGCGAGTACGTCGCCGTCACCATCCGCTACCGCATCAACCTGCATGCGCCCAACGGCGAGCGTTACGACTCGCTGACGCTCACCGGCTACGGAACGGCGCTTGCTGACAGCATGGGGGCCGGCGAGCCCATGGAAAATGCGACCGAGTCGGCGATGCGCGATGCGGCATCGCGTTTCCTGACGCAGTTTCCGGGTACCGAAGCGGGCAAGCTGCTTGCCGGTGGCAAGCGGCTGGAAGTCAGCGCCGAAGATGCCATGCGCGCCCTCGCGGCGAGCGGACTGCGGATCGAGGCCGTGCCGATCCGCGTATCGCGTCGAGTCAACCCGGACTGGAAGCCGGGGCCGGTGGCGGCTCCGTCGGCGGGGCCGGTGGCGGCTCCTTCGGCGGCGCCGGCTTCGTCGCCGACTGATCCTTCGGTACCGCCGGTTTCTCCGGCTGGATCCTGATCAGCAGCTTTTCGCGCAGCACCACACCCTCGGTCTCGGCCGGCGCACCGTCGGCGCCCAACCGCGGCGCGAAGCGCGTTTTGCGCGCGGCGAGCAGAGCCGCCCGGGTGCTGTTCTCGGGTGCGTCGGTGCTGGCGATTTCGGCATCGTCCACCCGGCCGTCAGCACCGACCTTGAGCCGCATCTCGACGTTGCGCACGGCGTAGTCATCCGCTTCGGTGACCCGCATGCGTGCTACGGAATTCTGCGGTGCCCGATAGACGAGCACGCGCGGCGATTCGAGCAGCGCACGCGCACCGGGACCCGCCGTGCCCAGCGCTTTCCAGCTCTCGGCATAGGACGCATAAGCACGCCCGGTGCTGCCGCTGACCAGATGCCAGTCGCCGATCTGCGCCAGGGTTTCGCCGAGCAGACGTGAGTCCACCGGTTTGCTGCGCGCGATCATCTCCACCGCATAGCTCAGGGCACGGAGGCCCTCGGAGTTCAGACGCGACTGGCCGGCCGCAGCGCCGAACGGATCGCCGGCATCATTGACCTCGAAACCCGGCTGCGCCTCGACCTCGGGTCCATAGATGGCCTCGAGCAACCAGGTGCGTGCGAGACCGCGCAACGCCGGTACGCCCACCACGGGTTTGTCAGCCGACAACTCTTCGGCGAGTTGTAGTGCGCGCGCGTGCAGGCCGCGCGCCGTCGCATAGCGACCGACGGACTCGAACCAGCGGGCGTAGCGGTCGAGGGGTTCGACCAGCCGCAGGTCGCGCTTGCCGTAAGTGGTCTCGGCAATGCGGAAGGCATATTGGTGTTCACGCTCGGCGTCGGCATTGCGGCCGAGAGCCACGTAGGCCTCGATCAGCGCATCGACGCTGTCGAGTTGTTCGGCGTTGTAGAGACCATCGAGGTTGCGCGACAGGTCGACGGCTCGGCGCAGCGCAGCGATAGCCTCGTCCGGGCGGCTGGTCGCGAGCCAGGTTTCGCCAAGACCCTGCAGTGGCCGGATCAACTGGCGGTCAGCGCCCGCGAGCTGGCCCTCGATGAGTCCGACGGCGCGCCGGTAGCTGGCCTCGGCGGCGACAAAGTCGCCGCGCCGGAAGTGCACCGTGCCGAGATTGGTGAGCGGATCGACGAGTTCACGCGAATCTTTCCCGCTGCGGGCTTCAGTGAGCTCGACGAGTTCGCGGGCGCGGGCTTCGGCGGTCACGAGGTCGTTGGCATCGAGCGCGGACTTGAAGCGGGCAAAGATTTGCAGCGGCTCGGGTGCCGCCGTGGTCGGCGCAGCCGACTGCGACGCAGCCGGGCTCTGCGCCGCCAGTATCGCTGCGGCCAGCAGGCCGCAGGCTGTGATCAGCGCCGCTCGAACAGGTAGTGGGAGACCAGCCATTCGCGTCCGTTCCGGTAGCCGAAGAGTTCCGCACAGGACATGAAGAAGATTCGCCAGTAGACCCACCATTTGAGGGCCTGGCCCGGGCCGTAGGTGTCGACCAGCACGGGCATCAGCGCCTCGCGGCCGGCGTCCATTTTCTGCAGCCAGGCTTCCGAAGTGAGCTGATAGTGCCGGCCGTCGACATGCCAATGATCGGCGAGCCGAAGGTGACGCTGGAAGTACAGCAGCAGGTCATCGCTGGGCATGATGCCGCCGGTGAAGAAGTAGCGCGCCATCCAGTCGCTCTCGTCGCGGACCTCGAAGGTGTAGGCGAGATGATGGTTCGTGAAGATATGCACGAACAGCGTGCCTTCGGGCGTCAGCCAGCCGGCGATCCTTGCGAGCAGCGTCTGGTAGTTGCGCATGTGCTCGAACATTTCCACCGAGACCACGCGGTCGAAGCGGATCTCGGGCCCGAACTGCAGCTTGTTGACGTCGCAGGTGATGACCTCGAGGTTCTTCAGACCGCGCTCGGCGGCGCGGGCGTCGATGAACAACTTCTGCGAGCGGGAGTTGGAGATCGCGGTGATGCGCGCTTCGGGATACTTCGCAGCCATCCACAGCGACAGCGAGCCCCAGCCACAGCCAAGCTCGAGAATGCGCTCGCCGTTCTGCAGCCGCGCCCGCTGGCAGGTCAGCTCCAGCATGCGATCTTCGGCCGCGTCGAGGTTCTGCGCGGCGCGTTCAATGGCGAAATCTTCGAAACAGCAACTGCTGTACTTGAGGTTCTTGCCGAGCACCTGCAGGTAGAACGCCGCCGGGACTTCGTAGTGCTGCTCGTTCGCCTTGTCGGTGTGCACGGCGATCGGACTTTCCCGCAGCCGCGCGATCATCTGCATCAGATGTGCCTGCTGCGCTTCGGGCGTGCCTTTGTCCTCCTCGCGCAGGCGCTGCGCGAGCAACTCGCGGATCCGTCGCCGGATGAAGCGGTCGGGAATCCGATCCTGCTCCAGCCAGCGGTTCAGACGCGATTGAAGTTGCAGCTTGTTCATGTTCGGGTGGGTGCGCCTTGGAGTCGCGCCAATGCGCGTTCGAGAACCGGAATCAGCAGCCGGTAGAGTACATAAATCCCGGCAGGTCCGATAAGGATCCAGCCCAGCGCGGCGTGCAAGATCGCGTCCCAGAGGGTGACGATGGCCTGTAGCGCACCGTCGGCGAGGATCGCCAGCCCCGCCTCGATGGTGAGCGGCTGAGGCGCTACCCCAAGCATGCGCTCGCCGAGCCGCATGAAGGGGATGATCAGCAGCAGCTGCACCGGCCCGACCAGCCAGCTGACCAGCTGGATCGCCGCGAGATTCAGGCGCCGCCAGAGCGCGATGATGGTGAGAGCGGGCGTCGACACACCGAGAACCGGGAATATGCCGACACCGGCGCCAAGGGCGAGGCAGAGCGCGAGGTCACGCGGCGCCAGGCCCTGGCGCAGCAACCCGAGGATCGGATCGACGATCCGGCGGCGGACAATGGCGAGCACGGCGCGTCAGCCTGGACGACGCAGCAGGATGGCGGATACTGGCTCGTCCTTGCCGAGGCGCGCGAGCTGGATGAGCACGTAGGATGCCATGGCCATGTTGCCCAGCAGCATGATCGCAACGAACCAGCCGAGCCGTGCCGGCCAGCGCGATTCTTTGTAGAACACCCAGACGTAAAAAGTCAGGAAGCCATAGTAGGCATCGATCAGCGTGGCGATGGTCCACCAGTTGTCGGGCGTCCTCACGAGACCCTGCCAGTCGAGGACCGACTGCTGGAAGCTCGCGTAGGTGGTGTAGCAGAACAGCGACACGAGAATGAAGCCGAACAGGATCTGCAGTGCGGTCTTGTTCAAGTCGATCTCCGGGGACTCAGTCGCGGGTCGATGCGCGGGACGTTTTGTGCGAGCGCCGCGCCTATCAGCAGGGCAGCGATGTCGGTGGTATCCGGCACGCGTCCGGGAATCCATTGTTGCAGGAACTCGGCAGCGATGGCGATGGCCATGACCAGCGGCAGGGGGGGTATCCGCTGCGTACCGCCATTGAGTGCGAGCCAAGCGAGACCGATGCCGAGGAACAGGCGCTCCGGCAGCGGCAGGGCGCCCGGGTCGGCGAGGCCGCCGGCGAGTTCAGCGAACGGCAGCCAGACCGCGGTCACGCCAGCCACTCCGGTCGCGGGCCAGAGACCTGCGACCAGCAGCGCGAGGCAGGCCGGGACGAACAGCCGCGAATCCCGGCGTAGCGGTTCCGGGCGGCGGAGCAGGGCGATCAGCGGCAGGGCAGCCGCCATCGCCAGCACTTCCGACGGGCCGAGATGCTGACCGACGAACAGCAGCCGACCGGCCAGCGAGCACGCAAAGAGCCCGAGTAGCCCCGACCAGAAATAAGGCCGGCGCAGCAGGCCATGCAGCAGTGCACCAAGCACCAGATAGCAGGCGAGGTAACCGAACAGGTGGGCAACGGACAGCGGCAGGGCGAGGCTGGATTGCACGGCGGCCTCGATCCGCCCGGGTCG
>CAZIRD010000078.1:10196-13894 GCA_964541625.1 uncultured Acidibacter sp.
CGGACAGCGGCAGGGCGAGGCTGGATTGCACGGCGGCCTCGATCCGCCCGGGTCGTAGCCTCGGTACGAAGGGTGCTAGGTGGGCAGTCAGCCAGAGTGCCACCAGCAGCGCCGGCGCGGGGCCGATGACCAGTTGTCGCAGGCGTCGCGAGAACGGCCTCACCGGCAGCACCGAGTAGGCGACCGCGAGCAGGGTGCCCAGGGCGGCGCTGACGACGTTGAGTACCCAGTCGGCAACGCTTGGATCGCGCGCCGGCAACGCATGCTGGATGACCTCGATGGCGAACGACAGCAGGCCGGCGCCAATGATTGGCCAAAGAATGCGTTGCGTCAGCGTGCGACCTTTTTCGAGCGCGATCGAACCGAGTAGCCCGAGCGGCAGGTAGAGCAGCAGGTTGACCGTGGCGTCACGCTGCGAGGGCGTGCGCCACTCGCGCAGCCGCGGCAAACCGTCGGCCAGAGCCGCGAGGAAACCGCGAAGATCAGCCTCGAAAGGGTAGAGGGACGCGCTGGCGATCAACAGCCCCCAGGAGGCGAGCAGCCAGAGCGACAGTCGGCGCAGCGCGAGATCGCGCGGCTCGAGGCGTGGCGGCGTGTGGCTGCTTGCCGTCACTTCCTGCCGAAGAGTCGTTCGAGTTCGGTGCGCGCAGAGTCGGCCGCGGCGGTATCGGCGGCGCGCCAGGCCGCGGCACGCGGCTTGAAGTGGTCACAGAAATTGGCCCGCTCCTTGTCGCGGACTTCTTCCGCGGTGGGCTCGCGGCAATGTTTGGCCAGCCGCGGCTCGTAGTCGACGCAGAGCTTGCAGGCGTGCAACTCCGCGCGACATTGCGGACATTCATCGAGCCGCCGCAGCGGCAGCGACAATGCGGCGAGCGAGCCGCCGCATTTCCAGCAGATCAGGTCGTGACCCATGCCGCGAGGCTAGCGGGTCGTGCGTCGATCCGCCAGAAAGTCCCGCAGGGCTTTACCGGTGTGCGAGCGGCCCGGACGCCGCGCGAGCGCCTGCGGCGCTCCTTCGGCGACGAGTCGCCCGCCGCCTGCACCGGCTTCCGGCCCGAGGTCCAGAATCCAGTCGGCTTCGGCGATGACGTCCAGGTTGTGTTCCACCAGCACCACGGTGTTGCCGGCATCGACCAGCCGGTGGAGTACGTGGATCAGCTTCTCGACATCGGCCATGTGCAGTCCGACAGTCGGTTCGTCGAGCACGTACAGAGTGTGTTTAGGCCGGTTGCGCAGGGGTGCGCGCAGATCGACACGGACCTTGGCGAGTTCCGTGACCAGCTTGATCCGCTGTGCCTCGCCGCCCGAGAGCGTCGGGCTCGCCTGGCCGAGCGTGAGATAGCCGAGACCGACATCGCAGAGCAGGCTGAGGACGTGGTGCAGCGTGGCGTGCGGCTCGAAGAATTTCGCGGCGTCTTCGATATTCATGGCGAGCACTTCGCCGACGCTGAGATCGCGCCAGCCTACCGCCAGCGTCTCTGCATTGAAGCGGCTGCCCCGGCAGCTGTCGCAGGTCACCTTGACGTCCGGCAGGAAGCTCATTTCCACGGTTTGCACGCCCTGACCTTCGCAGGCCTCGCAGCGTCCGCCGGCGGTATTGAACGAGAAGCGCCCGGGGCCGTAGCCGCGCAGTCGCGATTCGCTGGTGCCGGCGAAGATCCGGCGAATATCGTCCCAGATGCCGACGTAGGTCGCCGGGCAGGAGCGTGGCGTCTTGCCGATCGGCGTCTGATCCACTTCCAGCACGCGATCAACCGCCTCGATCCCGCGTAGCGCACGACAGCCGATCGGTCCGCCACCGCCGCCCACCAGCGCGCGCGCGCTGGCGAAGAGCACGTCGCGCGCCAGCGTCGATTTACCCGAACCGGAAACGCCGGTGACCACGACCAGCCGACCGAGCGGGATACGGGCATCGAGTGCCGACAGATTGTGCAACGACGCCTGCTCGACCACGATCGAGGCCGTCTTCTTGTCGACGGGTCGGCGCGGCGCCGCGCCATGCTGCAGCGGCTCGCGCAGGTAACGACCGGTGATCGATTCGGGATTGCGCAGCAGATCGTCCACGCGGCCACGACCGACCACGCAGCCGCCGCGCACGCCGGCGCCCGGCCCGAGGTCGATCACATGATCCGCGCGGCGGATGGTGTCCTCGTCATGTTCCACCACCACCAGCGTGTTGCGGTGCGCGGCGAGTTCGGCAAGCGCGTCGAGCAGGATGCGGTTGTCGCGCGGGTGCAGACCTATCGTCGGCTCATCGAGTACATAGCAGACACCGCGCAGGTTGGAGCCGAGCTGCGCGGCGAGGCGGATGCGCTGCGCCTCACCACCCGAGAGCGTCGGCGCAGCACGATCGAGCGCCAGGTAGCCGAGCCCGACACGCTCGAGAAAACCGAGCCGCGTACGGATCTCTGCCAGCAGGTCGCGGGCGATGGCCCGCTCCCGCTTGTCGAGCTTGAGTCCGTCGAGCGAGGCGAGGGCCGTCTCCACCGGTACGCAAGTGAAGCTGCCGATCGATTTGCCGCGGAAGCGCACCGCACGGGCGATCGGATTGAGCCGTTCGCCATGGCAGGCCGCACAACGCGCCGCCTCGCCGTCATGCCATTCGTTCCAGGTCGCCTCCTCACCGGTCTGCTCGGCGTCGA
Source organism: uncultured Acidibacter sp. (assembly GCA_964541625.1). Taxonomy (GTDB): domain Bacteria; phylum Pseudomonadota; class Gammaproteobacteria; order Steroidobacterales; family Steroidobacteraceae; genus UBA964. Next base: position 12,839 of record CAZIRD010000078.1, read on the forward strand.
ACTCTTCGAGTTCGACGCCGGTGCCGAAGCAACCCGTACACCAGCCCTGCTTGCTGTTGAAGGAGAACAGCCGCGGGTCGAGCTCGGCGAAACTTGTACCGCACTGCGGACAGGCGCGCTTGGTCGAGAACACCACAGGCTTGCGCGCGCCGAGCGGCAGCACCTGCACGACGCCCTTGCCGTACTGCAAGGCTTCGGCGAGTTTCTGCCGCAGGTCGGCCTCGCCGCGTGCCGAGATGCCGAGGCGCGCCACCGGTAATTCGATGTCGTGCTCCTTGAACCGGTCGAGCCGTGGCCAGGGCTTGACCGGCAGCCGCTCGCCATCCACCCGCAACTCCCGATAACCCTTCGCCGCCGCCCATTTGGCGAGGTCGGTGTAGAGGCCCTTGCGCGCGACGATCAGTGGCGCGAGCAGGTCGATGGTCTTGCCGCGGAAGTCGCGGATGATGCGCGCGGCGATCGCTTCGGCCGACTGTGGTTCGATCGCCACGGCGCATTCGGGGCAATGCTGGGTGCCGAGCTTGACGTAAAGCAATCGCAGGAAGTGGTAGATCTCGGTGAGCGTCGCCACCGTACTCTTGCGGCCACCGCGACTGGTGCGCTGCTCGATCGCCACGGTCGGCGGTATGCCGCGGATCGAGTCGACCTCCGGCCTCGCGGCGGGCTGCACGAACTGGCGTGCATAGGCGTTGAGCGACTCGAGGTAACGGCGCTGCCCTTCGTTGAAAATGATGTCGAAAGCGAGCGTCGATTTACCCGAGCCGGAGACCCCGGTCACCACCGTGAAGGCATTGCGCGGAATCTCGACGTCAATGTTGCGCAGGTTGTGTTCGCGGGCGTTGCGCACCACGATCTCGTTGCTGCTGCGTTCGCGGGTGTCGCGCTCGCGGGTCTCGCGTACTGTCGATGGCGTCGCCGCGGATTCGCGGACTCCGGTGACCAAGGCCTCCCGCAAAGCCGTGCCGGTATGCGAGCGTGGTTCGCGCATCAAGTCGTCCGGCGTGCCGCAGGCCACCAGTTCGCCGCCGCGATCGCCGCCTTCGGGTCCGAGATCGA
>CAZIRD010000079.1:0-13855 GCA_964541625.1 uncultured Acidibacter sp.
GGTGTTGATCACCGACAGGCCGTCGCTGCCGGCTTCGATGCACAGGCGCGCGTTCTCGCGGATGTCGGTCTGGTTGGGCGAGAGCTTGGTGATCAGCGGTTTGCGCGTCACCGCACGACAGGCCGCGACCACGCGTGCCGACATGTCCGGATAGTTGCCGAAAGCGACGCCGCCCTCTTTCACGTTGGGACAGGAGATGTTGATCTCGATGGCGTCGATCGGCGAGTCGTCGAAGCGCCGGGTGACCTCGGCGTACTCCTCGATGGTCGAGCCGGAGACGTTGGCGATGAAGCGCGTCTCGCTGAAATCGAGGGTCGGCAGGATGCTGCGCACGACATGCTCGGTACCCGGGTTCTGCAGACCGATGGCGTTGAGCATGCCCATCGGCGTCTCGAACACGCGGTGCGGCGGGTTGCCGAGCCGCGGCTCGAGCGTCGTGCCTTTGAGCACCACGGCGCCGCAGTCGGCATTCGAGAACCCTTCGACGCGGGTGTATTCCTCACCGAAGCCGACGCAGCCGGAGAGCAGCACGATCGGCGAGGCGAACTGCATGCCGAGGAAGCGGTAGCGCAGCGAGGCCGGCGTGGGAGCGCCGGCTGGCGTGGCAGGGCGGGCGGACGCGCTGGCGGACATGGGCTAGATTATAGGTCCTGATGTTCCACATCGTGCTGTTCGAGCCGGAGATTCCACCCAACACCGGCAATGTCATCCGGCTGTGTGCGAACACGGGTGCCGCGCTGCATCTGGTCCGCCCCTTGGGGTTCGACCTCGATCGTCGCTCGCTGCGGCGCGCCGGACTCGACTACCGCTGGATGGCCGCGGTGCAGGTGCACGATGACTTCGCCGCCTGCCGCGTAGCGCTCGGCTGGACCGCTGCCGGCCGGCGTACCCGCTGGTTCGCCATCGAGACCGGCGGTTCGCGTCGCTATGACGAGGTCGACTGGCGGCCCGGCGACGTGCTGCTGTTCGGTTCGGAACGACGCGGTCTGCCGGCCAGCCTGCTCGAGCCGCTACAGGCCGACTTCGGCAACGACGCGCTGGTGAGCATCCCGATGCGCGAGGGCAATCGCAGTCTGAATCTCGCCAATGCCGTGAGTCTCGTGACCTATGAGGCCTGGCGCCAGAACGGTTTCGCGAGCGCTGTTGAGGCTACTGCGCAAACTCCGATTTGATCGGCCGCGACATCAGCGTCTTGACCACCTCGCGCGCGGGCAGACCTTCGTAGAGCAGGCGGTAAATGCCTTCGCAGATCGGCATCTCGACCTGCTGGCGTGCGGCGACGGCGTGTACCGCACGCGCGGCGAGATAGCCCTCGACCACCTGGCCGATTTCGGCAAGCGCTGCCTCGACGCTGTGCCCGGCAGCGAGCAGCAGGCCGAATCGCCGGTTGCGCGACTGGTCATCGGTGCAGGTGAGCACGAGATCGCCGAGTCCGGCGAGGCCCATGAAGGTCTCGCGCCGGGCACCGAGCGTGACGCCGAGGCGGGTCATCTCCAGCAGGCCGCGGGTGATCAGCGCGACGCGCGTGTTGGCGCCGAACCCGAGGCCGTCGGCGAGTCCTGCGCCCACGGCCAGCACGTTCTTGATCGCGCCGCCCACCTCGACGCCGACGATGTCGCTGGAGGTGTAGGCACGGAAGTTACCGCCCGAGAGGCTGCGGGCAAGCTCGCCGGCGAACGCCTCGTCGGTCGAGGCGATGGTCATCGCCGTGGGCAGTCCGGCGCCGACCTCGCGTGCAAACGTCGGACCCGAAAGCACCGCAAAGGGCCGCTCGTCGCCGAGCACTTGTCGCGCGACCTGATGCGGCAACAATCCAGTGTCGAGTTCGAAACCCTTGGTAGCCCAGGCGAGCCGCACGCCGGCACCGAGTCGCGGTGCGAGTTCGCCGAGCAGGCCGCGCAGCGCGTGGCTGGGGACGGCGATCAACACTTCGCGGGCGCCGTCCAGCGCCTCGTCCAGTCCGCCGACGACGCTGAGGTTGTCGGGAAACGGGGCATCCGGCAGGTAGCGGAGATTGCGCCGCGCCGCCGCCATGGCTGCCTGTTGCGCGGCATCCCGACCCCACAGGCGGGTCGGGTGTCCGGCACGGGCGAACTGGATGGCGAGCGCCGTGCCCCAGGATCCGGCGCCGAGCACGGCCAGCGCTGCGACCGTGCCGTTCATCGGCCTCAGCTGTTGAGCGTCGGCGGCGTCTGCTCGATCTGCTGCTGCGCGGCGGACTCGGCGAGCGAGCGTGCGTACAGCGCCTCGAAGTTCACCGGCGGCAGCAGCATCTGCGGGAAGCCGCCTTGCGACACCAGGCTGGCGATGGTTGCGCGCGCGTACGGGAACAGCACCGAGGGCGCAACGGCGGCCACGGCGCGCCGGTAGTCCTCTTCGGTGAGGTTGCGGACGCCGAACAGGCCGGCCTGCTGCACTTCGACGAGGAACACGGTGGTCTCGCCGATCTTGGCGGTGATGCTCACCGTCAGCACCACTTCGCGCAGTTCAGGCGAAACGGCTTCCGAGGCGGTGTTGAGGTCGAGGCCGATCTGCGGGTTCCATTCGCCCTCGATGCGCGGGCCTTTCGGTGCTTCGAACGAGCAGTCCTTCAAATAAACCGACTGCAGTGAAAATTCGGGCGCATCGGCGTCGACGCCGGGCGGGTTGGCGCCGTCGGCGCGCGGATCTGGATCAGCCATGTTGTCGAGCCTCTGTGGTTTTCGGTGTGGTCGTGGGGTTTGCGTGGTCAGCGGCCGGCCGTGGTCGGCGCTGCGGGAGTGTCAGCCTGCGAGCAGCGGGTCGAGCCCGCCGCGGGCGTCGAGCGCATGCAGGTCGTCGCAGCCGCCGACGTGCAGGTCGCCAATGAAAATCTGCGGCACGGTATGCCGGCCGCTGCGCGCCATCATCTCCTGGCGCAGCGCCGGATCGCGCTCGATGTCGATGACGGTGAACTCGGCCTGCTTGCTCTCGAGCAGGCTGCGCGCCCGCGAGCAGTAGGGACACCAGGACGTGGCGTACATCACTACCTTCGCGGCCTTGCCGCGATGGCTGTCGCCCGCCGTGCCGGGAGTTGGAGGATTGGCCATGATCGTGCTGCTCCGCGGCTCAGGCCTTGCCCTTGGCGTCGCCACTTTTGGCCTTGCCGTCCTTGCCCTCGCCTTGCGCCAGCGGCAGGTTTTCGCCGCGCCAGCCGGCAAGGCCGCCGCGCAGGTTGAACGCCTGCTTGAAGCCCTGGCCGGCGAGCACGCGCGCCGCGGAGGCGCCGATCGACCCGGAGTCGCAGTAGAGGACGACGTTCTTTTCCTTGTACTTCTTGAGTGACTCGCCGGCGAGCAGCATCTCTGCCGAGTCCATGCGCCGCGCGCCGCCGATGTGGCCGGCGGCGAACTCCTCGGGCTTGCGCAGGTCGATGACCAGCGCCCCCTGGTTCTGCAGCCGGATCAGGTCCTGTGGCGAGATGCCGGCGTAGGAATCGCGGCGCGCGCGAACCTCGAACACCACCACGAGCGCTGCGGCGACCACCGTCATCAGCGTGAGCCAAGGGTGATTAGCGATGTACTGCGTCAACTTTTCCATCGGCGCGATTATACAATCTGCGCCGATGCTCGGCCGTACAACCCGTTTCGTGCTTGTGCTTGCGGGGGCGGCGCTGGTGTCAGTCGCCTCGGCCCAGGACGCCGTGCGCGCCGAAGCCGAGCTGCGGCAATTGCGGGCCGAAATCGAACGGATCCGCGGCCAGGTCGCCAAGGACGCCGCCGAGCGCGACCGCCTGACCCGGGCGCTGCGTACCGCCGAAACAGCCGCCAACAAGGCGCGCGGCGAACTCGACCGGCTGCGCGGCGAGCGGCAGAGCCGCGAGCAGCGTCGCAACGAACTCGCCCGCCAGAAAGCCGACCGTGAACGCGACCTCGGCCGTGAGCGGGCCGAGCTGGCTGCGCAACTGCGGGCGGCCTACCTGATCGGCCGCGAGGAGCCGCTGAAGCTGTTCTTGAACCAGCAGGATCCGGCCCGCGCCGGCCGGATGTTTGCCTACTATGGCTATTTCGGCCGTGCCCGCGCCGGCCAGCTTGCCGCCATCGAGGGCCGCGTACGCGAGATCGACGTGCTCGATGCCGATCTCGGCAACGAGCAGCAGCGCATCCAGCGCCTCGAGCAGGCGCAGAAGTCGGAGGTTTCCCGGCTCGAGAAGGCGCGCAGCGAGCGCGGCGACGTGCTGGCTACCCTGACCGCCGAGTCCAAGGCGCGCAGCGCCAGCCTGCAGCGGCTGCAGCGTGAGCAGGCGGCGCTCGAGAAGCTGCTGCGCGAGCTGCGCCGCGCCGGTCAAAAATTTCCGACCGACAGCCGCAGTCCGTTTGCCGGCATGCGCGGCAAGCTCGCCTGGCCGACCACCGGCAAGCTGGTCGCCCGCTTCGGCGAGCGCCGTGCCGGTTCGGTGAAGTGGGATGGCGTGCTGATCGCCGCCGACCGCGGCACGCCGGTGCGGGCGGTGTATCGCGGCCGCGTCGTCTATGCCGACTGGCTCGCCGGCCTCGGTCTGCTGCTGATCATCGATCACGGCGGCGGCTATCTCAGCCTGTATGGTCACAACGAGCAGTTGTTCCGCGCGGTCGGCGACCAGGTGGCGCCCGGTGACACCATCGCCGGGGTTGGCGATTCAGGCGGTCGCGCCCAGCCGGAGCTTTATTTTGAAATCCGCCAGGCTGCACGCCCGCTCGACCCTGCGCCGTGGTTCAAGGATCGCCAGCCCTGAGTGCGGGACCTGTAAACTCCGCCGTCGTGAAATCCCCGCGCCTGCTGTTCCTGTTCGTTGGCCTTGCCTGTCTGCTGGCCGGCATCGCGCTGGCGCGTCTCGTGATCTTCCCGCCGGCGCAGGACGAGGCTGCAGCCAGTGCCGTCAAGTCGGCCGGCGGTCCGCCGAAGACTGTCGCTGCCGCCGCAGCCGGTGCAGCCGCGGGTACAGCCGCGCGTGCTGCGGCGTCTGATGCAGCGTCTGATGCAGCGTCGCTCATTCAGCAACTGCCGCCGGCCGAAGTGCAGCGCTTCGCACAGGCGCTGGCGCAGATCCGTCGCGAATATGTTGATGAAGTACCGGATACGCGGCTGCTCGACGGCGCGCTGCGCGGGCTGCTCGCCGGACTCGATTCGCATTCCGCCTATCTCGATCCGCGCGAGTACGAAGACCTGCGGCGCGGCGCCGCCGGCAACTACCCCGGCATCGGCATCGAGGTCGCGGCGAAAAACGGCTTCATCGAAGTGCAGCGCCCGCTCGAAGATTCGCCCGCGGCGCGCGCCGGCATCCGTGCCGGTGATCTCATCCTGCGCATCGACGGCGAGCCGGTCGGCCAGAACGTCGCCGCCGCCATCGACCAGATGCGCGGCCCCGCCGGCTCGCTCGTCCGGCTTACCGTGCGCCGCGCCGCCGCCGACGAGCTGGTCGACGTGGTGCTGGAGCGCGCACGGGTCGAAGTACACAGCGTAAGCGGTTTGCGGCTCGAGCCGCGGTACGCCTACCTGCGCATCGCCGCCTTCAGTGACACCACGCCGGGCGACTTTGAACGTACCGTGCAGCGGCTGCGCCGCGAGCAGCCTGACCTGCGTGGCGTGGTGATCGACCTGCGCAACAATCCGGGCGGCGTGCTCGAAGCTGCGGTGGCGGTAGCCGACGCCATGCTCGATACCGGCAACATCGTGGTGGCGCGGGGCCGGGCAGCCGACGCGCGATTCCGCATGGACGCGCGCGCCGGGCAGTTGCTCGACGGCGTGGACATCGCTGTTTTGGTCAACGGTGCCTCGGCCTCGGCGGCCGAGATCGTGGCGGGTGCGCTTAAGGACAACGGCCGCGCGCTGCTCGTTGGCCGTCGCACCTATGGCAAAGGCTCGGTGCAGAGCGTGATTCCGCTGTCCGACGGCCACGCCATCAAGCTCACCACGTCGCGCTACGCGACGCCGTCCGGCGCCTACATCAACGAGCGTGGCATCGCGCCCGATGTCGCTCTCGCCGGCCCCGACTCTGCACCGACCGATCCGAGCGTCGATGACGAGGTCCGCGCTGCGCTGCGTGAACTGCAGCGCCGCACCCCGCGCGGTACCCGCACCGCCGAAAACAGGAACCCGCGCGCATGATGGAACTGCTGCACTACTTCCTCGATTTCATCCTGCACCTCGACACCCATCTCGTCGAACTGATGCAGCAGTACGGGTTGTGGATCTACGCGATCCTGTTCGTGATCGTGTTCGCTGAAACCGGTCTCGTGGTCACGCCCTGGCTGCCCGGCGATTCACTGCTGTTTGCGGTCGGCACGCTGGCGGCGATCGATACCAGCGGCACGCTGCATGCGCCGACTGCGGCGATCCTGCTGGTGATCGCCGCGATCCTCGGCAACAGCTGCAACTACGCCATCGGCCGTGCAGTCGGGCCACCCGCCTTCAGTGGTCGCTACCGGCTGTTGAAGGTGGAATACCTGCGCCAGACCGAGTCTTACTTCGTGAAGCACGGCGGCAAGACCGTGATGCTGTCGCGCTTCCTGCCGATCCTGCGCACCTTTGCGCCGTTCGTCGCCGGCGTGGCGCGCATGGACTACCCGCGCTTTCAGGGCTACAACGTGCTCGGCGCGATCATCTGGGTCGCGATCTTCCTCGGCGGCGGCTACCTGTTCGGCAATATCCCGCTGGTGCGCGACAACTTCGGCATCGTCACGCTGATGATCATCTTCGGCTCGCTGATACCGGTCGCGATCGTCGCCTTGCGACGCGGTCGCTGATGCAGCGCGTGCGCAGCAACTAGAAGGCGAGCACCGCGCCGACGATGCCGCCGATCAGCAGGAAGAGCTGCGCGAAGGTGGCGAGACCGAACCCCGCGCTGCGCTTCTCCGCCGCCTTCACATAGCCGGTGAAGTAGAGGTAGCGGCCGACGATGAACACGCCGCCGAGCGCGCTGGCCCACACGGGGCTGATGAAGATCGCGAACGACCACAGCGCCGGCACGAAGATGATGAGCTGCTCCAGCGTGTTCATCTGGGCGCGGTAGTAGCGTTCGAAGTCCACGTTGCCGGTGGTAGCGGGCGCTTTGACGCCGAACTTGTATCGGGCACGACCGACCGCGAGTGCAAAGCCGAAGTACTCGGCCAAGGCGAGCAGCATGACGAGATGGACCGGTGCGTATTCTGCCGACATGGGAACCCCCTGCGTGGATCAATGGTCAAGGATAACGCGGTAACGCGCTGCCGCGGTGGCAAGATAGCCGTCGCGGCCGGCATTGCATCCGGGAGGTGATCGACCCATGGTCGGATTCGTGTTGCGGGCGGTGATCGCCGCCTTCGGTTTGTGGCTGGCGACCCGCTGGGTCGACGGCATCACCATCGACGAACCGCTGACGCTGCTGATCGCCGCGGCGGTGCTCGGGGCGGTCAATGCCATCGTACGGCCGGTGGTAATCGTGCTCACGCTGCCGATCAGTGTGGTGACGCTGGGCTTCTTCCTGCTGGTGGTCAACGCCGGCATGCTCGCGCTGGTGGCGGCGATCGTGCCGGGGTTCGCCATTGCCAGTTTCTGGGACGCGCTCTGGGGCGCGCTGCTCGTCAGCCTGACGGGCTGGATCGGTTCATGGTTCATCGGTTCTCGCGGCCTCGATCTGCTGCGCCGCTGAGGGCGCCCGCCTGCGCGGCGTTGCTGGCGTCGGCCGCGGCATGGCTGGCCGGTTCGCCGGCACGCGCCGCCGATCTGCAATTCATCGGCGAAGCGCGCTCACGCAGCGATGGGCAGCTGCTGTATGTCGAATCCCATCACGTGCGTGCGCCGGGAACGGTAGGCGAGACCCGCCTCGTCATGTATCGCTGCCGCGCCGATGGGCCGGCATTTGCGCGCAAGGAACTGACCTACGGTGCGGTCCGCGAAGAGCCGGAGTTCACCTTCAACGATGCCCGCAGCGGCTACATCGAGGGGCTGCGACGTACCGCGCAGGGGCTGCGTGTGTTCCAGCAGGAGAACGCCCGCGCGCCGCGGCGCGAGGCCAGCGTGCCGGCCGGTACGGTCATCGTTTCCGATGCCGGCTTCGACGAATTCGTGCGCAAGCACTGGAGTGAACTCGAAGCCGGTCGCACGGTACGTTTTCCTTTCCTGGTACCGAGCCGCCTCGATTTCCTCGGCTTCAAGGTCAAGAAGCACAACGAGACGAATGTCGAGGGCGCGCGTGCAAGCGTGATCCGTCTCAATCTCTCCGGTGTCCTCGGCTGGTTCCTGCCGTACATCGAAGTGACTTACCGCAAGACCGATCGGGTGCTGCTGCGCTACGAAGGCCTCACCAACATCCGTGACGACAGTGGCGCCAACTTCGTCGCCATCATCGACTTTCCGTCGCGCGCACGGCGCAGCGTTGCCGCCGTCGATCTCGTCAGCCTGCGGGCGGAGCCTCTCGTTTCGCGCTGTCCGCCGACGAACGCCGCGGCCAATTGACCAGCAGCGTACCGCCGAGAATGACGGCGGTGCCGACGATCTGCAGTGGCCCGAGCCGTTCATCGAGCACCCACCAGCCGAGTAGCAGCGCGAGCGCCGGATTGACGAACCCGTAGGTCGAGAGCTGCGCAGGCGTGACGTTCACCGACAGCCAGGCGAACGCGGTGTAGGCGATGCAGGAGCTCATGATCGTCATGTAGGCGAGGGCGGTGAGTCCGCCGGCATCCCAACGCCAAAGATTCAGCTCGCCCGACAGGATCGCCACGCCGAGCAGCAGCAGGCCGCCGCAGAGCATCTGCAGGGCGGTGAAGGTCATGAGATCGAGCGAGGTGCCGGCATTGCGCAGATGGATGGTGCCGAAGGACCAGCCGAGACAACCGACCAGCACGACGAGCGTGGGCCAGGCGAGCACCGCGGCAGCGGCGTCGCTGCCCGGCCAGGCGACGAAGCTGGTGCCGGCGAAGCCGGCCACGAGACCCGTGGCGACGCGCGCCGGGATCGGCTGGGCGCGTGCGCCGAACATGCCGAGCAGCGGAATCCAGAACGACACCGAAACATTCAGCAGTGCGGCGAGATTGGACGGCACGTACTGCAGGCTCCATACCGCGCAGCCGTTCGAGATGAAGACGGTACAGACGCCGACGGTGGCGAGCGTGCGCCAGTCCGTCGGCGACACCGCGGGCAGCCAGCGCGCGCCCTGCCGACTGGCGAGCCAGCGGGCCACGGTGAAGAGCAGCAGGCCGCCGGCGATGAAGCGCACGGCGCCGAACGCGAACGGCGGCAGCCGGCCGACGCCGATCTTGGTCACGAGATAGCTCGATCCCCAGACGAGATAGACGATCGCAAACGAGAGCAGCAGCTTCGTGCGACGTGATGAGGAAGACAGCGGCAATGCGATGACTGCGGTGTTACTTCCCCGGCGCCGCGTCGGGCCGGATCGCGGTGCGATACAGCAGCCAGCCGAGCAGGGCGAGCACCACGAGGCCGAGCCATTCGCCGAAATGCAGGCTGGCCGGCAGCGCGAGTATTTCGGCGCTGCCCGAGGTGACGATCGGCACGGCGATGGCGATACCCATCAGCGCTTCGCCGGTGATCATGCCGGCGGCGAACAGCAGACCCTTGCGGCCGCGCGCCTCAAGATCGGCTGCCGCGCAGCCCGTCTTGCGCAGGTGGCGCTCGGCGAGGAACCCGAGCAGGCCACCGAGGAAGATCGGCGTCATCAGTTCGATCGGCAGGTAGATGCCCACCGCCACGGCGAGCACCGGCACGCGGAAGGTCGAGCCGCGCGCCTTGAGGAGTTCATCGAGGACGATGACGGCAACGCCGAGCAGCGCGCCGATCGCGATCATGCCCCAAGGCAGATGACCGCCGAACAGGCCCTTGGAGACCGAGGCCATCAGCGTCGCCTGCGGCGCCAGCAGCGGGTTCGGATGTTCGGCGGTCGGTACGCCGATGCCATAGGCCTGCGCGAGCAGATTGAGTACCGGTGCCATGACCAGCGCGCTGCTCGCCGCGCCGATGCCGAGCATGACCTGCTGACGCCAGGGCGTGGCGCCGACGAGGTAGCCGCACTTGAGGTCCTGCAGGTTGTCACCGGCGATGCAGGCGGCGCAGCAGACGACCGCGCCGATCATGATCGCGGCGACCGGGCCGATGCTGCTGTCCGGACCCATCAGCATGAGCAGCACCACCGAGGAGAACAGGATGGTCGCGATGGTGATGCCCGACACCGGATTGTTGGACGAGCCGACGAGACCGGCCATGTAGGCCGACACCGAGCAGAACAGGAAGCCGGCGATCACCATGATGATGGTCATCGGCAGGCTGACGGCGAGCGAGCCGACGATGGTCTGGTAGAGCGCCCATAGCGGCAGCGTGAACAGCAGGATGCCGATCAGCACCGACTTCATCGGCAGGTCCTGATCGGTGTGCGCGATCACCCTGCCCTCGGCGCTGGCCCGCGCCGCGGCGAGACCGCTGCGGATTCCTGAGAGCAGCGAGCGGCGCAGCGAGATCAGCGCCCACACGCCGCCGACCAGCATTGCGCCGACGCCGAGGTAGCGGATCTGCTTTGACCAGATGAGTCCGGCGAGATCCTCGGCCGGCAGTCCCGCCGCCGCCTGCGCGAGTTCCGCATTGCCCGGCAGCACGTTGGCGACATAGAACGGAATGGCGATGTTCCAGGAGATCATCGAGCCGGCGAGCGAGACGATGCCGACGTTGACGCCGACGATGTACCCGACCGCGAGCAACGCCGGCGACAGGTTGGTGCCGACGAAGCCGAGGTAGCTACCAAAGAAACCCGCGCTCGCGGCGGTGTCGGGGATGAGCCGCAGGCCGCTGCCCGCTGCGAGCTTGGTGAGCGCGCCGCCGACAGCCGACGCACCGAGGATCCGCAGTCCCTGCGACGGATTTTCACCAGCCTTGAGGACTTCCGCGGCGGCCTGCCCTTCGGGAAAGGCGAGCTTCTGCTCGACGATCAGCGCGCGGCGCAGCGGTACCGAGAACAGCACGCCGAGGATGCCGCCGAGGCCGGCGATCGCCAGCACCCATGAATATTTGAAGTCCTGCCAGAAGCCGAGAATGACCAGCGCGGGAATGGTGAAGATGACGCCGGAAGCGATCGACGAGCCGGCCGAGGCGCCGGTCTGCACGATGTTGTTCTCGAGGATGCCGCCACCGCCGAGCAGTCGCAGCACGGCCATCGAGACCACCGCCGCCGGGATCGCCGAGGCAATGGTCATGCCGGCGAACAGCCCGAGGTAGGTATTCGCGGCCGCGAGGATCATCGCCAGCACGATGGCGAGGACGATGGCGCGCAGCGTCAGCTGCGGCGGCGGCACCGCGGCAGCTGCCGGCGTCGCGCTCACTTCACCTCACCCGTGAGCCTCTTCAGCCAGGGCGAGGTGACGATCAGCAGCAGGCCGAAGGCACCGGCCACGAAGCACATCTGCAGGAACTGCGCGGGCATTGCCTCGGCCTGTGACGCGCCGACGTGGCCGCCGATCAGGCCGGCCAGCGTATTGCCGACCGCGGCACCGAGGAACCAGGTGCCCATCATCTGGCCGACATAGCGTTTCGGTGCGAGCTTGGTGACGTTCGAGAGACCGACCGGCGAGAGGCACAGCTCGCCGAAGGTATGCAGCAGATAGGTGAGCAGCAGCCAGGTCGGCGCCACCTTGCCGCCCGACGCGACGACCAGCTGGGCGGCGAACATGATCACGAGAAAACCGGCACCGAGCAGCAACAGGGCGAGACCGAATTTCGCCGGCGAGGAGGGATCGAGATTGCGCCGACCCAGCCATACCCAGAGCGCGGCAAAGAAAGGCGCGAACAGCACCACGAACACCGCATTGGCCGACTGGTACCAGGATGCCGGGTGCTCGCCATCGGCGAACAGGCCGCCGAGCCAGGATCGGTCGGTATAGTCCTGTGCGAACAGGTTGAAGGTGGTCGCCGCCTGCTCGAAGCCGCCCCAGAAGAGCACGGCGCAGACGAAGAACAGCATGATCATCAGCACGCGCTTCTTTTCGTCGCCGTCGAGACCGCCGAAGGCGAGCACATAGATGAAGAAAGCGAAGCCGAGCAGCGTCATGCCGAGCCCGAAGAGCTGCGCGAGTGTGGTGATGGCGACCGGGATGGCACCGAAGTAGAGCAGTGCCGCAAGCGTGACGATGAGCGCCGCGCCTATCAGCACCTTGCGCCAGCCTGCGGCGCGCTCGGCCTCGGAAACGTCCTGCGGCGGCAGGCCGGCATCACCGAGATAGTGTTCGGTCAGGCGGTACTGCACGACGCCGATCAGCGTCGCCGCGCCGGCACAGAAGAATCCGATCCGCCAGTTCCAGGACTCGCCGATGGTACCGGTCACGAACGGCGCCACCATCGCGCCGAGGTTGATGCCCATGTAGAAGATGGAGAAGCCGGCATCGCGGCGGGCGCCGGACTGGCCCTCGTAGAGGGCGCCGACCATGGCCGAGATGTTCGGCTTCAGCAGGCCGACGCCGATGACGATGGCGGCGAGGCCGATGTAGAAGATGCCGGGCGCGCCCGGAATGGCGAGGGTGAAATTGCCGGCGGCGATGAAGATGCCGCCCCAGAACACGGCGCGCCGCTGGCCGATCAACCGGTCGGCGATCCAGCCGCCGGGCAACGAAAACAGGAACACTGCGCCGGCGTAGAGGCCGTAGATGGCGCCGGCAGTCTCGTTGTCGAGGCCGAAGCCCGGGTTCGCGCCGCTGGTCGCTGCAACCAGGAACAGCACGAGCAGTGCGCGCATGCCGTAGTAGGTGAAGCGTTCGAAGAATTCGGTCATGAACAGCGTTGCAAGGCCGCGCGGATGACCAAGGAAAGTCTTTTCGTTCATATGTCCCCCCTCTGCCGCCGCGACTCCGGCGGCGGCAAATCAAGTTGCTTCGGCTTTGCTGCGCATGCGCTCCATCAGCCGCGCCATCAGCAGCCCGCCCTCGTACAGCAGATACATCGGCACCGCCATGATGGTCTGCGAGATGGCGTCCGGCGGCGTGAGGATGGCGGCGATCACGAAGATGCCGATCAGCACGTAGCCGCGGATCTCGGCGAGCTTGGCCACTTTGACGAGTCCGGTCAGCACCAGCAGCACCACCACCACCGGCACTTCGAACGCCAGGCCGAAGCAGAGAAACATGGTGAGCACGAAATCCATGTAGCTGTTGATGTCGGTCATCATGCGCACGCCCACCGGCGTGGTGCTGGCAAAGAAATCGAACATCACCGGAAACACCACCAGATAGGCGAAGATCACCCCGACGTAGAACAGGATGATCGACGACACCAGCAGCGGCAGCGCGAATCGTTTCTCGTGGCGGTACAGGCCGGGCGCGATGAAGGCCCAGATCTGGTAGAGCACGTACGGCATCGCGATGAACAGCCCGACGAAGAACGCCAGTTTGAACGGCGTCATGAACGGCGAGATCACGCTGGTGGCGATCAGCGACGAGCCGGCCGGCAGTTTGTCGATCAGCGGCTGCGCGACCAGCGTGAACACGTCGTTCGAGAAGTAGGCGGTCGGCATGAAGGCGATCAGCACGGCGATGAATGCGCGCATCAGCCGGTCGCGCAACTCGAGCAGGTGCGAGATCAGCGTGCCTTCGGCGAGTTGTTCCTGCTCCTCGCTCATGCGGCGCTCAGGGCTCATGCGGCGCTCAGGCTGGCGGCATCCATGCGCTGCGGCTCAGACCTTGCCGTCGCCGACGGGCGGCGGTGCCGCGGCGGTCGTCACCGGCTCCGCCGGTGCGGGCGCGACGGCCACCGGCTCGGCGGGCACAGGTTCGACGGGCACCGTTGCGGGGGCCGCGTCGAAGGGGAAAGGGTCGACCGTCGGCATTGCCGGGTCGGCTGCCGCCGTGGCGGATGCTGCCGTGCCGGATGCTGCCGTGCCGGATGC
>CAZIRD010000080.1:0-13750 GCA_964541625.1 uncultured Acidibacter sp.
AGCACGTCATCGAAAGTGAGTGCTTCCTGAAGGATGCGCATGGGGGTCGTCCAAGGTGGTTTGGACGGCGCATTCTACGCACCGCCTACGACCCGGTAAACTTGCCGGGGTACCCCCCGCCCCGACCCTGCCCCCTCGAGGCCAGCTGCCCTTGACCCCCACCCGCACCACCGTTGCCGAGCGCGACGTCTACGGCATCGGCCGTCTGAACCGCGAGGTCAGGATGCTGCTGGAGCACGGCATGCCGGTGCTGTGGGTGGAGGGCGAGGTTTCCAACTTTTCCCGTCCGGTGTCCGGGCACTGGTACTTCACGCTGAAGGATCAGGATGGGCAGGTGCGTTGCGCCATGTTCCGCGGTCGCAATGCCTTGCTGCGCTTCACACCCGCCAATGGACAGCGGGTGCTGGCCCGGGTCCGGGTGACCCTCTACGAGGCTCGCGGCGAGTATCAGCTGCAGGTCGAGCATCTGGAGGACTCGGGGGTCGGCGCCCTGCGCCGCGAATACGAGCGGCTCAAGTCGCGACTCGAGGCGGAAGGCCTGTTCGCGGCGACGCGGAAGCGGCCGCTGCCGCAGGTCCCGGCCTGCATCGGCGTTGTCACCTCACCCACCGGCGCCGCACTCCGCGACATCCTCAACATCCTTGGTCGGCGCTTTCCGGCCGCCCGGGTCGTCATCTACCCCACCGCTGTGCAGGGTCGGGACGCCGTGCCGCAGATCCTCGCCGCGCTCGCTGCCGCGGCGCGGCGTGCCGAATGCGATGTGCTGATCGTCGCCCGCGGCGGCGGCTCGATCGAGGATCTCTGGGCCTTCAACGACGAGGGCGTGGCACGGGCGCTGCGCGACCTGCCGATGCCGGTGGTGACGGGCATCGGTCACGAGATCGACTTCACGATTGCCGACTTTGTCGCTGACCTGCGCGCACCGACACCCTCCGGCGCCGCTGAGCTCGTCGTGCCCGACGGCGCAGCCTGGCGCACGGCCTTCGCCCGACTCGGTCTGCGCCTCACGCAGTCGATGCAACGGCAGCTGCGCAGCGATCGCGATGGGCTCGATGCGCTGCGTCGCCGGCTCGCCCTCACCCACCCGGGCCAGCGTCTCCGCCAGAATGCACAGCGGCTCGATGAACTTGAGCAAAGATTGGCGAGCCGTCTGCAACTGCTGCTTGCCGACCGTCGCCATCAACTGCAGTCGCTCGCCGGCCGCCTCGCACAAGCGTCGCCGGCCCTGCAGGTTCGCCGGCTCGTGCACCAGCACAGCCTGCTCGATGGGCGTCTGCGCCGCACGCTGCCGGCGCGGCTCGAAGCGCTGCGGCAACGGCTTGCGCTCGCCGCAAGAACGCTCGATGCCGTAAGTCCGCTGGCCACGCTGCAGCGCGGCTTCGCGATCGTCACCCGCGGCTCGGACGGCGCGCTGTTACGCGACGCCGCCGCGGTGGCCGAGGGCGAACTCATCGAGGCACGACTTGCACGCGGGCGCCTGCAGGCGCGGGTGACCCGCAGATCAGACGGGGAAGATCAATGAAATCGATGCTGTCGAGAGAGTCCATGAGCGTCGCCGCCCTCGCTGGCTGGCTGCTGCTCGCCCTGACGGGAGCGGCGCCGGCTCGCGCCGCGAGCGAACTGCCGCAGTCCCTGGCGGTACCGGGTGGCGTCGCCGTCATCGATGTGCCGGGTGAGCCGGAGCGCGCGCCTGTCGTCACCTTCAACGGCAATCGCGTGATGGTGTTGCCCGGCCCCGCCGGCTGGCGCGCGATCGTCGGCATTCCGCTCGCCAGCGAGCCCGGCGCGGCGCAGCTCGAGATCCGCGCGGACAAGGTCACGCTCACGCAGGGATTTACCGTCGCCGGCAAGGCGTATGCGACGCAGCGCCTCAAGGTAGCGCCGAAACACGTCGACCTGTCGGCGGCGGACGCGGCGCGTGTCGAGCGCGAGCAGCCACACATACGCGCAACGCTGGCGACCTTCAGCGAAGCGGCACCCGTCACCATGAACTTCGCATCGCCGGTCAAAGGGCCGCGCTCGAGTTCCTTCGGCCTGCGCCGTGTGTTCAACAACCAGCCGCGCAATCCGCACTCGGGCATGGATATCGCTGCCGCGGTGGGCACACCTGTTTATGCACCCGCCCCGGGCAAAGTGATCGACACCGGCGACTATTTCTTCAACGGCAACTCGGTGTTCATCGATCACGGCCAAGGGCTGATCACGCTTTACTGCCACCTGAGCCGCATCGACGTAGAGCCAGGCAGCAGCGTGAAGACGGGTGACAAACTCGGCGAAGTGGGCGCCACCGGGCGCGTAACCGGTCCGCACCTGCACTGGGGCGTCGCGCTCAACCGCGCGTTCGTGGACCCCGCCCTTTTCCTCGGGGCCCTTGCGACTTCTGCGCCGACTTCTGCGCCGACTTCCGCGCAGGCTTCCGCGGCGCCTCCCGTTTTGCCGCGCGCTTCTCCGAAGCCGTCTGCGAACGCGGCCGCTCCTTGAGACGCGCATAGGGGTTGGCGTCGGTGCGATACTCGACCGCAACCGGCGAGGCGAACAGGTCGAACTCGCGGCGGAAGACATTGGCGAGGTAGCGCGTGTAGGCCTCGGGCACGTGCACCGTCTGGTTACCGTGCACGATGATCCGCGGCGGATTGCGACCGCCTTGGTGCGCATAGCGCAGCTTGATGCGCCGGCCGCGCACGAGCGGCGGCTGGTGCTGCACGATCGCGCGCTCGAGAACTTTGCTGAGCCTAGGGGTCGGGATCTCGGTCATCGCCGCGTCATAGGCCTTGATGGTCGCGGCGACGAGTTCGCCGACGCCGGTGCCGTGGCGCGCCGAAATGAAATGCACCGGCGCATAGGGCACGAAGTCGAGCTTGAGTTCGAGCTGGCGGCGGATCTCCTCGCGCTGCTCCATCGGGATACCGTCCCACTTGTTGACGGCGATCAGCAGCGCCCGACCGCGCTGCAGCGCGAGGCCGAGCACGTTGGCGTCCTGCTCGCCGATACTGTCGTGCGCGTCGACGACGAATATCACCACGTGTGCGGTGTCGATGGCCTGCAGGGTCTTCGCGACGCTCGCCTTCTCGACGACGTCTTCGACCTTGCCGCGGCGCCGCACGCCGGCGGTGTCGATCAGGGTGAACTCGCGCCCGTCGCGCGCAAACGGCACGAAGATGCTGTCGCGCGTGGTGCCCGGCATGTCGCTGGCGATCACCCGATCCTCGCCGAGCAGGCGATTGACCAGCGTGCTCTTGCCGACATTCGGACGACCGATGATGGCGATGCGGATGCGACCGTCATCCGGCGCAGACTCGGCGGCAATGGCTTCGGCATCGAAATCGCCGAGCACGCGGGCCATGAGTTCGCGGCAGCCATCGCCGTGGGCGGACGCGATCGCCAGCGGCTCACCGAGCCCGAGCGAGTGGAAGTCCGCGGCGGCCGTAGCCGGGTCGATCCCCTCGGCCTTGTTGACCGCGAGGAACACCGGCTTGCCGGAGCGGCGCAGTTCCCGCGCCACGAAATGGTCCTGCGGTGTCAGGCCGCTGCGCGCATCGGCCAGGAACACGAGCACGTCGGCCTCGGCGATCGCGCGTTCGGTCTGCAACCGCATCGGCGTCTCGATACCGGCAGGATGCTCGACGAGACCACCGGTATCGACCACCACATAGGGCACGGGGCCCATTCGGCCATAACCGTATTGGCGGTCACGGGTCACGCCCGGCATGTCCGCCACCAGCGCGTCGCGCGTGCCGGTCAGCCGGTTGAAGAGCGTGGACTTGCCGACATTCGGTCGACCGACGAGAACGACGACGGGCAGCATGATGAGGCGGTTCAGCCCTTGGGCCGCAGCGCCGTCACCCGGCCCTCATCGTCCTGGAACACGACGAGATCACCGACCACGAGCGGCGCGTTGCTGGTCCGCCCGCCGGTCTTGCTGCGCGCCACGAAAGCGCCGGTGTCGGGATCGAGCCAATGCACGTAGCCCTCGAAGTCGGCCACCGCGATTCGGCCGGCGACGATCGCCGGCGCCGAGAGACGCCGCAGGCGCAGGCCATTCTGTCGCCACAACTCGACGCCCGTGCGTCGACGCAGGGCGATGACCTCGCCGGTCGCGGTGGTGACCACCACCCGCTCCTCATCGATGTCGAGGCCACGATGGCTGGAGATCTCGCGTGACCACCAGGTCTGACCGGAATCGATGGCCAGCATAGCGACCCGTCCCTGGAATCCGGCGACGAAGATCTCCGCACCCGAGACCTTGACCGCCGAGTCGATGTCGACCAGACGCTCGAGCTCGGTGCGCCCGCGCGCTGGCGAGACCAGCTGTTCCCAAAGCACTTCGCCGCGCGCCGCATCCACCGCCAGCACACGACCGTTGTCAAAACCGCAGATGGCCGTGTTGCCGGCGACCACCGGCGCTCCGGTGCCACGCAACGTGAGCCGCGGGATCTGCTGATCCTCGCGCCAGAGTTCCTTGCCATCTGCCGGCGAGAGTCCGAGCAGGCGGCCCGCGACCGTACGCACGATCACCGCGTTTTCGGCCACGGCGGGCGCAGCGAGCACTTCGCCGCCCACCTTGCTGCTCCAGCGCTGCGTGCCCGTGACAGCATCGAAAGCGACAACGTCGCCATCCGCCGAGCCGACCACGACGAGACCCTGGCCGGCACCCGGGCCGCCGCTGAGCTCCGCCTTGGTGCGCGCCCGCCAGAGCGTCTTGCCACTCGAGGCCTGCACCGCAAGCACCTCGCCACCGCGGCCGGCGACGAACACGCGCTCGCCGTCGGCAGCCGGCGCGAGGCCGCCACGCATGACTTCATCACCTCCGCCCAGCGAGGCGTTCCAGACCCGCTGTACGTTGAGGGATTCTTTGAAGTCGACCAGCTTGGCTGGCGGCTCGACGTCTTTTTCTTTGTCGCAGGCGCCGAGCAGCGCAAGCAGGACCGCTGCCGCGGCGAGCTGCCACGGACGCATGGAGTACGGGGTGCGCGACATGCGGGGCTCCTCGACTAGGGTTTCGCCGGGGCCGAGGGCGCCGCGGCGGGTGCGGGCGTTGCCGCGGGCGCGGCGGCGGGTGTCGCCGCAGCGTTCACCGCCGGCAACTTCACGCCGTCGGACTCGAGATCCCAGATTTTCAGCTGCAGCCCTTCGAGATCGAGGGTCGCGGGCTTGCCGTCCTTGCCGCCGGCCTCGGCCTCCGCCTTGCGCCAGGCCGTCAGCGCCGCGACGCGATCACCCTTGGCATACAGCGCATCGCCACGGACTTCCGCGAAACGCGCCGCAAAGCCTCCGGGCTCGGCGCCATCCAGCGTCTTGAGCGCGGCGTCGGCGTTGTTCTGTGCGATCTGCACGCGAGCCAGCCGCACCCGGGCCACGAGCTGCAACTGCGGATCGGCGGATTTTTCCATGACCCGCGACAGACGCTCGGCAGCCGGCCCGAACTCGCCGGCATCGACATGTACGCGCGCCGCCAGCAGATCCGACTGGTCGGCATAGGCCGATGAGGTGTATTCGGTACGCAGCGCGTCGACTGCCTTCAGCGCCGCGGTACGATCGCCGCGCTCCAGGGTCTGCAGGATCTGCTGGTAAGCCTCGCTGGCCTCGACATGACGACGCTCGACGCGCGCTTCCCACCAGCGCCAGGCACCGAGCGCACCGAGGCCGAGGATCACCCCGGCGATGAGCCAAGGGCCGTTCTCGCGCAACCAGCGCTTGACGCGTTCCCACTGTTCCTGCTCGTTGTAAAAATCGTCGATCACTCGCTTCTCTCCTGCTGACTCTTGCGCGCGCCGTCGTGTCGACCGCGCACCGTAAACCACTCGTCGACGGCAGCCGCCGCCTGCAAGAGCCCGACTTCGCCGGGCTCACCGAGACCTTCGCGCAGCGGCTTCAGCTGCACGACGCCGCGCGCGACTTCATCTTCGCCGAGCACGATCGCCAGCGGCGCGCCGCTGCGATCGGCCCGCCGGAACTGCGCCTTGAAGTTGCCGCCGCCGAGGTTGAGCTCGACGCGACGGGTCGGCATCCGACTACGCAGGGCGTCGGCGATCGTCATCGCTGCGCGCACCGCCGCCTCGCCCTGCGCGACGAGGTAGACATCCGTCTGCGCTGCCGCGGGCGCATTGCCGCCCTGCTCGAGCAACGCGACCACCCGCTCCATGCCCATCGCAAAGCCGATCGCCGCAGTAGGCTCGCCACCCAGTTGCGCGATGAGCCCGTCATACCGGCCGCCGGAACAGACGGCATCCTGCGCGCCCAGCGCATCGGTGACCCACTCGAACACCGTACGCGAGTAGTAATCGAGTCCGCGCACCAGTCGCGGGTTGACTTCATACGCAATGCCGAGCGCATCGAGCATCGCGCGCAGCTCGCCGAAGTGCGCGCGCGATTCCTCATCGAGATGATCAGGCAACAGCGGCGCGGCGGCGATGAGCTCGCGAAGTTCGGGGTTCTTGCTGTCGAGGATGCGCAGCGGATTACCCTCGAGCCGGCGCTGGCTGTCGGCATCGAGTACAGCCCAGTGCTTGCGGAAATAGTCCGTGAGCTGCGTGCGGTAGCCGCGGCGCGCTTCAGCCGTCCCCAGCGAGTTGATCTGCAGCCGCACGCGACCGATACCGAGGCGTCGCCAGAAGGCCGCCGACAGGGCGATCAGCTCCGCATCGATGTCCGGGCCGGCGAAGCCCACCGCCTCGACGTCGATCTGGTGGAACTGGCGGAAGCGACCCTTCTGCGGCTTCTCGTGGCGGAACATCGGGCCGATGCACCAAACCTTGTGGCGCGCGCCGCGCAACTGGCCGTTGGAGATCATCGCGCGGACGATCCCTGCCGTCGCCTCGGGGCGCAGCGTCAGTCGCTCGCCGCCTTTGTCCTCGAAGCTGTACATCTCCTTCTCGACGACGTCGGTGTACTCGCCGATCGCGCGCTTGAAGAGGTCGGTCTGTTCGACCACCGGCACGCGCATCTCGTCGTAGGCGTAGGCATGCAACAACTCGCGCGCCGTTGCCTCGAGGAACTGCCAGCGGTGGATCTCCGCGGGCAACACGTCGTTCATGCCCTTGACGGGCTGGATGACGGACGCGCTCATGGTGTCGACATTGTCGAGGACGCGGGCGGCGCCTCGGGTTTGACGTAGCGGACGAGCCGCAGATCCTTCTCGACGATGAAGTGCGCCGTACCCTCGCGCATGATGGTCGGCGGAATGCTCACGCTGCGACCATCGATCTCGAACGCCGCGGTGTCGGCTCGACCGACGAGCACGCGCAGGGGCGCCGGGCCGCGCGCCGTTGCCCGACCACCGCGCCGCAGCAGATCGAAGTACAGGCGTCGACCGTTGGCGTCGTAGATCTCGACCCAGCTATCCGACTCGCCGGCGGTGAGCGCCAGTGCGGGACCCATAGCGTTCACCGCGGCCGGAATCTCTCGCGCTGCGGGCGTCACTGGCGTCGCGGCCGGTGTCGCGGGTGGCGTCGATGCCGCGTTCGGCGTAGCGGCCAGCGCGACCGGCGCGGCGTCAACGTCAGTCGGCGCGGGCGCGGCCTCGGAAGCTGTCGGCTCGGCCGGCGCCGGTGTCACCGGCGCGGGCATGGGTACCACCGGTGCTGCCGCCGCCAAGGTCGGTGCCTTGGCCGGAGCCGTGGCGGTGGGCTTCGGCACACCACCCCCCTGCAAGATCCACCATGCGACCACCGCGATCACCAGCGCCGCCGCTGCCGAACCGATGCGACGCGCCCAAGCCTGCGGATCGACGGCGCGTACCGGCGCTCGCGGCACTTGTGTCAGGTCGGGCTGCGCGCCCGCAGCACTGCGGCGGGTCCAGTCGGCAAGCAGTTCGTCGACCGGCGCGCCGATCAGGTCGGCGTAACGCCGCAGATGCCCCTGCACGAACACGCGCGCACCGATTTCACCGAAGCGTTCAGTCTCGAGCGCTCTGAGGATCGACTCCTCGCAATGCAGCTTGGCCGCGGCCGCGGCCAGCGTC
Organism: uncultured Acidibacter sp.; assembly: GCA_964541625.1. GTDB lineage: Bacteria > Pseudomonadota > Gammaproteobacteria > Steroidobacterales > Steroidobacteraceae > UBA964. Next base: position 7,961 of record CAZIRD010000080.1, read on the forward strand.
AGTCCGCGGGCCTCGCGGTGCTTGGCAAGCCGCGGACCGATGGATTCCTCACCCGGACTGGTCAGCACGAGTTCATCGCTCATGACGCCATGGCTCCCGCAAGCTTGTCGCCGAGACGGATGCGCGTGCGATCGTTGACCCGACCGGCGAGTTGTCCGCAGGCCGCATCGATGTCGTCGCCACGCGTACGACGGATGGTGGCGAGCACGCCGCGCTGAATGAGTTCGTCGCGGAACCGCGTGATCACCGGCATCGGCGAGCGCCGGTACGCGGTTTCGGGAAAGGGATTGAAGGGGATGAGATTGAGCTTGGCGGGCTTGCCCCGCAGCAGACGAGCCAGCGCCCGCGCATGCTCGGGCCGGTCGTTGACGCCGTCGAGCATCACGTACTCGAAGGTGATGCTGCGGCCGTTCTGTTCGTCGATGTAGTGCCAGCAGGCCTCGAGCAGCTCCGCGATCGGGTGCTTGCGATTGATCGGCACCAGCTCGTTGCGCAGCGCATCGTCCGGGGCGTGCAAGGACACGGCGAGCGCGCAGTTGACCTCTTCGGCGAGCTTGTAGATCAACGGCACGATGCCCGAGGTCGACAGCGTCACCCGCCGACGCGAAATGTCGAAGCCGAGATCATCGAGCAGGATGCGGATGGCCGGGACGACATTGCGGAAATTGGCGAGCGGCTCACCCATGCCCATGAAGACGACGTTGGTGATGCGTCGCTCGCCACCCGGCTCGAAACCGAGCTCGCGATTGGCGAGCCAGACCTGCCCGACGATTTCCGCGGTGATGAGGTTGCGATTGAAGCCCTGCTGCGCGGTCGAGCAGAACGCGCAGTCGAGCGCGCAGCCCACCTGCGAGGAGATGCAGAGCGTGCCGCGGTCGGTCTCCGGGATGAACACCATCTCGAAGGCCTGCGCGGCATCCGCGCGCAGCAGCCACTTGCGCGTGCCATCCGCGGAATCGTGGCGCGAGACGATTTCCGGCGTGCGCACCTCAGCGGCGGTCGCGAGCTGCGCGCGAAATTCCCGCGCGAGGTCGGTCATGGCGTCGAAGTTGCCCTCCGCGCGCTTGTAGAGCCAGCTCATCAGCTGACGCGCGCGGAAGGGCTTGTTGCCGAGCGCAGCGACGAACGCCTCGAGCGCGGGCCGTTCGAGCCCGAGGAGGTTGGTTCGCGTGGTCACTGCGTCGGTCATGGACGTCATGTCCGCCTCGGCGGCGGCGGCTGGTCAGCCGCGCGGGCAGATCTCGATGCCGCGGAAGAAGTAGGCAATCTCCTGCGCCGCGGTCTCGGGACCGTCGGAGCCGTGCACGGTGTTCGCCTCGATGCTCTCGGCGAGATCGGCACGGATGGTCCCCGGGGCGGCCTTTTTCGGATCGGTCGCGCCCATGATTTCGCGGTTCTTGGCGATCGCGTTGTCGCCCTCGAGCACCTGCAGCACCACCGGGCCAGAGGTCATGTACTTCACGAGGTCCTTGAAGAACGGCCGCTCGCGGTGCACGGCGTAGAAGCCCTCGGCTTCCGCCTGCGACAGGCGAACCATACGGGCAGCCACGATGCGCAGACCCGCCTGCTCGAAGCGGCGGTAAACCTCGCCGATCAGATTGCGGGCCACGCCATCGGGTTTGACGATCGAAAAAGTGCGCTCCAGCGCCATGGGACGATTCCTTGTGAGGTGAGAGGGAAACGGGTAATCGCGTAGTGTACCTGCGCGCCGCCCCCAGGGGCAACGCGAGAACTGACGCAAGTGACTGGCGGGGAAGGGTTTTTTAGACGCTGAAGCTTTCGCCGCAGCCGCACTCGCCCTTGACGTTGGGGTTGCGGAACCGGAACGCCTCGTTGAGGCCCTGTTTGACGAAGTCGACTTCGGTACCGTCGACGTAGGGCAGGCTGTCGCGATCGACAAACACCTTGACCCCCTGATCCTCGAAAACGACGTCCTCGGCGCGGCTGTCGTCGGCGTAGTTGATGACGTAGGCAAAGCCCGAGCAGCCCGTCTTGCGCACCCCGAGCCGCAGACCCAGACCCTGCCCGCGGCTCTGCAGGAAGTTGCGGACCCGGTCGGCCGCGGCGGCCGTCAAGGAAATCGCCATGCTTCGCTCACCTTTGTCACAGCCTGTTATGTCGGTCTAGCAGGGGGATTGTAATGCCGTCGTCATGAATCACCAGCGTGCCGGGCAGCGAGCGCGGCACGCAGCGCATCTTCGACCCGCAGCAACCGCCCAAGTTTCTCAATGGGCACGGAATGACGATGCGCCCAGTCGCGCGGCCCGCCCACCGCCGGCTCGCTGACCGGGCGGCCCGGGGCTTCCTGCTGCAGCGCCTCCAGCACCCGCCACACCGCCGGGCAGGTGGCGGCGCGGAAGACGAGTTCACCTATCCTGCCGTCGGGGCGAACCTTCAGGTAGCAGCGGATCTGGGCCCCCTCGCGCAGCGTCCCGGCGGCGCCTTCGTGCCAGCGCTCACCTGGGGCCACGGCCGCCGGCATGCCCGGCGCGTTGCGTGCCCGCAGCATCCGCACCGCCCGGACCACCGCGGCGCCAGCCGTCTCGGCGTCCCGCGCACTGTTGTGCCGTCCGAAACAGATCCGCAAGGTGGCCTGGGCAAGCTCCGCGCTGATCCCCTGGGCACGCAGCACATAGGACGGCTCGGCGCTCGCCGAATCGCAGGCCGCACCCGTGGAGACGGCGATCTCGGGCAGGGCGGCGAGCAGGCTCTCGCCCTCGACGCCGGCGATGCTGAGCGACACCAGCCCGGGCAGACGATGCTGCAGATGATCGTTCCAGCGCAGCGCCTCGAGCCCCTGCAGGGCGGCGCGAAACCGCGCGACCCATTCCTCGACCTGCGCGGCATCGATCTGCCGACGCTGCCGCGCGATCGCGGCGGCGACACCAAAGCCCACCAGCTGGTGCGTCGCCAGCGTCCCCGGCCGTAGCGCCCGCTCGTGTCCGCCACCCCACATCAGCGGCTCGATCCAGGGGCGTGCCCGCGGCGACGCCCACAGGGCGCCGACGCCCTTGGGTCCGTACAGCTTGTGTGCCGACAAAGAAAGCAGGTCGATGCCGAGCGCATCGACTTCCACAGGCAGGCGTGCAGCGGACTGCGCTGCGTCGCAGTGCAGCAGTACCTCATGGCGACGGCATACCGCGGCGATGGCAGCGATGTCCTGTACCACGCCGGTCTCGTTGTTGGCATGCATCACCGAGACGAGCTGTGTGTCGGGACGCAGCGCAGCGGCCACGGCGGCGGGATCGAGACGCCCATCGGCCGCGGGCTCCAGCCAACTCACCTGCCAGCCCTGCTTCTCGAGTTGCCGACAGGGATCGAGCACGGCTTTGTGCTCGGTGCGCGCAGTCACGAGATGACGGCCGTAGGCTGCACGACCGCGCGCGATGCCGAGAATCGCCAGGTTGTCGGCCTCGGTCGCACCGGAAGTGAAGATGATGTCGCGGGCCTCGGCACCGACGAGCGCCGCCACGTCGCCGCGGGCGTGCTCGATCGCCGCCGCCGCATCGCGCCCCGGCACATGCGTGACCGAGGAGGGATTGCCGACGCCAAGCGGACCCTGCAGCACGCCGACCATGGCCGCCAACACCGCAGGATCCGGCGGCGTGCTGGCCGCGTGGTCGAGATAGATCGGCGTCACGGCCGCCGGTCGCCGGGCGGCGCATTGTTGGAGTGCGCGCCCGCCTGCCGTCGACGACCCTGAATCGCGGTGAAAATACCGCGCAGGATATTGGCTTCGTTCTGGTCGAGTTCGGCGCGGTTGATGAAGCGTCGGATGCGCTCCATCAGGTTCGTGCCGCTGGCGGTGCGATCGCGGAAGCCGACCTGCTCGAGTACCTCGGCGAGGTGTGCATACAGTCGTTCCATCTCGGCCCCGGTAGCCAGCGGGACAGCGCCCGCAGGCGCAACGGCAACATGACGCGCACCGCGGGCGCGGTACACCTCGTAGCTGACGAGTTGCACGGCCATCGCGAGGTTGAGCGAAGAATAGGCGGGGTTGGCTGGTATGCGCAGCAGCAGATGCGCGAGCGCGAGGTCGTCATTGGTGAGGCCGGTGCGTTCGTTGCCGAAGAGCAGTGCCACGGGACCCCGCGCGCTTTCCTCCACCACCCGTGCCGCGGCATCACGGACATCGAGTACGCGTACGTTCTGGTCACGATCGCGGGCAGTCGTGGCGACGATCAGCCCGCAGTCGGCGAGACCTTCGGCGAGTGTGTCGACCACGCGCGCCGACGCCAGCACATCGGTCGCGCCCGAGGCGCGCGCGCTGGCTTCGGGGTGCGGAAACTCCTTTGGTCGCACCAGCACGAGCTGATCGAGACCCATGTTTTTCATCGAGCGCGCCACGGCACCGATGTTTCCCGGGTGGGAGGTCTCGACGAGGACAACGCGGATGTCGGCGGCGGCAATCATGAGCGTGGTATTCTAGCGACCTTTTCCCGCCGCTCTATGCCAGCATGCAGCCACTCCTCAACATCGCCGTGCGCGCTGCGCGCCGCGCGGCGGATCTCATCGTCCGCAGCCTCAACCGCCTCGACTCGCTCGAGGTGTCGAGCAAGGGCCGCAACGACTACGTCACCGAAGTCGATCGGGCTGCCGAGGCGGAGATCATCGCCACCATCCGTCGCGCCTACCCCGACCACGCTTTCCTCGGCGAGGAGAGCGGTCAGCTCGGCTCGGGACCGATCGAATGGATCATCGATCCGCTCGACGGCACCACCAATTTCATCCACGGTCTGCCGCACTTCTGCGTCTCGATCGGCGCGCGCGTGCGCGGACGCATCGAGCACGGCGTTGTCTATGACCCGATGCGCCAGGAAATCTTCACCGCCTCGCGCGGCGATGGCGCCCACCTCGAGAACCGGCGCATCCGCGTCAGCTCGCAGCGCACGCTCGAGGGCGCACTCATCGGCACCGGATTTCCGTACCGGGCGAACACCGAGCACCTCGATACCTACCTCGCCATGCTCAAGGACGTGATGCTGCAGACGGCCGGCGTCCGTCGGCCGGGTTCGGCGGCGCTGGACCTCGCCTACGTCGCCGCCGGTCGTACCGACGGATTCTTCGAAATCGGCCTCGGCCCCTGGGACACCGCCGCCGGCTCGCTGCTGGTCGAAGAGGCCGGCGGCCGCGTCGGCACGCTCTCGGGCGGCGAATTCAAGCAGGGCGGCAACGTGGTCGCGGCGACGCCGAAGGTCTACGACGCACTGCTCGCCATGTTCGCGCCGCATCTGACGGCAAAACTGCGCGAAGACTGAGCACAGAGACCGCAGCTCAGGGCACGATCGTGGTGAAGAGATAAACGGCGAAGATCACGAGGTGCACGACGCCGTGCAACACCATGGTGCGTCCTTTGGCCACCGTCAGCGACGACACCAGCAGCGAGAGTGCAAGCAGTACGGTCTCGCGCTCGCCGAGGCCGAGCTCGAGCGTCCAGCCCATCCATAGCGACAGCACAGCCACCACCGGAATGGTGAGGCCTATCGAGGCGAGCGCCGAACCGATGGCAAGATTCATGCTCGTCTGCATGCGATTGACGCGCGCTGCACGCCAGGCGGCGAGGCTCTCGGGCAGCAGCACGATCACCGCGATGAACACACCGGCCGCCGCCGCCGGTGCGCCGATCTCCCGGGCGGTCGCAGAGATGCCGGGCGCCAGGGCCTTGGCCAACAGAACCACGGCGACGAGCGCCACCAGCAAGGCGAGCATCGTCAGGCTCATCGGCGCGCGTCCGGTGCCGCTCGCGCTCGCATGCTCGGGCAGCGGCTCACCGGTTTGCGCAGCCCGTGC
>CAZIRD010000081.1:0-13597 GCA_964541625.1 uncultured Acidibacter sp.
GGCAGGCACCGGAGTTGCCGCCGGAGCGGTTGATCTCTTCCATGATCACCGAGGCTTCGGCCAGCGAGAGGCCGGAGCCGCCGTACTCCTGCGGGATCAGCGCGGCGAGCCAGCCGGCGCGGGTCAGCGCCTCGACGAACTCGACCGGGTAGCCGCGTTCGGCATCGACCTTGCGGAAATACTCGTCCGGAAACTGCGCGCAGAGCGCACGCACGGCAGCGCGGATTTCCTCGTACTCGTTCGCCTCGACATTCGACATCATTCTTCCCCCCGCGCAAGGATACCGCGATCACGCATCAGCGCGAGCACGCGCTCGGCCGCCTCGTCCGCCGTGCAATCGACGGTACCGAGCCGCAAATCGGGCGTGTCCGGCGGCTCGTAGGGTGCGTCGATGCCGGTGAAGTTGCGCAATTCACCGCGCCGCGCCTTGCGGTACAGCCCCTTCACGTCCCGTTGCTCTGCGACCTCCAGCGGCGTATCGACATGGATCTCGATGAACTCGCCCTCCTCGAGCATGGCGCGCGCCATCTGTCGCTCGGCGCGATAGGGCGAAATGAAGGCGGTGAGTACGATGAGCCCTGCATCGACCATCAGCTTCGCCACCTCGGCGATGCGGCGGATGTTTTCGACGCGATCCGCAGCGGTGAACCCGAGATCGCGGTTGAGCCCATGCCGGATATTGTCGCCATCGAGCAGATAGCTGCGTCGACCGAGCGCCAGCAGCCGCCGCTCGAGGGCATTGGCGATCGTCGATTTGCCGGAGCCGGAGAGACCAGTGAACCAGATCACCACCGGCTTCTGGCCATTGAGTGCCGCGCGCGCGGTCTTGTCGACACTCACTGCCTGACGATGGATGTTGCCGGCGCGACGCAGCGCAAAGTGCAGCATGCCGGCGCCGACGGTGGCGTTGCTGAGCCGATCGATGACGATGAAGCTGCCGGTGCTGCGATTGACGGCGTAGGGGTCGAAGCCGATCGGCCGGTCGAGCGCGATGTTGCAGACACCGATTTCATTGAGCTCGAGCTGACGCGCAGCCAGCTGCTCAAGAGTGTTGACGTTGAGCTTGTGTTTGGGCGTGGAGAAGCTCACGCCCACGGTACGCGTGCCGGCCTTGAGCAGGTAACCGCGGCCCGGCAGCATCGCCTCATCACCCAGCCAAACCAGCGTGGCCTCGAACTGGTCGGCGGTCTCCGCCGGATCAGCGGCGGCACTGAGCAGATCGCCGCGTGACACATCGAGTTCGTCCTCGAGCGTGAGCGTCACCGACTGGCCGGCGCGGGCCAGTGCGAGATCGCCGGCGGCGGTGACGATACGCGCCACCCGGCTTTCGCGTCCCGAGGGCTGCACGCGCAGTCGATCGCCCGAACGTACGACGCCACTTTCGATCAGTCCGGCATACCCGCGGAAGTCGGCGTTCGGCCGGTTGACCCACTGCACGGGCAGCCGAAACGGCAGCGCCTCAGCGCGTGAGCGATCAACCTCGACGGTCTCGAGGTAGCCCATCAGCGTTGGCCCCCGATACCACGCCATGCGCTCGCTACGCTCAATGATGTTGTCGCCCTTGAGTGCCGAGATCGGCACGAGCGTGACCTCGGGCGCACCGAGCTGCGCCGCGAAGCGCGCATAGTCGGCGCCGATCTGCTCGAACACCCGCTGCGAGTGATCGACCAGATCCATCTTGTTGACGGCAACCAGCAGTTTTCGGATGCCGAGCAGATGCACGAGATAGCTGTGCCGACGGGTCTGCGTGAGCACACCTTTGCGCGCATCAATGAGAATCACCGCGACGTCGGCAGTCGAGGCGCCGGTGACCATGTTGCGGGTGTACTGCTCGTGCCCGGGCGTGTCGGCGACGATGTACTTGCGCCGCGCCGTGGTGAAAAAACGATAGGCGACATCGATGGTGATGCCCTGCTCGCGCTCGGCGGCGAGTCCGTCGACGAGCAGCGCGAAATCGATCTCCTCGCCCTGCGTGCCCCATCTGCGGCTGTCCGCGGTGATCGCCGCGAGCTGATCGTCGAGGATCAACTGCGAATCGTGCAGCAGCCGACCGATCAGCGTGCTCTTGCCATCATCGACGCTGCCGCAGGTGATGAAACGCAGCAGATCCTTGGCCTCGTGCTCCTGCAACCAGAGTTCGACGTCGCGGCCGGCAGCCGTCTTGGGCTTGGTGCGTTCGGCGGATCGCTTCATGTCAGAAGTACCCCTCCTGCTTCTTGCGCTCCATCGACGCCGGGCCATCGTGGTCGATCAGCCGTCCCTGACGCTCGCTCTGGCGCGAACGCAGCATTTCGTCGATCACCGCCGGCAGTGTGCTCGCCTCGCTCTCGATCGCACCGGAGAGCGGGTAGCAGCCGAGAGTGCGGAAGCGCACCTTGCGCATCACCGGCACTTCACCGGGCTGCAGCGGCATGCGTTCGTCATCGACCATCAGCAACGTGCCGTTGCGCTCGACGACCGGCCGCTCGCGCGCAAGATACAGCGGCACGATCGGTACCTCCTCGCGATGGATGTACTGCCAGATATCCAGCTCGGTCCAGTTGGAGAGCGGAAACACGCGGATCGACTCGCCGGCGCTCTTGCGGGTGTTGTAGAGGTTCCAGAGTTCCGGCCGCTGGTTCTTCGGATCCCAACGGTGCTGGGCGTTGCGGAACGAAAACACGCGCTCCTTGGCGCGGGATTTCTCCTCGTCGCGGCGCGCACCACCGAAGGCGACGTCGAAGCGGTGCTCGTCCAGCGCCTGGCGCAGTCCCTCGGTGTTCCACATGTCGGCGTGGATCTGCGAGCCGTGGGTGAAGGGATTGATGCCAAGCCGCAGCGCCTCGGGATTGCGGTGCACGAGGAGCGTCATGCCGTACTCGCGCGCGATCCTCTCGCGCATCGCGTACATGTCGCGGAACTCCCAGGTGGTGTCGATGTGCAGCAGTGGAAACGGCGGCGTTGCCGGGAAGAACGCCTTGCGTGCGATATGCAGCATGGTTGCGCTGTCCTTGCCGGCGGTGTAGAGCATCACCGGCCTCTCGGCCTCGGCGATCACCTCGCGCATGATGTGGATGCTCTCGGCTTCAAGGCGCTGCAGATGGGTGAGTGTCATGGCGGGAGGCTTTCTTTGTCCTGCGGCCCCGATCGGCCTATCGATGGTCAAAACCGCGGGCCCCGGGGCAGCCGGGGCCGCAATGAGTTGCAGCGGGGGCCGCTTTGCGATGCAGGCTCGCAACTGCGGATGGTTCACGTCGATGCCGTGCAACAGCACGCCGCGGGTGCTCGGCCAGGTGTCGAGCACTCGCTCGATGAAATCAAGCCAGCTTGCCACCCGAAAAGGCGTCTCGAGCGGCAGCCAGGCGAGTCGGCCGCGCAAGGTCTGCGCCACGAGCACGCGCCGCGCACCCAGAGTGAGTTCGCCGCACCAGATGAGTTCGCCGGGCGCACGCGCCGCGGGACGGAGCAAGGGGCGCACTGACGTTTCGTACCACGCTTCGAGTGCCGGCTCGCCGCCGACCCGATCCGCCAAAGTCGGTAAACCCAGCCCGGCGCGTTCGAGAAGGCGGGTCAGCGCCCGACCGGGACTGCCGCCTGCGGATCGACGCCGCAGCAGCGCAGCCACGGCCTCGCGGGTCCAGAGTCGCGGGCCGCGCGGTGTTGTCGGCGGTGGTTTTGCCAGAAAGTGTTCTTGGAGTGCGCGCTCCTCGACTGCAGGCAGCAGTCGATGGCTACCCGCCGGCCGCCCTCGGGTCCGTATGGCGAGCGCCGCCCAACCCCCTTCCCGAAACGCCTGGCAGGCGCTGATGATGGTCGGTGCGCTCAGACCGGTTTTGGCGCGAATGTCGCGAATCGCCAGCCCGGCGAGTCGCAACTCGACGGCCCGCCGGCGCGGCGAGGGCTCGTGATGGGGATCGGTTCCGGCAGGCATTCGGATATAAGTAAATGAAAGTAAAGGTGGATTTTATGTCTGATAATTATTTAATCAAGCCCCGCGCGGCGACCACCCCGACGGTTGTGACGGGCGAACTGCTGCGCACGGTGGAAGGCATCGCACGCGAGGCGGGCGCCCTGATCAGCCGCATCTACGCCACCGATTTCAGCGTCACGGCGAAGGGCGACTCGACGCCGGTGACGCTGGCCGACCAGCAGGCCGAGGCCCTGATCCTCGCCGGCCTCGCCCGGCTCGCCCCGGAGCTGCCGGTCGTCGCCGAGGAATCCGTCGCCGCGGGCCAGCTGCCGCAGGTCGACGCCGACCACGGGCGCTTCTGGCTGGTCGATCCGCTCGATGGGACCAAAGAATTCATCAGCCGGAACGGGGAATTCACGGTCAACATCGCGCTGATCGAGGCCGGCGAACCGGTGCTGGGCGTGGTCCTCGCCCCAGCACTTGGCGCGCTGTATGCCGGCGGCCGCGGTCTCGGGGCCTACCGGGAGGATGCCTCGGGCCGACGCGCGATCCGCTGCCGGGAAGTGCCGCCGGAAGGGCTGGCCGTCGTGGCGAGCCGCTCGCACGGTGATGAACGGGCGCTTGATGCCTTCCTCGCCGGGCGGACGGTCGCCTCGCGGGTCAACGCCGGCTCTTCGCTGAAGCTCTGTCTGCTCGCCGAGGGCCGCGCCGACCTTTACCCGCGACTCGGTCGCACCATGGAGTGGGACATCGCCGCCGGTCATGCGGTGCTCGCCGCAGCGGGCGGCAAGGTATTGCGGCTCGATGATGGCCAGCCACTGCGCTACGGCAAGGCGGGCTTCGAGAATCCGCATTTTGCGGCGGCGGGGCTTTGAGGGGGTGGTGGGTCCTGCGCGATTCGAACGCGCGACCAACTGGTTAAAAGCCAGCTGCTCTACCGGCTGAGCTAAGGACCCGTGCCGCGTGCGAGGGCGCGGATTCTACACGTACCGGGTCGGATCCGGCACGCCCGCGGCGGCAAAACCCTCGCGTCGCAGCCGGCAGCTGTCGCAGCGGCCGCAGGCACGCCCGGCCGCATCGGCCTGGTAGCAGGACACGGTCAGCGAATAGTCGACGCCCAGCCGCAGGCCCTCGCGGATGATCTCGTGCTTGGGCAGGCGAAGCAGCGGCGCCTCGATGCTCACCGCCCTGCCCTCGACGCCGGCCCGCGTGCCGAGCCGCGCAACCTCGGCGAAAGCGGCAATGAATTCGGGCCGACAGTCGGGGTAGCCCGAGTAATCGACCGCATTGACACCGATGTACACGGCGGCCGCATCGAGTACTTCGGCCCAGCCGAGCGCGAGCGCGAGCATCAAGCTGTTGCGCGCGGGGACATACGTGACCGGAATGCCGGCCACCGCCGCAGTCGGCACGTCGATCGCCGTGTCGGTGAGTGCCGAGCCGCCGATGCCGGCAAGATCGACACCCATCACCCGATGCTCGCGGGCACCGAGGGCCGCCGCCACCCGCGCGGCGGCGGCGAGTTCGGAGGAATGTCGCTGCCCGTAGTGCACCGACAGGGCCCAAACCTCATGGCCCTGCTCTCGCGCCAGCGCCAGCGTTGTCGCCGAGTCGAGCCCTCCCGAGAGCAGCACGACCGCGCGGCGGGGTCGGGAGCCGTGGCTGGAGATGGACTCGGTCATTTCCCGGGTACATCGCCCCAAAGATATTTGTGCAACTGGATCTGGAAGCGTACCGGCAGGCGATCCTCGAGTATCCAGTCGGCCAGCTCACGCGCCGGCAATTCCGCATGGCTGGGCGAGAACAGCACGGTACAGCGATCGGCAAGCTGTCGCTCGCGCAACTGCTGCACGCTCCACTCGTAGTCGCGGCGGTCGGCAATGACGAATTTGATGAGATCGCCACGACCGAGCGTGGCGAGCTCGTCGTAGCGGTTACGCGCTTCCTCGCCCGAAGCCGGCGTCTTGACGTCGACCACCTTGACGACACGCGCGTCCACCCGATCGAGCGGCATCGCACCGCTCGTCTCCAGCGAGACCCGGTAGCCGACATCGCAGAGGGCACTCAGCAGCTCGAACACCGCCGGCTGCGCGAGCGGTTCGCCGCCCGTTACGCAGACATGCGTGGCTTCGAGTTCACGCACACGGGCGAGGATATCGGCGTGCGACCACCACTGTCCGCCATGGAAAGCATAGGTCGTGTCGCAGTAGCGGCAACGTAATGGACAACCGGTGAGCCGAACGAAGATGGTCGGAATGCCGACAGAATCCGCCTCGCCCTGCAGCGAACGGAAAATCTCCGTGAGCTTGAGTCGACCCGTGCCCGCCACGATTCAGCGCAAACGCTGCAACTGCTCGCGTGCCAGCCGTGCCGCCTCGTTCTGCGGGAAGCGGCGCAGCACCTGCTCGAAACTCGCCCGCGCCGCCTCGGTACGCCCGAGTTCGACCTCGCAGAGACCGCGCTTGAGGAGTGCATCCGGCGTCTTGGCGGATACCGTCCCCCCGCGGCCGACCGCCGCAAACGCTTCGATGGCCTTGGCGTAGTCGCGGGTGACGTAGTAGGTCTGTCCCAGCCAGTAATACGCGTTGTCGACCAGGGGATGCTCGGGATGGCGTTCGATGAATTCGCTCATGCCGACCACCGCCTCGGGGTAGCGAGCAGCCTTGAGGGCATCGAAAGCACGCCCGTAGAGCACCTCCGGCGGCTCGGCCGCAGCCACGCGAGGCGGCGCTGCGGGCGGCTCTCCAGCAGGTCGCGGCGTACCGGCTGGGGCCGCGTCTGCCGCGGTCTCGGTCGACGCGGTCGCCGCATCAGGTACGGACGCCGCGCGATTTTCCAGCGCAGTCAGCCGCTGTTCGACGCGCGCGATGAAATCAGCCTGCTGCCGTCGCATCGACTCGATGTCCCGCTGCAGGAGTTCGCGATCACGCTGCAGCATCTCGAGGTCACCGCGCAGCGCGCGCACGTCCGTGGCTAGTGCATCGACGCGTTGTGAAAGCTCGACCAGTGCCTGACCGCGCACCGTCTCCTCGAGTTGACCGACGCGCAGGTCGAGATCGTCGAGGCGGGCACGGGTCGACTGCGCGAGCGCCGGGGTCGCTGCGATGACGGTCAGGGCGAGCAGGATCCAACGCGCCAGCATTCGTCAACCGCTCGTGTAGACGAGTTCGACCCGACGATTCTTCGAATAGGCAGCCTCGTCGTCACCTGCGACCGCCGGCCGCTCTTCACCATAGGTCACGGTGGAAAGTCGCGCCTCGGTCACGCCTTGCAGACCGAGGGCACGGCGTACTGCCTGTGCGCGGCGCTCGCCGAGACCGATGTTGTACTCGCGGGTTCCGCGCTCGTCGGTATGACCCTCGAGGCGCACGCGCACGCCCGGCTTGCTGGCCATGAAGCGCGCATGCGCCGCAAGCAGCGCGAGATCCGTTTCGCTGATCGCCTCGCTGTCGAAGGCAAAGTAAATGATCGTACGACCGGCGAGCTCGGCGGGCAGCACCACACTCGTCTCGCCACCCTGACCCACTTCGCCAGCCGAGACGGCGTCGGCCGAATCATCAGGTTGCGCCGTCGCGGCGACTGGTGACTTCGGCGTCATGTCGCCAGCTGTGTCGCTCGCCGGCGGCGGCGCGGACTTGCAGGCGCCCAGCAGGGCGAGCAGCAGGATGGCGGCAAAGATGTTTTTCATGTCTCGCAATCTCCGGAAAAACTGGCTCGATTATCGCACGGCGCCCCGGACGCCGGTCACGGCAGGAACGGCCCCCAGGCCGGCTCCCTGACATCACCACGATCGGCCTTCAGGCGTGACTGGATGAGCCCATCGGCGCTGACCGTCGCGAGCACGCCCTGGCCGCGCTCGCGCGCCGCATGGATCAGCGTGCCACCATCCGGCGAAAATCCCGGTGACTCATCCTGCCGGCCCTTCGACAACACGCGCACGCCGCCGTTCCCGAGGTCCTGTATCGCCACGCGGTAGGCGCCTTCCTCGCGTGTGACGAATGCCAGCTGCTTGCCGTCCGGGCTGATACGCGGCCGCGCGTTGTAGTTGCCGAGGAAGGTGACGCGCTGCACCCGCGCCGCGGCGGCGACCGACGCCCGATAGACCTGCGGTCCGCCGGCGCGGTCAGAGGTGAAATAGATCTCGCTGCCATCCGGCGACCATGCGGGCTCGGTGTCGATTGCCGGATGGTCAGTGATGCGCAGGAGTTCGCCGCTGTCGATCTCGAGCACGTGCACATCGAGGTTGCCGTTCGGCGACGACAAGGTCAGTGCCAGCCGGCGCCCGTCGGGCGACCACGCCGGCGCGTTGTTGACACCGGCGCGTCCCGAAACACGACGGCGCTCGGCGGTGCGTACGCGTTGCACGTACACCCCGGCCGTTCGCGTCTCGAAAGACACATAGGCCAGCCACTCGCCGTCCGGCGACCAAGCCGGCGACATCAGCGGTAGCCGGGACTGCAGGATGATCTTCGAGTTCTCGCCGTCGGCATCGGCGACGATCAGCTGGTAACGCTGCGCCGGCGGCTCGCCATCGACCGACACATAGGCAATGCGCGTCGCGAAGGCGCTGCGCGTACCGATGATTTTTTGATAGACGCGATCGCTGATGCGGTGGGCCGCATTACGCCACGCCGCCGGCGCGGCGCTGACCCGCTCGACCAGCAGCCGTTGACCGGTCAGCAGATTGGTGAGCTCGAAGTCGATGGTGATGCGGCCGTCTTCAGCCGCGCTGGCACGGCCGGCCAGCAGGTAATCGACTGCCGTACGCGTACCGAGCAGGAAACGCCCGCTGCGGCCGAGATCCTGACGCACCACCTCAGCCGAGGTGTGCGGATCGCCCGGAAAATCTTCGACGGCGATGGGGATTGGCGCAGTCACGCCGGAAGTGATGTCGACCTGCAACTGCGCACGGCCTGGCTGTGGCGCCATGCAGACAAGGATCGCGAGGCCGGACACGAGCAGGGCGAGGAAGCGCTGCCGGCGTTTTCTTTGCTCAATCATTCGGTCTGAACCTCAGTTCGATGATGCGCTCGAAAAGTTCGGCAGCGGGCGGCGGCGGCAGCGGCGAGGCACGGAACACCGCTGCCTCGATCGACTGCCGGACCGCGTCATCGCCGTTGCAACTGCGAACCTCCGCTCGGATCACGCTGCCACCGGGAGCCTGCGTCACCACCACGAGGCAGTCGAGTCCCGGGCCCGCCGAGGGCGGGCGGATCCAGGCCCGCTGCACACGGCCCTGGATCGCGGCAGCCCATTGCGCCGACAAGGCGGCCGTCCGCGCCGCCGCGACCCGTTTGGCCTCGGCCGCCGCGGCGGCGGCCAACCGCCGTGCCTCGACAGCCTCCTCCGCCGCGGCCTCATCGGCAAGATCACGCTGCAATGCCGCCTCACGTTCGGCGCGGATGCGCAGATCGTCGCGACGACGCCGCTCCTCGGCCTGTGCTTCGCGCGCCACCCGCTCGGCCTCGGTCTTGCGCTTCGCTTCCTCGCGCTGCTCGGCGACGAGCTTGCGCGCAGCCTCGGCTTTACGATCGGCTTCGGCCTTGCGATCGGCCTCGGCCTTGCGTTCCGCCTCGGCGCGACGCTCGGCTGACGGCTCGAGGGCGCGCTCCACCGGCGGCGATTTGGGCGCCGATTCAGGCGGCCGCTCAGCCGCCACCGGTTCGGCTGGTGCCGGCGCGGGTGCCTGGCGCGCGGCGCGCGACATGCGCACGAATTCCTTGGCGTCGACGGCAACGGCCTCGATGGCCAGAGCCTGCGGCGGTGGCGGCTCGCTGCGCCACGCATCCAAGCCAAGCACGACGATGATCGCGACCAACGCGGCGTGCAGGCCGATCGACAGCAGGTACGGCCGCCAGCGTTCGATCACGCCGGACATGCCGATCTCAACGCGGGCTCCGCACGCTGACGGGGTCGGTGAGAAAACCGACTTTCTGCGCACCCGCACCCTGCAACAGCACCATGGCTTCGACCACCCTGCCGTAGGGAACGTCGCGATCGCCTTTGACGAACACGGGCAGCCCCGGCGAGTTGCGCAGTACCGCCGCCACCCGCGCTTCCACCATGGCGTCTTCGAGCGGCTCCTGCGGCCGCTCGCCCTGGTTGAGATAGAGCCTGCCCTGTCGATCGACAGAGAGCACGAGCGGCGGCCGGTTCTGCAGTTCCGCAGGATCGATCGCCTGTGCGGCGGCGTCGGGCAGCTCGACCTTCACGCCCTGGGTCAGTAGCGGTGCGGTCACCATGAAGATGATAAGCAGCACCAGCATCACGTCGATGTACGGTACGACGTTGATTTCGCTCATCGGTCGACGGCTGCGGCCTCGGGTGGGCATCGCGATGACTCAGGCGCCGGCGCGCGTCGCGTGCCGCTGGAGGATGGTTGAAAACTCTTCCATGAAGGCGTCGTACCTCGCCTCGAGCCGCCACACCTGATCGGCGAAGCGGTTGTAGGCCACCACCGCCGGGATGGCGGCAAACAGGCCGATCGCGGTCGCGACCAGCGCTTCGGCGATGCCGGGCGCAACGGTCGCGAGCGTGGCCTGCTGCACGGAACCGAGGCCGACGAACGCGTGCATGATCCCCCAGACCGTGCCGAAGAGGCCCACGTATGGACTGGTCGAGCCCACGGTAGCCAGGTTGGAAAGCCCGTTCTCGAGATCCTCTATTTCTTTGATCTGCTGGGCTTTCATGGCGCGGCGCGCGCCCTCGAGCAGCACCTCGACGGTCTCGACACCCTGCTGGCGCAAACGCGCGAACTCGCGGAAGCCCGCCTGGAAGATGCTGTCGATGCCGGCCGGGCTGCCGCGCGACTCGATGTCCCGATAGAGCGTGGCGAGATCGCGTCCCGACCAGAAATCACGCTCGAAGCGCGTGAGGTCGTCTTTGGCACGACCGAGCACGCGCCGCTTGTTGAAGACGATGCTCCACGAGTAGACCGAGGCGCCCGCCAGCATCAGCATGACCAACTGGACGACGATGGTCGCCTCGGCGATCAGCCGTAGTATGGATAGATCGTTCACTGCAGGTACTCCCCCATGCGACGTGGCCGCAGCGTCCGCGCATCGACGCACACCACACGGACTCGGGCGTCGACAAGGAGTTCCCGCGCCGTGGCTTCGCGCGCCTCGCGCCAGACCTGCTGCTCGAAGATTGCCGTGGTGCGCCCCTCGGGCTGCATGCTGCAGGTGACATCGAGCAGGTCGTCGAGACGCGCCGGCGCCTTGTAGGCGATGTCGACGTGCAGCACCATGAACTGCACGCCGCGCTGCTCCGCGAGCGCCTGCTGCGACACGCCGCGACTGCGCAGCCACTCGGTGCGACAACGTTCAAGGTAACGCAGGTAGTTGGCGTAGTAGACGACGCCGCCGGCATCGGTGTCCTCCCAATAGATGCGCACCGGCCAATGGAACCCGCTCAAGCGCCCTCCTCGAAGAGCGGCATGGCACCGCCCGGGCGTGGTGGCGGCGACAACCCGAAGTGCAGGTAGGCCGTGCGCGTAGCGACTCGGCCGCGTGCCGTGCGCATCAGGAAGCCCTGCTGGATCAGGAAGGGCTCGATGACGTCCTCGAGCGTGCCGCGCTCCTCGCCGATGGCTGCCGCGAGGCTGTCGATACCCACCGGTCCGCCGTCGAATTTTTCGATGATGGTGGTGAGCAACTTGCGATCGAGGGTATCGAAGCCAACCGGATCGACCTCGAGCAAATCGAGGGCGCCGACGGCGAGCGTAGCGGTGATGGTGCCGTCGCCCTTGACCTGCGCGTAGTCGCGGGCACGACGCAGCAGACGGTTGGCGATGCGCGGGGTGCCGCGCGAACGCTCGGCAATGCGCTGCGCGCCGGTGGGCTCGAGCGGCACGCCAAGGATGCCGGCCGAGCGTTGCACGATGCTGGTGAGATCGGCGACATCATAGAACTCGAGTCGCTGCACGATGCCGAATCGGTCGCGCAGCGGCGAGGTGAGCAGGCCCGCCCGGGTGGTGGCACCGACCAGGGTGAACGGCGGCAACGACAGCTTGATGGAACGGGCCGCGGGCCCCTCGCCGATCATGATATCGAGCTGATAATCCTCCATCGCGGGATAGAGCACCTCCTCGACAATCGGCGAGAGTCGGTGGATCTCGTCGACGAACAGCACATCGCGCGGCTGCAGGTTGGTGAGGATCGCCGCCAGATCGCCCGGCCGTTCGAGTACCGGACCGGAGGTCTGCCGCAGACTGACACCGAGTTCGGCGGCGAGAATATTGGCGAGCGTCGTCTTGCCGAGACCCGGCGGACCAAAGATGAGCACGTGATCGAGCGCTTCGGCGCGCGCCCGCGCCGCACCGACGAAAATCTCGAGCTGCTCTTTGACCGGCCGCTGACCGACGTAATCGGCGAGTCGCTTGGGGCGAATCGCCCGATCGACGGCCTCGTCGTCGCGTCCGCCTTCAGCACTGACGAGACGATCGTTCATCGCAAAGCTCCCTGCAGCGCGCGGCGGATGAGATCTTCGGTGCTCCCGCCGGCTTCGCTGCCGGCCGCTGACTTGATGAGGCGCGTCGCCTCGGCGGGCTTGTAGCCGAGCGCCACCAGCGCCGCGAACGCCTCACCCTCGGCGCCGACCACCACTGCGTCCGGCGCGCTGACATTGGCGGCACCGCCATCGGCGGTCAGTCGATCGCGCATCTCGATGACGAGCCGCTCGGCGATCTTGCGACCGATCCCCGGGATACGCGTCAGCGCCGTCGCGTCGTTGCTGGTGACGCAGGCGGCAAAGCCTTCCACGGTGGTGCCGGAGAGGATCGCCAGCGCCAGCTTTGGACCCACACCGGAGACCTTGAGCAGGTTGCGGAACAATTGCCGCTCCGCTGCGGTAGCGAAGCCGTAGAGGATATGCGCGTCCTCACGCACCACGAGGTGAGTGAGCAGACGCGCCTCCTCGCCGATCGCCGGCAAGCCATAGAACGTGGACATTGGCGCTTCGAGCTCGTAGCCGACGCCGCCCACCTCGAGCAGCAGCTGAGGCGGCGCCTTGGCGACGATGCGGCCGCGCAGCGAGCCGATCATCCCGCCGCTCCGAGCGCCTGCGCCGCACCCTCGCGACCCGCCAGCAGACCCGCCAGCCGACGATGCTGCGCATGGCAAAGCGCCACGGCGAGCGCATCGGCGGCGTCGGCCGTGAGCCGACCCTCGACCTTGAGCACGGCACGCATCATGTGTGCCACCTGCAACTTGTCGGCACCACCGAAACCCACGGTGGCGAGTTTGATCGCGCGCGGGGCGTATTCGGCGATTTCATAGTCGCCCAGCGCAGCCAATGCCGCGCCGCGTGCCTGGCCGAGTTTGAGGGCGCTGTCGACATTGCGATTCACGAACACTTTCTCAATGGCGATTTCCTGCGGCTGATGCGTGGCCACGAGCTCGCGCACGCCTGCGTGCAGCCGCGACAACCGCGCGACCATCGGCAGTCCGTCGACCTCGATACGTCCGTGCGCCACACAGCGGCAGTCGGCGCCGACCACGTCGATGATGCCGTAGCCGAGACGCCGCGAACCGGGATCGATGCCGAGGATGCGGCAGTCGCGCGACGAGGCGGCCGCAGGAGTCGGCGGCGACGGGGACGACGGCGAGGACCTCGGCGAGGACGCGTCTTCGGCCAAGGGGGTCGCCTCCGGCCGGTAGCTTCGCCAGGACTTGGACCGATAACGCGGCATGCGCTCGCGACCCCGGA
>CAZIRD010000082.1:0-9201 GCA_964541625.1 uncultured Acidibacter sp.
GGATGCCGCGCGAGGCAACCTCGCGTGCCAATGCCCGCGTCATGCCGACCAGCGCGGCCTTGCTGGTGACGTAGTGCACCGGCCCCTCGCCTGATTGCACGGCGGTCGAGGCGATGTTGATGATCGAGCCCTTGATGTCATGCGCGGCCATGATCCGCAGCGCTTCGCGGGTACAGAAAAAAGCGCCATCGAGATTCACGGCCATCACCGCGCGCCAGCCCTCGTCCTCCATGAAGACCGCCTGCTCGACATGCGTCTGCGGCTTCTCGCCGCGGGCGATCTCGGCGTTGCGCTGCGCCATCAGTTCATACATCTTGGCGCTACCGTCGTTCGGGCCCGTGCCCGTGCCGGCGTTGTTGACCAGCACGTCGAGGCGGCCGAACGCCGCCAGCGCGCTGGCAAAGGCCGCCTTCACGGCGCTGCTGTCGGCGACGTTGCCGGCGAGGGCGAGATGCTGAGCCGGGTTTGGCAGCAGCGCGACGGTGGCAGCCGCGGCCTCCTGTTTGAGATCGACCACCGCGACCCGCGCGCCGGCCTCGGCGAGGGCGAGTGCGCAGGCTCGCCCGATTCCCTGACCTGCCCCCGTGACCAATGCTGCCTTGCCGGAAAGTGACATGCTGCGTCCTCTGTGCTGCTGAGTGGGTGTTACGTCATCGTTCAAAGAATGCCCCAAAGCGCTCTTTTGGGCCGGGGCCGCCGCTTTCGCTCAGGGCGCTGGTACGACCAGCTCCGCCGACTTGCCGCCATCGGCGCTGAGGCAGGTCGCGGTCACATAACTGGAATCGTCGCTCGCAAGGAACAGGGCAACGCCGGCGATCTCGGCGGCCTCGCCGAAGCGGCCCATCGGCACCGCAGCGGCGATCTTCCTGCCCCAGTCGGCGTAGGGGCCGGCGAAGCCGGCCGCGGTGGCCGGTGTGTTGATGACACCCGGCGCGATCGCGTTGACGCGGACGTTGGCGCGTGCGCCCTCCATGGCGGCGCACTTGGTGAAGTGGATCAGCGCCGCTTTCGCCGCCCCGTAGGCGGACATCGAGCCGAGCCCGAGCAGGCCGTTGATCGAAGAAATGTTGATGATCGAACCGCGCTGTGCCGGCAGCATGACGCGGAAGGCCTCGCGCGTGGCAACGAAGGCGGAGTTGACGTTGACCTCGAAGTCCTTGCGGAAACTCTCCGGAGTCATGTCGAGGATTGCGGAGTAGGTGACCGACGGCGCGTTGTTGACCAGCACGTCGAGCCGACCCTGCGCGGCGGCGGTGGCGGCGACAAAATCCGCGAGTGCGGCGTGATCCGCGACATCGACGACGCGGTGGCTGACTGAGCCGCCGGCGGCGCGGATCGTTTCAGCCGCGGCCGCGAGGGGTTCGGCGCGCCGTGCGCAGATCGCCACGTGCGCGCCTTCGGCGGCGAAGCGGGCGGCGATTGCCGCGCCTATGCCCTGGCTGGCCCCGGTTACGAGGGCAACCCGACCTTGCAGACGTCCCATACTGACTCCCCGGCGGCGCTTGCCGCGTATTGCAAGTGCGTATTCTTAACTATCTAACTTTACGCATTTAAATGGTCTGAAGCCCCTGCAACCGTCAAAAACGTTGTTTTCGGGGTTGCAACTGCTACTATCGTCACATTCCACATCAAGGTGGTCGGAGTGTCAACGGAAGGCCAATTCGAGCTTGTCGAAGAGCAGGTGCGCGGCTACCGATGTCGCGTGTTCCGGCACGCACCGCGCACCCTGCCGGGTTTGCTGCGCGCAGTGCCCTGGCAATCCGATGCCATCTGTCTCGTGTACGGCCCTTTGCGGCTCGGTTATCGCGAGGTCTCGGCAACCGTCGACCGGCTGGCCGTCGCCCTGCACTCGCGGTTTGCCATCGGCCCGGGCAGCCGGGTCGGGCTCGCAATGCGCAACATCCCCGAGTGGGTGTACGCCTTCCTCGCGCTGGCGCGGCTCGGCGCTATCCCGGTGGTCATGAACAGCCGCGCCTCCGGCGACGAACTCGCGGCGGCACGTGACGCCACCGGTGTGACGCTGCTGCTGCTCGACAGCCGCTGCGCGCGCGAACTCGCCGGCCATCCGGGTGCCTGCGCGCTGGTGATGGCCGCAGACGCCACGCTGGGCGGCGAGGATCAAAGCCGCGAGACGGCAACGATCGATGCGGCCCTTTCGGCGGCAGTGAAGAGCGGCGTCGCGGCGATCACGCTCACCGAACTTTTGGCGAGCGTGCCCACGGGCGCGTCACCGCCGGTGCCGACGGTCGAGCCGCTGGACCCCGCGACCATTCTCTTCACGTCCGGCACCACGGGTCGGGCCAAAGGTGCCGTGCTCAGTCATTGGGGTACGAGCAACTCGGTGTGGACCAACCTCTACGCAGGCTATCGGATCGCCAGCGACATGGCTGCCCGCTACGGCATCACCCTCGAACAGCTGGCAGCGATGTCGCCGCAGACCTGCATGCTGCTGATGTTCCCGTTCTTCCACACCAGCGGTCTGCATACCGGCCTGCTCTCGACCCTGATGCGCGGTGGCAAGATCGTGCTCATGCGGCGCTGGGAGGCCGAGTCGGCGCTGCGCTTGATCGAGAGTGAGCAGGTCACGCAGTTCCCCTGCGTGCCGACCATGATGTGGGACCTGCTGCGTTCGCCGGCGATCACGCAGCATGACTTGAAGTCACTCACCAGCGTATCGACTGGCGGCCAGGCGTTGCAGTCGGGGATGCTGGCGGAAATCACCCGCGCGTTCCCGCGCGCCGTCCCAGGCACCGGTTTCGGCATGACCGAGACCACCGGCGCGGTGGCGATGTCGGTCGGCGAGGAGTATCTCGCCCACCCCGGTACCGCGGGCCGCATCCTCGCCACCACCGAGGTCCGTGTGGTCCGCGAGGATGGCAGCGCCGCCGCAGTCGGCGAGCCCGGCGAGATCTGCATGCGCTCGGTGTCCAACATGCTCGGCTACTGGGGTGATCCCGAGGAGACCGCGCGGGCCTTCGACGGCGAGGGGTACATGCGCTCCGGGGATGTCGGTTATCTCGATGCCGACGGGTTTCTCTACATTGTCGATCGCAAGAAGGACATGGTGATTTCGGCAGGCGAGAACATCTACTGCGCCGAGGTCGAGCGCGTGCTGCTCGGCCATCCCGGACTCGCCGAGGCCACGGCCTTTGGTCTGCCCGACGCACGGCTCGGCGAGCGTCTCGTCGCCATCGTCGTCCCGCACGCTTCGGCCGGGGCGATCAGCGCCGAGGAAATCCGCAGCCACGTTGCCGCGCATCTGGCCGCCTACAAGGTGCCGACCGAGGTGCTCGTGCAGTCTGGCGCGCTGCCGCGCAACCACCTCGACAAGGTCGACAAAGTGGCGCTGCGTCGCCGCTTCGGTGGCGCGAAGTGAGTACGCAGAACTTTTGATCTTCATCGACGGGAGCTGGTTCACCCATGGGATATCCGCAGGACGCCAAGGTCTTCGACCTGATGATGGGGATTCCCGTCAGTGCCACCAATACCGAGTGGTACACGCCGTATCTGCCGCTGCTGCTCGACGACGAGAGCCGCAAGGCCTTCAAGATGCCGGCGCAGTACATGTTCAAGGATATCCCGGTGTTGCCCTCCGACGCCGACTACGTCGATTACACCGTATCGCAGATGGACCGCTACAGCATCGCGCGGGCACTGGTCGGTTTTTGGGAGGGTTCGGCCGGCGTCAGGCGCGCGCGCGAGACCTATCCGGAGCGCTTCCTGTTCGATTATCACGTCAACCCGAACCGTGGCATGGATGATGTGCGCGAGCTGCGCCGGCTGAAGGCGGCGGGCCTGATTCACGCGGCCAGCTTCTTTCCCTGCGGCAACAATCCGCAGGTTCCGATCAACGACAAGAAGGTTTACCCGATCTACGCGGCCTGCGTGGATCTCGACCTGCCGATCTTCGTCAACGTCGGCGTGCCGGGCCCGCGTCTGCCGATGGCGCCGCAGCACGCGGAACTCGTCGATGAGGTGTGCTGGTTCTTCCCCGAGCTGAAGTTCGTGATGCGCCATGGCGCAGAGCCCTGGGAGGACCTTGCGGTCAAGCTGATGCTCAAGTGGCCGAACCTCTACTACTCGACCAGCGCGTTCGCGCCCAAGCACTATCCCAAGGCGATCATCGACTACGCCAACACCCGCGGTGCCGATCGCATCATGTACGCGGGATACTGGCCGATGGGCCTGTCGCTCGAGCGTATCTTCCGCGAGTTGCCCGACGTGCCGTTCAAGGACAGCGTCTGGCCCAAGTTCCTGCACGACAACGCCGCCCGGCTCTTTGGAGGCAATCCGTGATGAATACCCCCGGCTCGAGCAACGAAGACATCGCATCGAACACCGCTGCGCGGCAGTACCTCGCGCGTTTCTCCAAAGAAGAGCTGATCGCCTGGCGTACGGCCCCGCTCGAGCGTCCGCTACCGGCTGCGGACCGTGGCATCGACCTGCCGATGCCGTTCGGCTGGTTCGTGATCAGCTACTCCGACGACTTGAAGTCAGGCGAGGTGAAGCCGCTGCGTTACTTCAACCGCGAGTTGGCGCTGTGGCGCGGCGCGGATGGTCAGCCGCGCATGGTCGACGCCTACTGCCGCCATCTCGGCGCGCACATGGGCTACGCCGGCCGCGTGCAGGGCAACGATCTCGAGTGCCCCTTCCACGCTTGGCAGTACAACGGTCAGGGCGAGGTCACGAAGATTCCCTACGCCAAGGTGATCCCGCCGCAGGCCAAGCGCAGTTGCGTGAAGCCCTGGCGTCTCGTCGAGCGCAATCGCTTCATCTGGGCGTGGTACCACCCGCAAGACGTCGAGCCGACGTTCGAGGTCGAGGCATTGCCCGAGGCGGCCTCGCCCGACTGGAGCGAATACGAAAAGCACGAGTGGCTGGTTTACGGTCCGCTGCAGAACATGGCGGAAAACGGCGTGGATGCAGCGCATTTCCGCTACATCCACGGCACGGCGAGCATGCCGAACTACGACGTGAAGTTCGAAGGCATCCGCCGCGTTGCCTCGGTGGCGGCGAAGATGCCGACGCCACGCGGCGACGTCGACGGCACCATTTCCTATGGCACCGTCGGCGCCGGTCAGGCTTGGACACGCTTCACCGGCATCTGCGAGACGCTGATGGTGGCCGGCATCACGCCGGTGGCGCCCGACTGCACCCACGTCCGCTTTGCCTTCACGCAGCTCAAGTCCGCCATCGACGGGCCGTCGGCCGGCGTGGCCCGCGCGATGGTCAAAGATATCTGCCGGCAGCTCGACCAGGACAAGGTGGTCTGGGACCGGCAGAAGTACCGGCACGATGCGCTGCTCTGCGACGGTGATGGTCCGATCACCGCGTTCCGCAAGTATTACCGCCAGTTCTACGCCGAGTTGCCGCCGGAAGAGGGCGACAGCACCGTCAGCCGCAGCTTCGTGCGCAAGGCCAACTGAGACGCTGCGCGCCGATCCCCGGTCACGAGGGCCTTGAGGCGATGCAGGATTTCCGTGGTCGTACGGCGCTCATCACCGGTGCGGGCGGCGGCATAGGTCGTGCGCTCGCGCTCGCCGCAGCGGCGCGCGGCATGCATGTCGCGGTCTGCGACATCGATCAGCAGACGGTCGCCACGGTCGCCGCCGAGTGCCTCGCCACGGGTGCTGCCTCGGCTGCGGCGCATGGACTCGATGTCCGCGATGCCGCGGCGTTCACGGCGCTCGATGCGTCACTCAGCGCGAGCCATGGCGGGGTCGACCTGTTGTGCTGCAACGCGGGCGTGCTGGTGCCGAGACGCTTGTGGGAACAGAGCGCGCGCGAGTTCGACTGGCTGGTCGACGTCAATCTCAGGGGCGTGGCCAACGGCATCCGTGCCTGCATACCCGGAATGCTGGCACGCAAGCGCCCCGCGCACGTCGTGATCACGGGTTCCATGGCTGGCTTCATTCCCTCGCCGCAACTCGGCGCGTACTCGGCGAGCAAGGCGGCGCTTGGCGCGCTCGCCGAGACCCTGTGCATCGATCTGGCGGCGGTCCGCGCGCCGATTGGCGTCTCGCTGCTTGCCCCGGGGGCGGTACGCAGCAGGATTTTCGACACGGAACGCCACGCCGATGGCGGCGGCGAACCGCTAGGCGCGGGCGATGCCGCGCTGCGCGAGGCCATGGTGGCCGGCACGGCGCGGGTCGGTATGGATCCGCAGCAGGTCGCAGCGCTCACCTTCGCAGCGATCGAGGCCGGGCGTTTCTGGGTCTTTCCCCACCCGCAGATGCTGGCGGCCCTGCCGCCGCGGCAGACCGCGATGCTCGAAGGACGGAATCCGAGTTTCGACTTCGCGCGCGACTTCAGGCCGCCGGACGGGCGTTGAGGGCGGCGTCGCCGGCCTCGCCGAGTACGCAGCGCACGCCCGCGGGCGTCGAAAACTCCGCTACACAGCGATTGCAGTTGATGCAGTTCGAACGCGCCGCCGGATCCTGTGCGATGCGGGCGACAAAGTCCGCTTGCGCGAGCAGCGGCCGGCCTAGGACCACGAAGTCGAAGCCGGCGCGCATGGCCTCGGCGACGTTGTCGCCGCTGCGCAGTCCGCCGAGCAGGCCGAGTGGCATCGACACCGCCTCACGCATCTGCAGCGCATGCTTGAGGAAATACATTTCTTCGAAGGGCATGTCGCGGAATGCGGTCTTCGCACCAAGCTTGAGCAGGAAGCGGTTCCAGGCATTTTTTTCCGTGGCGAGCATCGCCGGCACCGGCGAGTTGCCGCGGAACAGGTACATCGGCGAAAACGGCGAGAAGCCACCGGTCATGACGAGACCGTGCAGGCCGGCCGCCTGCAGCGCCCGGGCCGTGGCGATCGAGTCGGCGATTTCCACGCCGCGGCGGGCGCCGTCACGGAGATTGAGCTTGGCGAGGACGGCGATCCGATCACCGACTGCCGCGAGCACGCGCTCGGTGACCTCCAGCGGGAAGCGCAGCCGGTTCTCGGCGCTGCCGCCGTAACGATCGGTGCGGCGATTGGCAAGCGGGCTGAGAAACTGGCTGAGCAGATAACCGTGGCCCATGTGCAGTTCGATCGCATCGAAGCCCGCGTCGACGGCGTGCCTCGCGGCGTCGACGAACTGCCCGGCCACCGCATCCATGTCGGCGGCGGACATTTCGCGGGTGAAGAGCGCGCCGACCATCGCGCCATAGAGATTGAGCGTCTTCGACGGCCCGCCCGGCTTGCGCTGCGTGCGTTTTGCGGTTCGCGTCATGGTGCCGCAGTGACCCAGCTGCAGCGAAACCTTGGCGCCGGCCGCATGCACCGCCGAGGTCAGCGCGCGGAAGTGCGCCACGTTCGACGACTCGATCCAGCTCTCCTGCTCGAACGTTCGACCATCCGGGTGGACCGCGGTGTAGCCGAGGGTGGTCATCCCCGTGCCGCCACGGGCGATGTCGACGTGGTGCTTGACCAGCGCCGCACTCGGCGCGTTGCCGAGATTCATGCCTTCGTAGGTACCTGCCTTGACGAAGCGGTTGCGCAGGGTGACCGGGCCGAGCTGCAGAGGCTCGAAGGCTCGGGCGAGCGGCGTGGCCGCGAGGGGCGGGACAGTGGGCATCCTGGGCTCTCCGCAAAATTCCGCTGGCAAACGCCGCTGGCAAACGACTGAATCGCGATGACTGCGCGGCGGTGAAGCGGCGCAAGACCCCGCACGGCTCGATTATCACGCTGGCAGCAAGCTACCGACAAGCAAGATGCGTAAAAAAATACATAAAAAATTGCTGAAGTTGATGATTCCGGGGCGTCCCGATGCCATAATCGCGCAAAAATAGGGGGTCGCAGTCGTGGTTTCATCAACCCGCGGGTCTGCGTCTCCGGGCTGGCTCGGCAAGCACTGACGGGGTGTCTGATGGCTGTGCATTCTTTGGGCTACGTGCGCGTGATGGCGCGGGATCTGCAGGCCTGGCGCCGTTTCGGTGTGGACATCCTCGGCCTGATGCCGGGCCATTCCCCCGCCGGCTGTCTGTGGTTGCGCACCGATGATCGGCCGTTCCGCCTGCTGATCGAACAGGGCGATGCGGATCGCTACCTTGCAGCGGGCTGGGAACTGCCCTCCGAAGCGGAGTACGCGCGGGTGCTGCGGCAGCTGCGTACCGCGGGCGTTGCGCTGCGCGATGGCTCGAGCGCCGAGGCCAAGGCGCGCTGCGTGAACGGGCTTGCGCTGGGCAACGATCCCGATGGCAATGCGTTCGAACTTTTCTGGGGCAGGGTGCGCAGCTACGAGCCGTTCATCTCGCCGCAGGGCGTCGCCGGGTTCGTCACCGGCGAGCTCGGCGCCGGGCACGTGGTGCTGCCTGCGCCGCAGCTCGAGCGCACGGTGACCTTCTACAAAGATCTGCTCGGCTTCGGCGATACCGACGAAATGCGACTGGTCATTTCGCCCGATCCGGCCGTGCCGGAGTTGCAGTTGCGCTTCCTGCACGCCAGCTGCCGGCGGCATCACAGCCTCGCGCTCATTCCCATGCCGGCGCCTTCCGGTCTCGTGCATACCATGGTCGAGATGCGCGACCTTGATGACGTCGGCCGCGCACTCGATCGCTGCGTCGCGGCCGGCATGCATATTTCTTCGAGCCTCGGCCGCCATTCGAACGACGGCATGGTCAGCTTCTACGTCGCCACCCCCGGCGGTTTCGACCTCGAGGTCGGCTGCATGGGAATCACCCCCGACTGGGACACTTGGGTGCCGACGCGCAGCCTTGTTCCCGATCTCTGGGGCCACAAGTGGTCGCCGCCGCCAGCATGAACAAGCGCATGACTGCAGCCGACGTCGTCGCCGAATTGCGCGACGGCATGACCATCGGTCTCGGGGGCTGGGCCACCCGTCGCAAACCCATGGCGCTGGTCCGCGAGATCTTGCGTTCGCCGCTGCGCGATCTGACGGTGGTCGCTTATGGCGGGCCGGATGTCGGCCTGCTCGCCGCCGCCGGCAAGTTGCGCAAGCTGGTATTCGGCTTCGTTTCACTCGACGTGCTGCCGCTGGACATGCATTTCCGCAACGCTCGGCAGGCCGGCGCGTTCGAGGTCATGGAACTCGACGAGGGCATGGTGCAGCTCGGTTTGCGCGCCGCGGCAATGCGTGTGCCCTTCCTGCCGACTCCCGTCGGCCTCGGCACCGATATCCTCGCACGCAATCCCGGTATTCGGCTGGTGCGCTCGCCCTACGACGACGCCACGATGCTGGTGGCCATGCCGGCGCTGCG
>CAZIRD010000082.1:9301-13532 GCA_964541625.1 uncultured Acidibacter sp.
CTCAAAGAATACAACGCCGCGACCACGCCGGAAGCCTGGGCGGCTTACCGTGCGCGCTACGTCGATCTCGCGACGCACGACGACTATCTCGCTGCGGCGGGCGGACGCGGGCGTCTGAACAGCATCCCGCCGCCCGTTTACTGACCCCGGTGCCGCCGCCATGACTGCTGCATATACGTTGGCCGAACTCTGCATCGCGCAGTGCGCCGAAGTCTGGCGAGGCGAGGGCGA
Organism: uncultured Acidibacter sp.; assembly: GCA_964541625.1. GTDB lineage: Bacteria > Pseudomonadota > Gammaproteobacteria > Steroidobacterales > Steroidobacteraceae > UBA964. The sequence continues at coordinate 9,533 of CAZIRD010000082.1, forward strand.
GGTGCTGGCCACCGGCATCGGAATCATCCCCCGGCTAGCTGCCGGGCTTGCCCGTCTCAGTTTCAACACCGACCTGCTGATGACCGATGGCGAGGCCTACCTGCTCGCCGAGCCGGTTGCACTCGGACCGCGCCGCGCCCGCGACGCCCAGATCGAGGGCTGGATGCCGTATTCGCGTACCTTCGACCTGCTCTGGGGCGGTCGTCGGCACGCCCTGGTCGGGCCGGTACAGGTCGATCGCTACGGGCAGATGAACATCAGCGTGGTCGGCGACTACGCGCGGCCGAAAGCGGCGATCCTCGGTGCACGCGGCTTTCCCGGCAACTCCATCTCGCATGCGAACAGCATTTTCGTGCCGAACCATTCGCCTCGCGTGTTCGTCGCCGGTGAGGTCGACATGGTGTGCAGTGCGGGCTACAACCCGCAACGTTGGCCGGAAGGCAAGGTACCGGAAACGCTGCGCATCGCTCGGGTGATCACCGATCTGGCAGTGCTCGACTTCGGCGGCAGCGGTCACGCGCCGCGCCTGCTGACGCTGCATCCCGGCGTCGGTGTCGATCAGGTGGTGGCGGCTACCGGGTTCCCGTTGGAGATTGGCGCGCAGACCCCGGTGACGGCTCCGCCGACCACCGAGCAGCTCGCGCTGATCCGCGACCGGCTCGACCCAAACAATCTTCGGGGCAGCGTCTTCAAGGGTGATCCGCCCGGCGACCGGCGCTGAACGTACCGGCCTCTGCGCGCAGGAGCAGCAGCATGAGTGATCTCGTCGAACCGCGTACTGCCGACATCCGCTATGAAACCGACAGCCCGGTGCTCTATGAGACACGTGGTGCGGTCGCCTGGCTGACGCTGAATCGGCCTGAGTTCGCCAACTCGCAGAACTCGCAGATGACCTACGCGCTCGACGACTGCCTGCGGCGGGCGGTGGCTGACGACGCGGTCAAGGTCATCGTGCTGCGTGGCGCGGGCAAGCACTTCTCCGGCGGTCATGACATCGGCACGCCGGGCCGCGATGTCGCCAAGAGCTGGCCGGAGCGGCGCAGTCTCTGGTACGACCACGTCAACAAGCCGGGCGCCGAATACTTCTATGCCCGCGAGCAGGAGGTCTACCTCGGCATGTGCCGGCGCTGGCGCGACCTGCCGAAGCCGACCATCGCCATGGTGCATGGGGCCTGCATCGCCGGTGGCCTGATGCTTGCCTGGGTCTGCGATCTGATCATCGCCGCCGACGACGCCTACTTTGCCGACCCCGTGGTGCGCATGGGGATCCCGGGCGTCGAGTACTTCGCGCATCCATACGAGCTCAATCCGCGCATCGCCAAAGAATTTCTCTTCACCGGCGAGCGCATGGGCGCGGAGCGGGCCTGGCAGATGGGCATGGTGAATCGCGTCGTGCCCCGCGCCTCTCTCGAGGAGGCGACCACCGCGCTTGCCGAGCGCATTGCCAGCATGCCTAGGCTCGGTCTCGCGCTCACCAAGCAGGCGATCAACCACGTCGAGGACTTGCAGGGCAAGCGCTCGGCCATGGATGCCGTGTTCCACATGCACCATTTCGCGCATGCGCAGGGCGATCTCACCGTCGGTCACAACCTTGGCGGCATGGACGTGAAGTCGATGGCAGCCGGCAACAAGACGCCGGGCAGCGACGGCAAATGACGGTCTCTCCCCGCCTGAATACGGCGCTGATCGGCATGCTGGGTTGCCGCTATCCCATCGTGCAGACCGCGATGGGTTGGGTGGCACGCCCCGAGCTGGTCGCCGCCTCGTGCAACGCGGGGGCGTTCGGGTTTCTCGCCGCTGCCTCGTTGCGCGCCGAAGAAGTGGGTCCGGCGATCGATCGCGTGCGCGCGCTCACCGACCATCCCTTCGGCGTCAACTTCCACATGTTCCAGCCGGGTGCGGCGCAGATCGTCGACACCATCATCGCCGCCAAGGTCCGCGCGGTGAGCTTCGGTCGCGGTCCCGACAAGGCCATGATCCGCCGCTTCCGCGATGCCGGCATCGTCTGCATGCCCACCGTGGGCGCGCTGCGCCACGCGCAGAAGATGGTGCAGATCGGCGTCGACGCCATCACCATCCAGGGCGGCGAGGGCGGCGGGCATACCGGCTCGGTGCCGACCACGATCCTGCTGCCGCAGGTGCTCGATGCCGTGAAGGTGCCGGTGGTGGCCGCCGGCGGATTCTTTGACGGCCGCGGTCTCGCCGCGGCACTCGCCTACGGAGCGGCCGGTGTCGCCATGGGCACCCGCTTCCTGATGACCCGCGACTGCCCGGTGCCCGATCCCACCAAGGCGCGCTACGTCGGCGCCGGTCTCGACGATATCGTGCTGACCACGCGCCTCGACGGTCTGCAGCACCGGCTGATCCGCAACGAGGTGCTGTCGGACATCGAGCATGCCGGACCCGTGCAGCTGTTGCTGGGCGCCCTGCGCAATGCGCTGCGCCTGAAGCGGCTGACTGGCGCGCGACTCGGCGAGCTCGTGGCGGCGGCTCGCGGTATGCAGCGCGAGGGTGGCTTGTCCTTCGGTCAGGCACTGATGGCGGCCAACTCACCGGTGCTGATCGAGCGCTCGATGATCCAAGGTCGGCCGGACCAGGGCGTGATGTCCACGGGTCTCGTCGCCGGCGTGCTCGCCGATCTGCCCAGTTGCGAGGAACTGGTGGCGCGGATGGTGGCCGATGCCGAGGCCAGGCTGCGCGATCTTTGCGGAGGAACCTGAGATGCCCATAGTGGTGGATGTCCGCGACCGCGTCGCCGAGATCGTCATCGATCATGCGCCGGTCAATGCGCTCGACAGCGCGACCTGGATGACGCTGGCCGAGACGATCGTCCGGGTCGGGCGCGACCCCGAGGTCCGCTGCGTGATGATCCGCGGCGAGGGCAAAGGTTTCTGCGCCGGTGTCGACATCAAGGAATTGCAGGCGTATCCGGACCGCATCGTCGACGTCAACCGCGGCAATTATCTGACCTTCCGCGCGGTGCGCGCCTGTGAGGTGCCGGTAGTTGCCGCCGTACACGGCTTCATCATTGGCGGCGGCATTGGCATCTGCGGGGCGAGCGACGTGGTGATTGCCGCCGACGATGCCTTTTTCTCCCTGCCGGAGATCGACCGTGGCGCAATGGGCGGTGCCTCGCATCTGTCGCGGATGCTGCCGCTGCACAAGGTGCGCGCGCTGTTCTTCACCGGCGGCAAATGTCCGGCAAGTGAGGCGTGGCGACTCGGTGCCATCGAACAGGTGGTGCCCCGCGGGCAGTTGCTGGCCACGGCGCGCGAGTTCTGTGCCGTGATCGCCGCGAAGAGTCGGCGCGCGCTGGTGCTTGCCAAGGAATCCCTCAACGGTATCGAACCACTGGATGTCGACCGTGCCTACCGGTTCGAACAGGGTTTTACGCTCGAGATGTACATGAGCCCGGATTCACAGAAATCCCGGGACGCCTTCGTCGAGGGCAAGGGCACGGCGAAGTTCTGAGCGGTATGGGCATCGATCTGCACTACACCCCGAAGCAACGTGCCCTGCGCGCTGAAGTGCGTGCCTGGCTCGAACAGCATGTGCCGCGCACGCCGTTGCCGTCGTTCGACACCGCGGAAGGTTTCGCGGCGCATCGGCGCTGGGAGGCCACGCTGCACTCGGGTCGCTGGAGCATGGTGACCTGGCCCGAGGAGTACGGAGGTCGCGGACTCGACCTCATCGAGTGGCTGATCTTCGAGGAGGAGTACTACCGCGTCGATGCGCCCTTCCGCGTGAACCAGAACGGGGTGTTCCTCTTCGGGCCGACCCTCATCGAGTACGGCACACCGGAGCAAAAGTCCCGCTTCCTGCCGCGCCTCGCTTCGGGCGAGGATATGTGGGCGCAGGTGTGGTCCGAGCCGCAGGCGGGTTCTGACCTTGCGGCCCTGCGCACGACCGCGATTCGCGACGGTGACGAGTACGTCATCAATGGCCACAAGATCTGGTCGACCCGGGCGGTACATGCCGACTGGGGTTTCGGCTTGTTTCG
>CAZIRD010000083.1:0-9551 GCA_964541625.1 uncultured Acidibacter sp.
TGACGCGGCACATCGGCCAGCCACTCGAAGTCGATGTCGTAGATGCTCGCGCCTTCCGCGTAACGATCGATCAGATAGAGCGCGGCCCCGCCGATCGCGCGGATGGCGGGCAGGCGCAGTTCCATCGGCCCGGTGGCCATGTCGATCGGTTGCGCGCCGAGTTCCAGCGCCCGCGCATAGGCGCGTTGCGCGTTGCGCACCCTGAACGCCATGCCGCAGGCGCCGGGTCCGTGTTCCTCGGCGAAGTAGCCGGCCTGACTACGGCGCTCGCGGTTGAGGATGAAGTTGATTTCGCCCTGCCGGTAGAGCGTGACGTCCTTGGAGCGGTGCTGGGCCACCGGCTCGAAGCCGAGCTGCCGGAATACGCCATCGAGCAGTTCGGCGCCCGGGGAGGCGAATTCGACGAACTCGAAGCCATCGAGACCCATGGGGTTGGCAAGCGGCAAATCTTTTGCGACGGCATTCATTCGGGGACCCAGTGGTTGCAAATGAAACTGTTGCGAATGTAACGGTTGCCGAGAACACCGTCGAGAGGGTAGGATAATTGCAATGTTGCGAAATTCAGAAACTATCACCGAGTTTGATGCGGGCGTCATGGCAAAGACCTTGCGCGCGGTGTCCGATCCTGCGCGCTTGCGGCTGCTGCGCCTCTGCGCGGATCGCGCCACCAGCGTGTCCGAGCTCGCCGCGGCAACCGCGGACAGCGAACCCAATGTTTCGCGGCATCTGAAGCAGCTCGCGCAGGTCGGACTGCTGCGGCGCGTCCGCCGCGGCCAACGGGTCGAGTATCAGCCTGCAGGCGAGGCGGAGTTCGCCGGTGAGTTGCTGGGACTGTTGCTGCGCCGGCTGGCCAGCGACGACGCGGGTCTGCTCGAGGCCCGCGCCCGTCTCAACGCCATCGAGGCGGGTGCCCGCGCCGGACTGCGCGGGTCGGCCGCCGATTGGGTGCTCGCCAGCCGGTTTGGTCGCAGCCTGCGCGCGGCGCTCGGTGCCGAGTTCGATCGCGACACCGAGGGCGCGCGCGTGCTGGCACGCAGCCAGCATCGTGAGGTGCTCGAATCGCTGCTCGGGGCGCGTGCGAGGGCGCCACAGGTCACGCTGCGCGCGGCCTCGAAGCCCGAGAAGGCGGTGTTGCAGAGCTGGCTCGACACTGAAGGCCTGCGTGCCGACGTGCTGACCAGCGGCGAGGTCCGCAAATTCGGCGGCTTTGACGTCTGCTTCGAAGCGCCGCTCGCGGCGGAAGTTCGCGAACCCGCGCAACTCCTTGCCCTGCTGCAGCGTGACAGCGCGCAGCTCGCTGCGGACGGCGTGCTCTGGTGCGTCGTGCCCTACGAGTTGCTGGAAGGCGACGGCTCGCCGCCGCTGCGGTTGCGCGCGCTGCTCGCCGACTGCGGTATCGACTGCCAGCTGATCGCCCCGGTGGAAGCCGAAGGCCAGCACGTGCTGGTGGCCCGCGGCCGCCGCCGTTCTTCGCGGGCCGACGCCTCGCCCGGCGCAATCACCAAAGAATTCACTTCCGGAGTCTCCCATGCCTGACCAGTCGCTGCGTGTCTCCTTCGAGTTCTTCCCGCCGGCCGATGCCGCCATGGAAGGTACCCTCTGGCAGTCGGTGCAGCGGCTCGCGCCGCTTGCGCCACGGTTCGTTTCGGTAACCTACGGCGCTGACGGCTCCACCCGCGACCGCACGCACGCTCTGGTCAGGCGCATCCAGGAGGAAACGCCGCTCATCGGCGCGCCGCACCTCACCTGTGTCGGTGCCTCGCGCGAAGAGGTGCTGGCGATCGCCCGACGCTATCGCGACGAGGGTGTGCGCCACATCGTCGCCCTGCGTGGCGATGCGCCGCAGGGCGCGGCGCATTTCGAGCCGCACCCGGAGGGCTACGCCAATGCCGCGGAGCTCGTGGCCGGCCTGCGCAGCGTCGGCGACTTCGACATTTCGGTGGCCGCCTACCCCGAGACCCATCCCGAGGCGGCCTCGCCGCAGCAGGATCTCGACAACTTCCGCCGCAAGGTCGACGCCGGCGCAACCCGGGCAATCACCCAGTTTTTCTTCGACAACGACGACTACCTGCGCTTCCGCGACCGTTGTGCCGCAGCAGGGATCGGCGTGAGCATCGTTCCCGGCATCTTGCCGATCACCCGCTTCCCGCAGGTGATGCGCTTCGCCGAACGCTGTGGCGCAAAGATTCCGGCCTGGCTTGCCGAGCGTTTCGTCGGCCTCGACAACGATGCCGATACCCGCCGTCTGATTGCGGCCAGCGTAGCCATCGAACAGGTGACGCGGCTGCGCCAGCACGGCGTCAATGAATTCCACTTCTATACCTTGAATCGCGCCGAACTCACCTACGCCATCTGCCACGCCCTCGGCATGCGGCCGGTACCCGCCGCGGTCGCCGCGTGAGCTGCTGCCCGCAGCACCTTCCGCCCGTACCCGTCCAGGCTCTTGATGGCCGCGCGGCGAGTGCGGCCGCCGCGCCTTATGGCGTCGTGCCGGTGGACGTCGCGGCCCGCGAGGCGCGTCTGCGTCGCCTGCACGAGCTCGCGGCGCAGCGGATCCTGGTGATCGACGGTGCGATGGGCACCATGATCCAGCGCCACAAGCTGGATGAGGCCGGCTATCGCGGCGAGCGCTTCCGCGAGCACGGCCATGACCTGCGCGGCAACAACGACCTGCTGACGTTGAGTCGGCCCGAAATCGTCGTCGCCATCCATCGCGCCTATCTCGAGGCGGGCGCCGACATCATCGAGACCAATACCTTCAACTCCACCACCATCGCCCAGGCCGATTACGGCATGGAGGCGCTTGTGCCGGAGCTCAACTACCGTGCCGCGCGCCTGGCGCGCGAGATCGCCGACGAGGTGGCGGCAGCCGGTGGCGAGCCGCGCTTCGTCGCCGGCACGCTTGGTCCGACCAACCGCACCGCGTCGATCTCGCCGAGCGTCAGCGACCCCGGGATGCGCAACGTCGACTTCGACCAGCTGGTCGCCGCGTACGCGGAGGCGACGCGCGCGCTGGTGCAGGGCGGCGCCGACATCCTGCTGATCGAAACCGTGTTCGACACCCTCAACGCCAAGGCGGCGCTGTTCGCAGTCCGCCAGGTACAGGCGGAGCTTGGCGTTGCCTTGCCGGTGATGGTCTCGGGAACGATCACCGACGCCTCCGGCCGCACGCTTTCCGGCCAGACCACCGAGGCTTTCTGGAACTCGGTGCGCCATGGCGAGTTGTTCTCTATCGGCCTCAACTGCGCGCTCGGCGCGAGCGATATGCGTCCCTATGTCGCCGAGCTCGCGAGGCTTGCCGACTGCCACGTCTGTGCCCATCCGAATGCCGGACTGCCGAATGCCTTCGGCGAATACGACGAGACTCCGGCGGAGACCGCGGCCATCCTTGGTGAGTTCGCGCGTTCAGGCCTGTTGAATATCGTCGGCGGCTGCTGCGGCACCACGCCCGAGCACATCCGCCTGATCGCCGAGGCTGTGCGCGGGATCGCGCCGCGTGCGCGGGCGACGCCCGAAGTGAAGTGCCGCCTTGCCGGACTCGAGCCGCTGAACATCGGCGCCGACTCGCTGTTCGTCAACGTCGGCGAGCGTACCAACGTCACCGGCTCGGCGAAGTTCCGCAAGCTCATCGAGGCGGGCGACTACGCCGCCGCGGTCGAGATCGCGCGGCAGCAGGTGGCCGCAGGCGCGCAGGTCATCGACGTCAACATGGACGAGGGCATGCTCGACTCGGAAGCGGCCATGGTCCGCTTCCTCAACCTGCTTGCCAGCGAACCCGATATCGCCCGTGTGCCGGTGATGATCGACTCCTCGAAGTGGACCGTCATCGAGGCCGGCCTCAAGTGCGTGCAGGGCAAGGCGATCGTCAACTCGATCAGCCTCAAGGAAGGCGAGGCCGCGTTCATCGAGCAGGCCCGCAAGGTCCGCGCGTACGGTGCAGCGGTGGTGGTGATGGCCTTCGACGAGCAGGGGCAGGCCGACAGCGTCGAACGCAAGGTCGCGATCTGCAAGCGCTCGTACGAGGTGCTGACGCATGCCGTCGGCTTCCCGCCCGAGGACATCATCTTTGATCCGAACATCTTCGCCGTCGCCACCGGTATCGAGGAGCACGCCGGCTACGGGCTTGCCTTCATCGAGGCGACGCGCCGCATCAAGGAAAGCCTGCCGCATGCGCTGGTCAGCGGCGGCGTCAGCAATGTCTCGTTCTCGTTCCGCGGTAACGATCCGGTACGCGAGGCGATGCACAGCGTGTTCCTCTACCACGCGATCCGCGCCGGCATGGACATGGGCATCGTCAACGCGGGGCAGCTCGCGATATACGCCGATATCCCCGCCGAACTTCGCGAGACCGTCGAGGACGTGATCCTCGCCCGTCGCGACGACTCGACCGAGCGCCTGCTGGCGATTGCGGGACGCTACAAGGGCGAGGCGGGCAGCAAGCGCGAGGCCGATCTCGAATGGCGTGCGCTGCCGGTCGCGAAGCGTCTCGAGCATGCGCTCGTCAAGGGCATCGATGAGTTCATCGTCGAGGACACCGAGGCCGCGCGGCTCGAGGCCGAACACCCGATCAAGGTCATCGAGGGACCGCTGATGGACGGCATGAACGTCGTCGGCGATCTCTTCGGCGCCGGCAAGATGTTCCTGCCGCAGGTGGTCAAAAGCGCGCGCGTCATGAAAAAGGCCGTCGCCCACCTCGTGCCCTTCATCGAGCGCGGCAAGAGTGGCGCGGCGCGCAGCAATGGCAAAGTCGTGCTGGCCACGGTCAAGGGCGATGTCCACGACATTGGCAAGAACATCGTCGGCGTCGTGCTGCAGTGCAACAACTTCGAAGTTATCGATCTCGGCGTGATGGTTCCGGCGGAGCGCATCCTCGAAGTGGCGCGTCGCGAGGACGCGGCGCTGATCGGGCTTTCCGGCCTGATCACGCCCTCGCTCGATGAGATGGTGAACGTCGCGCGCGAGATGCAGCGTCAGGGGTTCAAGGTACCGCTGCTGATCGGCGGCGCGACGACCTCACCGGCGCACACCTCCGTGAAGATCGCGCCGAACTACCGCGAACCGGTGGTCTACGTGAAGGACGCCTCGCGCGCGGTGGGCGTCTGTCAGTCGCTGGTCACGCCGACGCTCAAGCCTGCCTTCGCGGCGAAAGTTGCCGACGAGCACGAACGACGCCGCGAGCAGCACGCCGGCAAGACGGTCAAGCAGCCCGAAGCGAGTCTCGCCGCCGCCCGCGCCAACCGTCGGCGCATCGATTGGCAGGCGCAGCGTCCGGTGGCGCCACGCCGTCCCGGCGTACAGGTGTTCGAGGACTATCCACTCACCGAACTGCTCGACTACATCGATTGGATGCCGTTCTTCAACGCCTGGGAGTTTGCCGGCAAGTTTCCGGACATCCTCACCGATCCGGTGGTCGGCGAGGCGGCGAGCAATCTTTATGCCGATGCGCGGCGGATGCTCAAGCAGATCATCGCCGGCAAATGGCTGGGCGTGCGCGCCGTACTTGGCTACTTCCCGGCCAACGCGGTGGGCGACGACATCGAGATCTACAGCGGCGAAGATCGCCGCGAGGTGCTGCTCACGCTCAATCATCTGCGGCAACAGAAGGGCAAGCCAGCCGGCCAGCCGCATGAGTGCCTCGCCGATTACGTGGCGCCGCGTGAGAGCGGCGTGCGCGACTACGTGGGCGCGTTCGCGGTCACCGCGGGCATCGGTATCGAAGAGCACGTGGCGCGTTTCGAGGCGGCGCACGACGACTACTCCAGCATCATGCTCAAGGCGCTGGCCGACCGCTTCGCCGAGGCTGCCGCGGAGCACTTCCACGAGCGCACCCGGCGCGAGCTCTGGGGCTACGCGGCAACCGAGCAACTCACCAACGCGCAGCTGATCCGCGAGGAGTACCGCGGTATCCGTCCGGCCCCGGGCTATCCGGCCTGTCCCGATCACACCGAGAAAGCCAAGCTCTGGCAGTTGCTCGACGTCGAACGTAATGCCGGCATCCGGCTGACCGAAAGCTTCGCCATGTATCCGACCGCCGCCGTGAGCGGCTGGTACATCGCGCATCCGCAGGCGGGTTACTTCGCCGTCGGCAAAATCGATCGCGATCAGGTCGAGGACTATGCCCGCCGCAAAGGCCTGCCGGTGGAGGAGGCCGAGCGTTGGCTGGCGCCTAACCTCGGCTACGAGCGCGGCTGATCAGCGCGCGGGACGCGTTCAGGGCCGCGACACGTCAGCGCCGGCCCGCGGTCAACGGTTCTTCGTCATCGAGCTGGCGCAGGAAGGCCGGCCCGCCCAGCGCCCGCATCTGCCCCATGATCGCGTCGCGACGCCGCTGCACGTAGGGCGAAGGGCGCTCGACACGGAAACGTCGCGGGTTCGGCAGCACCGCCGCGAGCGTCGCCGCCTCGCGGCGGGTCAAGCGTGCCGCATCCTTGCGGAAAAACTTGCGGGCTGCCGCCTGCACGCCCCAGGTTCCGGGACCGAACTCGGCAACGTTCAGGTACATCTCGAGGATGCGCTCCTTCGGCCAGGCGGCCTCGATGAGCACGGTGAACCATACCTCGAGACCCTTGCGGACCCAGCTGCGTCCCGACCAAAGAAAAAGATTCTTTGCCACCTGCTGCGAGATGGTCGAGGCGCCCCGTTTGCGCTTGCTCTTCGAGTTGTGCTGCACGGCCTTGCGGATCGACTCGAAGTCGAAGCCGGCGTGGAACGGGAACTGCTGGTCTTCCGCGGCGATCGCTGCCATGGCCGCATGCGGCGAGATACGCTCGAGCGGCTCCCAGTCGTAGTCGTTGCGATAACCGAAGTCGCCGTCGGCGAGCGCCGCGACGCGGCTGCCCACCATGAAGGCGGTGGTCGGTGGTGGCAGCCAGCGCAGCAGCACCACGAGCACGACCGACCCGAGCAGCGCCGCCAAGGCGACCCGCAGCAGGATCCGGCCGAGCCGGGCGAGCTTCAGGCGCTGGCCTCGCGGCTCACCGAGTGCACCACGACATCCTCAACGGGCACATCGCCATGACCGCGACGGCGCGTGGTCGGTACGGCGGCGATGGCATCGACGACTTCCATGCCGGCCGTCACGCGACCGAACACGGCGTAGCCGTAGTTGCCCGGCTGGTGATTGAGGAAATCATTGTCGACCAGGTTGATGAAGAACTGCGCCGTCGCGCTGTGGATGTCGCTCGTGCGCGCCATGGCGAGCGTGCCGCGCAGGTTTTCGAGACCGTTGCTCGCCTCGTTGCGGATCGGCGGGCGGGTGTCTTTCTGCTCCATGCCGGGCGCGAAACCGCCGCCCTGGACCATGAAGCCCGGAATCACGCGATGGAAGATCGTGCCATCGTAGTGGCCGTCATCGACGTACTTGAGGAAATTCGCCGCGGATTCCGGTGACTCCTTGGTGTAGAGCTCCACGGTGAAGTCGCCGGCGCTGGTCTTGAACTTGAGCATGGGGTGTTCCGTTGTCCGTGATGACGGCCCTTCAGGGCCATTGCCCCGCGGTCACGCGTTCGTGCCCGGCGAGGTCGGGGTGGGAGACTACGTGAGCGAAACCCCGTGCGACAAGCAGCGCGCGCAGCGCGGCGCCCTGCGTTGCACCGTGCTCGAGCAACAGGCTGCCGCCCGACTCGAGGACGGCCGGAGCCTCGGCGACGAGATGCCGCAGATCGACCAGTGCATCGCCGCCCGGGGTCAGTGCCTCGCGCGGTTCGTACCGCAGCGAGTCGCCGTCGAGCAGCGGATCATCCGCGGCCACGTAGGGCGGGTTGGAGACGATGACATGGAAGCGTTTTCCGGCAAGCGGCGCGAACCAGTCGCCGGCGAGAAGTTCGAGATTGCCGGTGCCATGACGTGCTGCGTTACGCCCTGCCACCGCAAGCGCCGCGGGCGAGCGCTCGACCGCCGTGACCCGCCAGCCGGGACGCTCATGGGCGATGGCGATGGCGATCGCCCCTGAACCCGTGCCGAGATCGAGCACACGCGGCAGCGCGCATCCCGCCGCCTCCAGCACATCGCCGGCGCGCAAGGCCCATTCAACCAGCAGCTCCGTCTCGGGTCGCGGCACGAGTACTGCGGGACTCACCTCGAAGGTCAGCGACCAGAACTCGCGCTCGCCGAGCAGATAGGCGAGCGGCTCGCCGCGCAGGCGGCGCTGCAGCCAGGCCTGCAGCGTCGCGAGTTCCGCCGCGCCGAGCAGGCGATCGGGATCCGCGTACAACGTGCTGCGCGGCAGTCCGAGACAGGCAAGCACCAGCGCCTCCGCCTCGCGCAACGCATCGAAGGCCGCGGCGCCGGGCGCGGTCTGCGGCAGGGCGGACTGCAGTGCGGCAGCGACGTCACGCACCGCGGTGCGCAGACGGTTCGGTACGGGGCGTTGCGGTTCGGAAGGGGGCGAGGACATCGGCGGCGCGGACTTCTGCGACCAAGCTTCTGCCGGAAGTGTCGCACGGCGCAAGGCGCGCCGCGGTCGTGCGACACTTGCTGCCCATGACTGCTCCGTCCGACCGCGCCTTCCCGACTGCGCTGCTGCTGCCGCCGCGCGCCGCGAGCACGGGTGAGATCCTCGATGCCGGCTTTCTGCTCTTTCGCCGCTCGCTGCCCGCCTGTCTGCCGTGGTCGCTGCTCGCCGTGCTGCTCGGTCAGTTGCCGTCCGTCTACCTGCTTGGCAGCGGCCAATCGCTCGCGCTTGCTGCGCCCAAGGATGCGTTCTGGTGGCTGCTGATGGCGCTCGCCGCCTGCGGCACGCTCGGTTGCTGGCTGGTGATCATGCTGCGCCAGCGCTCGACGCTGCAGCGGCTTGCCGCTACCGCATCGGCAGGCTCCGTTGTGAGCGATCTGCGAGCTGCCCTGGCTGCCTTGCCCGCCGCGCTCGGTGCCGTCCTGCTCGGTCTGCTCGCGGTGGCGCTCGGCCTGGTGCTGCTCGTCATCCCGGGCATCTACCTGCTGGTGGCGTTCTGGCCGGTGCTCGCCGTGGTGGCTTTCGAGTCGCGCGGCCCGCGCGCGGCGCTCGATCAAGCGCTGCAGCTCGCGCGCGGCGCCTGGCGACACCTCGCCATGACCCTGCTGATCGTGCTGATTACGGTGCTCGGTGTTTTCGTGGTCGGCAGCCTCATCGGGCTGATCGTCGCGCAGCTGGGCGGTGCGGACGCCGCGGTGCGCGACCCGCTGCTCTCCGGTCTCGTCTCCGCCTTGCTCGGCGCCGCTTTCCAGCCGCTGCTGATCGCCTTTGGTCTAGCGGCCTATGCCGATTTGCAGCACCGGCGTGCTCAGCCCTCGGCTTCAGCAAGCAGCTCGGCCTGATGCTCCTGTAACAGCGGTTCGACCAGATCTTCGAGCCGACCGTCGATGATCGCGTCGAGCTGATAAAGCGTCAGATTGATGCGATGGTCGGTGACCCGACCCTGCGGGAAGTTGTAGGTGCGGATGCGCTCGGAGCGATCGCCGCTGCCAACCTGCAGCTTGCGTTCCCGGGCCTGCGCGGCGTCACGCTTTTCCTGCTCGGCGGCCTTCAGCCGCGCCTTGAGCAGCGACAGCGCCCGGCTGCGGTTTTTGTGCTG
>CAZIRD010000083.1:9561-13373 GCA_964541625.1 uncultured Acidibacter sp.
TGGCATTCCACCACGATGCCGCTCGGCAGGTGCGTGATGCGCACGGCCGAATCGGTCTTGTTGACATGCTGGCCGCCGGCACCCGAAGCGCGGAAAGTGTCGATGCGCAGGTCCGCCGGGTTGATCTCGACATCCTCGAGCGCATCGAGTTCCGGCAGGATCGCCACCGTCACCGCCGAAGTGTGGATGCGACCCTGGGCCTCGGTGGCGGGCACCCGCTGCACGCGGTGCGTACCGGACTCGAACTTCAGCCGCCCGAATACTCCGCTGCCGCTGACCCGACAGATCACCTCTTTGTAGCCGCCGTGCTCGCCCGGGCTCTCGCTCAGCGTCTCGACCTGCCAGCCCTGACGTTCGGCATAGCGGCTGTACATGCGCAGCAGATCGCCGGCGAAGATCGCCGCTTCGTCGCCGCCGGTGCCGGCGCGGATCTCGAGGTAGATGTTGTGGCCGTCGCGCGGATCGGCCGGCACCAGCATCCGGCGCAGCGCGAGCTCTTCCTCGTCGAGCAGTTTGCCGAGTCGCAGCACCTCGTCGGCACCCAGGGCGCGCATCTCCGGATCGCCATCGCCGGCCAGTGCCTGCGCGGCGAGCCGCTCCGCCTCGAGTCCGCGAAACGCCTGATAGCGCTCGGCAAGCGGCGTGAGCCGCGAATACTCCATCGACAGCTCGCGAAAGCTGTCCGAACCGCCATCGATCTGCGGGTCGGCAAGCAGCCGCGCCACTTCCTCGAAGCGGTCGGCTTGTCTCTCGAGACGTTGGCGGATGGAGTCTTTCATCGGCGTGGGCCCTGCGGGCTGGCGCGATTCTCGGGGTGCGGGTCGATGCTGACAAGCGGCGGCGTTCCGATATAGTCGGAAGACGATGCCTGCCTCACGATTCCGGGTACCCCGCGTACCGCTCGTATCCCTCGCCTCGATCCTCGCGCTGCCCTTCGTAGCCTTGCCGGTCATGGCGCAGCAGGCGAGCGCCGGCGACTCGACCGGTCTCGCCGCTGCCGAGCGCGCCCTGCAGGCAGGCGATTGTCCGGTCGCCGTGCAGGGCTACCTCGCGGCCGGCATGGCGGATCGCGACCCGCGGGTCGTCGAGCGCGCACTCGAGGTGGCGCGTGCCTGTCGCCACCAGCCCGCTGCGCGACGGGCGGCCGCGAGGCTGCTGGAGCTCGATGGCGAAAACGTCGATGCCCTGCGTCTCGTCGGGCTGGTCGCCCTCGAGGGCTGGCAGATCGACTTCGCCCGCAGCGTCTATCTCGGACTGCTCGCCAAGCCTGACGTCGAACCGGACCGCGCGCTCGCCGACCTGCTGCCTGAAGTCGCGGAGGGCGACGCCGCGGCGGCAGCCTGGCAGGTTTTCAAAGAAATCATTCCGCGCGGCACGGTTTCCGCGCGCAATCTCGCTGCCCTAGCCCGCATGGCTTGCAACGCGGACGATCTTTCCGCCTGCCGGGAACTCATCCTCGCCGCCCGCGCCAAGGGCGGCGGCAACGATGCCCGCACCATCCGCCTCTATGCGGCCGCCGCAGCGGCGCTCGGCGACGAGCGTACCGCGCTCGCCGAGGCCGACCTCATCACCCAGGGCGACCCGGACAACCACCGCTTCGCGCGGATCGAGACCCTGCTCGCGCTCGATCGGGTCGACCAGGCACGCGATGAACTGCTCGCCATCGAGAACGACAAGCGGGCGGGCAATGAGCCGATCGCCATCGAAGCCGATCGTCGCCTCGCGCTGCTTGCGCTCTCGACCGGTGACCAGGCCGAGGCGGAACGCCGCTTCGGCGCCCGGCTGTCGCGCGATCGCGGTGCGGGCGAGGCACTCTATTACCTTGCGCTGATGGCCGAGCGCAGCGGGCGCAAAGACGCGGCGCTGCAGGCCTATCGGCAACTTGCTGCCGCCGGCGCCGGCTTGCCGCCGCGCGCGCGGGGCGCACGCCTGCTGCTCGAGCAGGGCGATCGCGATGGTGCGATGAAACTGTTCGACGATTTGCAGCGCGGCGGCCGCGGTGACGCCATCGAGGTCGAGATCGCCCGCTCGCGCGCGCTGCACGAGGCCAACCTCGCCAAGGACGCCATCGCCAGCATCGATACCGCACTCGCACGCTATCCCGAGCACCATGAGTTGCGTTACCAGCGCGCGGTACTGCTCGATCTCGGCGGCCGTACCCGCGAAGCGATCAAAGAATTCGAGCAACTGCTCGCCAGCCGACCGGGCGATGCCCACGTGCTCAATGCGCTTGGCTACACGCTGGCCGACCGCAAGCGGCAGTTGCCGCGCGCCGAAACGTTGATCCGCGAGGCGCTTGCGCAGCGACCCGACAACGCCTCGTTTATCGACAGCCTCGGCTGGGTGCGCTTCCGGCGCGGCGACAAGGCGAGTGCGGTGCCGCTGCTCGAGCGGGCCTGGCGGCTGTCACGCGAGGCGGAGATCGCCGCCCACTGGGGCGAGGTGCTCTGGTCGATGGGCGAGCGCGCCGAGGCCCGTACGGTTTGGGCGCGCGCGCTGGTGATCGCTCCCGAGTCGCGGCCGCTGCGGGCCACCATCGAACGATTCGTCGGCAAGGATCGCTGAGCGGGCTCGAAATGCAGCGCCGCGGCTGGCCATTCCTCGGGTTGCTTGCGAGCGGGCTCACGTTCCTGCTGCTCGTCACGGGTTGTGCGAGCTTGCTCGCACCGGGCGCGCTGCCGCCACAGTTGCCGGGCGACTGGGCCATGCGGCGCAGCACACTGCAAGCTTGGTCGCGGTTCGACTTACGCGGTCGGGTGGCCGTCGCGAGCGGTGAAGAAGGCTTCACCGCGGCGCTGCGCTGGGCGCAGCGCGCCGAGACCTCGCGCCTCGAACTCGACGGCCCCTTGGGCGTCGGCGGGGTGCGGCTGGAGTTCGCCAATGGCCGGCTCGCCGATGAGGCCACCCGCAGCGAGCTCGAGCGGCGGCTCGGCTTCGCGCTGCCCGTTGAGTCGCTGCGCTACTGGATGCTGGGCGTCCCTGATCCCACGCGGGCGGCCGAGGAGGCGCTGGCCGCCGACGTCACGCACCTCGATAGCCTGCAGCAGGACGGCTGGACGGTGCGCTTCCCGGCCTACGCCAGAGTGGCGGGCGCGAACTACCAGTTGCCACAGCGGATCGAAGCCTCGCGGGCGGGCGTGCGGGTTCGTCTGCTGGTGGAGAGCTGGGGCGCGACGAGTCGATGAGCCAGTCCGCCAATGACCGACTCTGGTGGCCGGCACCGGCCAAGCTCAACCTCTGTCTGCATGTCACGGGGCGGCGGGCCGACGGGTACCACGACCTGCAGACCGTATTCCAGCTGATCGATCTCTGCGACGAGCTGGCCTTCGAGATCGCGCCAGCGGGCCGCATCACGCGCTGCGATGACGCCGACTCGCGGCCCGGCGCGCTGGCTGCGGTACCCGCCGACCAGGATCTCTGCGTCCGTGCCGCCCGCGCCCTCGAGCGCCATGCGCGCGAGCATCTCGGCCGCAGTGTGCCCGGGGCTACGATCCGGGTCCGCAAACGCATCCCCATGGGCGGGGGCCTTGGCGGCGGCAGTTCCGATGCGGCGACCACGCTCTGCGTCCTCGATCGGCTCTGGGGCCTTGGGCTGCCCACCGGCGAGCTGGGCGCGATCGGCGCCCGCCTCGGCGCGGATGTCGCCGTGTTCGTCCACGGTCACAACGCACTCGGCGAGGGGGTCGGTGAGCGCCTCACCCCCCTCGAGCTGCCCGAAAAATGGTTTCTGGTGGTCCATCCCGGGGTCGCCGTGCCCACCGCGGCGGTGTTCCAGGCGCCTGAATTGACACGAAATTCCCCCGTCCTCACAA
>CAZIRD010000084.1:0-13195 GCA_964541625.1 uncultured Acidibacter sp.
TCAGCAGCCACAGCGCCGCGCTCGTGAAGAACGCGAGCACCAGCGACAGCGCCGAGTAGACCGGGTTGCGCGCGACGATCACCCCGAGCGCCGCAGCGACGAGGATGCTCGAGAACACGTAGAACAGCACTTGCACGAACACCGGCTGGTTTCCCCTGTTGCGCCTGCGGTCAGCGGTAAGGCGCGTCGGCCGCCTTGTCGGCGTCGATCAGCGCGGCATAGCGCTCGCCGACGGCGAGCAGCTTGTCCTTGGTCATGATGTTCTCGCCACGATTTTCCATGTGGTACTCGTGGATACGCGTCTCGACGATGGCGTCGACCGGGCAGGCCTCCTCGCAGAAGCCGCAGTAGATGCACTTGAAGAGATCGATGTCGTAGCGCGTGGTCCGCCGCGTGCCGTCGGCGGCGACATCCGACTCGATGGTGATGGCGAGCGCCGGACAGACCGCTTCGCAGAGCTTGCAGGCGATGCAGCGCTCTTCGCCGTTCGCGTAACGGCGCAGCGCGTGCAACCCGCGGAAGCGCGGCGACTGCGGCGTCTTTTCCTCAGGGTAGTTGACGGTCACCTTCTTGCGAAACAGCGTGCGCGCCGTCAGCGACATACCGGCGAGCAGCTCGGTAAGCAGGAAGGTCTTGGCCAGGCTTTGCAGTGACATGGCGTGTCCTTGGGTTCGCGGTTCTCAGCCCTTCCACGGACCGACGTCGAGCCAGGACATCAGTCCTTCGACGGCGATCCAGACGAGCGTGACCGGAATCAGAACCTTCCAGCCGAGCCGCATGATCTGGTCGTAGCGGTAGCGCGGGAAGGTCGCCCGGTACCACATGAAACAGGTCAGGAAGAAAAAGAACTTGAGGAACAACCAGTGGAAGCCCGGCGCGGCGAGCGGATTGTCCGCCGCGAGGATTCCGTCAAAGGGACTCAGCCAGCCGCCGAGGAAGAACACCGCGGTGAGCGCCGAGATGAGGATCATGTTCGCGTATTCCGCGAGGAAGAAGAGCGCGAAAGCGATCCCCGAGTATTCAACGTGGAAACCGGCAACGATCTCCGACTCGCCCTCGGCGACGTCGAAGGGCGCGCGGTTGGTTTCCGCGACGCCGGCGATGACGTACACAACAAACAGCGGGAATAGCCAGACGACGAACCAGTTTGCCACCCCACCCTCTTGCGCCCGCACGATGTCACCGAGGTTCAGCGTTCCGGCGGCCATGACCACGCCGACGAGGGCGAAGCCCATGGCGATTTCATAGGCCACCACCTGCGCAGCCGAACGCATCGCACCGAGGAAGGCATACTTGGAGTTGGCCGCCCAGCCGGCGAGGATGACGCCGTACACACCCACCGAGGTGAGCGATAGCAGGTAGAGCAGGCCGGCGTCGATGTCGGCGATGACGAGCGCGGGATCGAGCGGCATCACCGCCCACGCGGCAAACGCCGGCACCAGTGTGATCGCCGGCGCCACGCGGAAGAGCCACTTGTTGGAGGACGAGGGGATCACGACCTCCTTGAGCAGCAGTTTGATGACGTCGGCGAACGGCTGGAAGATGCCCGGCACCAGCCCGAACAGGCTGCCGACGCGGTTCGGACCCCTGCGCAGCTGGATCCAGCCGATGACCTTGCGTTCCCAGAGGGTAGTGAAGGCGACCGAAAGGATCACCGCGACGGTGACCACGAGGATCCACGCCGTCGAACGAACGTAGTCGGGCAAGCCCCCCCAGAGTTGCAGCAGCGAGTCCATCAGCCCTCACCCCCAGCGCTTGCGCGGGCGGCGCCGGCGATCCTGGTCTGCTGTAGCGCGCCGCTGCGGCGCAACACCGCGTCGATCGCGTACATCGGCACATCGAGCACGCCGAGATCGAGATCGGCGGACCCCGCCACCGCGGCGATCGCCGGCAGATGGGTGGTGACGAGCGCCGTCGGCACGGCGGCGCCCGCGTTCGCTTCAACGATCTTCTCGAGTTCGCGCCGTACGTCCTCGGCGCTCTCGTAGCCGAAGCCGTCGAGCTCGAGCGCATTGCCGAGCACCCGCAGGATCTTCCAGCCCGGTCGTGCCTCGCCGGGCGGCTTGGCTAGACCGGACTGTCCCTGCCAGCGACCTTCGAGGTTGACGTAGGTGCCCGCCGTTTCGGCGAAACTGCCCATCGGCAGCAGCACATGCGCGCTGCGACGCAATTCTTCGGTGACAAACGGCGTGATCGCGACCACGCAGGCAGCGGACGCGAACGCCCGCGATGCGAGTGCTGCATCGGCGATGTCCGCCGCCGGTTCGATGGCACCCACCAGAAGGTAGGCGCGCTGCGGCGTCTCCAGCATGCCGCGCAGGTCGAGTCCTTGCGCGGTATCGACGAGCGACACGCCGCCCGCGCCCCGGTGCGGCACGGCTCCCGCGAGCCAGGCACCGGCGGCATTGGCGCCCTCGGCCAGCACGCCGAACGTCGCTCCCGCCAAGCGTGCGATCTCACCGGCCAGCGAGCGCAGATCGATGGCTGCAGGATGCCGCAGCGCCATGGCCCCGAGCCATACGGCCCGCGCGTTACCGTGACAGAGCGCTGCCGCCGCCGCACGCTGCGCGGCAGTCGGCGCAATGCCCCGCAGCAGCAGCGCGTACTGCTCGCCCGGCTGCAGGCCGGTGGCTTCGCAAACAGCGGCGAGGATGCCGGCGAGATCGTGCGCCCACTCGGCGGCCGGCCGCACGACTTGCGCGGCGACCGGGAAGCGGTATTCACGCTCGATCGAATCGACGAACGCAACCTTGGCCCTGGCGCGTACCACGGCTTTGCGCAAGCGGTGCGCGAGCAGCGGCAGTTCGGCACGCAGATTGGAGCCGATCACGAGTACGCCAGAGAGCGCATCGACCGCAGCGAGACTGATGCCGAGCGCGGGCTGACGCGGGTCGGCGGTCGCATCGCGGAAATCGCGACTGCGCAGGCGATGGTCGATGTTCGCGCTGCCGAGGCCGCGGGTGAGCCGCGCCGCAAGATGCAGTTCCTCGATCGTCGAGGAGGGATGCACGAGCGTGCCCAGCGACGGCCCCGCCGCCTTGAGACCGCGGGCCGCCGCGCCGAGCGCCTCTTCCCAACTTGCCGCCCGCCACTCACCGCCATCGCGGATCTGCGGTGCGAGCAGCCGGTCGTCGGCGTGGATGCCTTCGTAGCTGAAACGATCGCGATCAGCGATCCAGGTTTCATTGATGTCGTCGTTCGGCCGCGGCACCACACGCTTCAGCTTGCCGCGCAGCACATGGCCGAAAAGATTCGAGCCGAAGCCATCGTGCGGCGAGACGAACGGCAACTGCGTCATCTCCCAGGAGCGACCCTGATAGCGGAACGGCTTGGAATTCAGCGCCCCGACCGGACAGAGATCGATGATGTTGCCGGACAACTCGTGATCGACGCTGCGCTCGATCCACGTGCCGATCTGCATGTTCTCGCCACGTCCGGTGGTTCCGAGCTCGGGAATGCCGGCGATATCCTGGCCGAAGCGGACACACCGCGTGCAGTGGATGCAGCGCGTCATGTCGGTGGAAACGAGCGGACCGAGGTTCTTGTCCTTGACCACGCGCTTGCGTTCACTGAAACGTGCGATGTCACGGCCGTAGCCGAGCGCGAGGTCCTGCAGTTCGCACTCGCCGCCCTGATCGCAGATGGGGCAGTCGAGCGGGTGGTTGATGAGCAGGAACTCCATGGTGGCCTTCTGCGCACCGATGGCCGCCTTGGAGCGGGTGAAGATCTTCATGCCCTCGGCGACCGGCGTCGCGCAAGCAGGCAGCGGCTTCGGCGCCTTCTCGACCTCGACGAGGCACATGCGGCAGTTCGCCGCTACCGGCAGCTTGTCGTGGTAGCAGAAACGCGGCACGTAGGCGCCCTGCTGGTCGGTCACGTGGATGATCATCGCGCCCTTGCGGGCCTTGGCCGGCTTGCCGTCGACCTCGACGTTGACCAGATCGTCCTGGGGATTCGCTGCCATCTCTAGCGCACGCGGCTTACGCCGCCTCCTTCTGGCCGTCGACGAGGCTGCGACCGCCGTGCTGGATCATGTACTCGAACTCATGCCGGAAGCGCTGCAGGAAGCTCTGCACGGGCCAGGCGGCCGCGTCACCGAGCGCGCAGATCGTGTGGCCCTCGATGCGGTTGGCGACATCGACCAGCAATTGCAGGTCCTCCATACGCCCCTCGCCCGCGATGATCCGCTTGAGTACGCGGTTGAGCCAGCCGGTGCCCTCGCGACAGGGCGTGCACTGGCCGCAGGATTCGGACTTGTAGAAGCGCGAGATCCGCTCGAGCGTGCGCACCATGCAGGTGGTCTCGTCCATGACGATGACCGCCGCAGAGCCGACTGACGAGCCCACCGCGCGCAGCGAATCGTAGTCCATGTTCACGCCAAGCATGGTCTCGCCGGGAACCACCTTGACCGAGGAGCCGCCCGGGATCACCGCCTTGAGCTTGCGTCCGCCGCGCACGCCGCCGGCGATTTCCAGCAAATCTTTGAACGGAATGCCGAGTGGCAGTTCGTAGTTGCCCGGCTTCTCGACATGCCCGGAGACCGAGAAGATCACCGTGCCGCCGGCATTGGTGGTGCCGAGCTTCATGAACCATTCCGGCCCCTTGCGCAGAATGGTCGGCACCGAGGCATAGCTCTGGGTGTTGTTGATGGTGGTCGGCTGGCCGTAGAGGCCAAAGGCAGCGGGGAACGGCGGCTTGAAGCGCGGTTTGCCCTGCTTGCCCTCGAGAGATTCGAGCAGCGCGGTTTCCTCGCCGCAGATGTAGGCGCCGGCACCCACGAAGGTGTAGAGGTCGAAGTCGATGCCCGAACCCTGCACGTTCTTGCCGAGCAGGCCGGCCGCGTAGGCTTCCTTCACCGCCGCCTCGAAGCGCGGTACCGGTTCGCCGAGGAACTCGCCGCGGATGTAGTTGTAGCCGACGGTGGCGCCCATCGCGTAGCCGCCGATCGCCATGCCCTCAACCAGCGCATGAGGGTTGAAGCGCAGGATGTCACGGTCGTGGCAGGTACCTGGCTCGCTTTCGTCCGAATTGCAGACGGCATACTTCTGCATCGGCGCATTGCGCGGCATGAAGCTCCACTTGGTGCCGGTCGGGAAGCCCGCGCCGCCCCGACCACGCAGGCCACTCGCCTTGACACCCTCGATGACCTGCTCGCGGCTCATCTCGCCGGCGAGGATTTTCTTCCACGAAGAATAGCCGCCGATCTTCAGATAGCTCTCGAGTGTCCACGGGCGCTCAAGACCGAGCGGCTCGAACACCACGAGGTTCATGCGGTCGCGCCAGTTGTCGAGTGCGTTGCTCATGCCGCGGGACTCACTTCAGCTCGTCGAGAATCTTGTCGACCTTCTCGGGAGTCAGATATTCGTGGAAAACGTGATCGACCATCATCATCGGCGCGCCGGTGCAGGCGGCCAGACATTCCTCTTCCTGCTTGAGGAAGATCCGCTTGTCGGCCGTGCTCTCGCCCACCTTGATGCCGAGCTTGCGCTCGCAGTGCGCGAGAATGTTCTCCGCGCCGTTCAGCCAGCAGCTGATGTTGGTGCAGACGCTGACGTGGTGGCGACCGCACTCGTGCGTCTCGAACATCGAATAGAAGCTCGCGACCTCATAGACCTGGATCGGCGGCAGGCGCAGGTACTCGGCCACCGCGTCCATGATCGCCGTGCTCAGGTGACCGTCGTTCTGCTCCTGCGCGAAACGCAGCGCCGACAGCGTGGCCGAGCGCTGGCGACCCGCCGGAAAACGCGCGATCCAACCGTCGATTTCGTGGCGCGTATGCGCGCTGAGCAGGGCCACGTTCGGGCCGTCGCCGGGCACGAACACCTGGCCGTCGCTGGTCCGTACGCCGCCCGCGAGGGGTGCGGATTCGCTCATCGGTCGATCTCCCCGAAGACGATGTCCTGGGTGCCGATCACCGCCACGACGTCGGCCAGCATGTGGCCGGTGACCATCTCCTCGAGTGCAGCGAGATGCGCGAACCCGGGCGCGCGGCACTTGAGGCGGTAGGGCTTGTTCGCACCGTCGGAGACGAGGTAGATGCCGAACTCGCCCTTGGGCGCCTCGACCGCAGCGTAGGTCTCGCCCTCGGGAACGCAGTAGCCCTCGGTCATGAGCTTGAAGTGGTGGATCAGCGACTCCATGTCGCCTTTCATGTTCTCGCGGCGCGGCGGCCGCACCTTGGCGTCGGCGACCATCACCGGGCCCGGGTTGTGGCGCAGCCACTCGATGCACTGCGCGACGATTCGGTTGGACTGGCGCAATTCTTCGATGCGCACGAGATAACGGTCGTAGCAGTCGCCGTTCACACCCACCGGGATGTCGAAGTCGAGCTGCGAGTAGACCTCGTAGGGCTGCTTTTTGCGCAGGTCCCAGGCGATGCCCGAACCACGCAGCATCGGACCCGAGAAACCGAGCTGCAGCGCCCGCTCGGGACTCACCACGCCGATGTTCACCGTGCGCTGCTTCCAGATGCGATTGTCGGTGAGCAGCGTTTCGTATTCGTCGATCGCCTTCGGGAAGCGACGCGTGAAATCGGCAATGAATTCCAGCAAGCCCGCGGCACGCGCCTCGTTGAGGCGGTCGGCATCCTGCTGCGAGCGCCAGCGCGACGCCTGATAGCGCGGCATCTCGCGCGGCAGATCGCGGTGTACGCCGCCCGGACGATAGTAGGTGGCGTGCATGCGCGTCCCCGAGACCGCCTCGTAGCAGTCCATGAGGTCCTCGCGCTCCTTGAACGCGAGCAGGAAGACCGTCATGGCGCCGATGTCGAGGCCGTGCGCACCGAGCCACATCAGGTGGTTCAGGATGCGCGTGATCTCGTCGAACATCACGCGGATGTACTGCGCGCGCAGCGGCGGCGTGACGCCAAGAAGACGCTCGATCGCCATCACGTAGGCGTGCTCGTTGCACATCATCGAGACGTAGTCGAGCCGGTCCATGTAGCCGATCGACTGGTTGAACGGCTTGGACTCCGCGAGCTTTTCGGTGGCGCGGTGCAGCAGGCCGATGTGCGGGTCGGCCTTCTGCACGACCTCGCCGTCGAGTTCGAGCACGAGGCGCAGCACGCCGTGGGCCGCAGGATGCTGCGGCCCGAAATTCATGGTGTAGGACTGGATCTCGGCCATGGTTCAGCCTGTCGCCGCGCCGCCCGCCGGCCGCTCGATAAGCGCCGGGTCATAGCGGTTGTCATGACGGATCACGCGCGGCACCAGAGTGCGCGGCTCGATGCTCACCGGCTCGTAGACGACGCGCTGCTTCTGCGGGTCGTAGCGCACTTCGACGTTACCGATCAGCGGAAAGTCCTTGCGGAACGGATGGCCGATGAAGCCGTAGTCGGTGAGCAGGCGCCGCAGGTCCGGATGGCCCTTGAAGAGGATTCCGAAAAGATCGAAGGCCTCGCGCTCGAACCAGTTGGCCGAGGCCCACACGCCGACCAGCGAGTCGACCATCGGTTCATCGTTGTCGTCGCAGAACACGCGCAGCCGCAGCCGCCGGTTGAAACGCACCGACAGCAACTGCGCGACCACGGCGAAACGCCGCCCCGGGGCCGGCCCACTTTCGCTCGTTGGCAGCCCGCGATTCACGCCGCGAGAAAATCCCGAGCCCGTGGCGCTCGCGGTCTTCCACTCGGACTTGCCGTAGTCGAGGTAGTCGACGCCAGCGAGATCGACCAGCATGTCGAAACCGAGTTGCGGATGGTCGCGCAAGGTCGCTGCCACCGAGAGCAGCGCCGCGGCGTCGCACTCGATGGCGATTTCGCCCGGCAGCGCGGGCAGCACGCGCACACTCTCGCCGAGTACAGCCTCGAGCGGCGCCGCGCTCATGGACGGGCCACCGTGCTGGTGCGGGCGATCTTTTTCTGCAGCTGGATGATGCCGTAAAGCAGCGCTTCGGCCGTGGGCGGACAACCCGGCACGTAGACATCGACCGGCACGATGCGATCGCAACCGCGGACGACGGCGTATGAGTAGTGGTAGTAGCCACCGCCGTTGGCGCAGGAGCCCATGGAAATCACCCAGCGCGGCTCGGGCATCTGGTCATAGACCTTGCGCAGCGCCGGCGCCATTTTGTTGACCAGCGTGCCGGCGACGATCATGACGTCCGACTGCCGCGGACTCGGACGGAACACCACCCCGAAGCGATCCAGGTCGTAGCGCGAGGCGCCCGCGTGCATCATCTCGACCGCGCAACAGGCCAGACCGAAGGTCATGGGCCAGAGCGAACCGGTACGCGCCCAGTTGACGAGGTTGTCCACCTGGGTGGTGACGAACCCGCGCTGCGCGAAATCCTGCGCCGCGCCCTCTTCGGTCAATCCCACTCCAAAGCCCCCTTCTTCCACTCGTAGATGAATCCCACGATCAGGATGCCGAGGAAGATGGCCATGGCGACCAGCCCGAAGGTACCGATCGAGTCCAAGGCCACCGCCCAGGGAAACAGGAAAGCGATTTCGAGATCGAAGACGATGAACAGGATCGCCACGAGGTAGTAGCGCACATCGAACTTCATGCGCGAGTCTTCGAAGGCCTCAAAGCCGCACTCGTAGGGCGAAAGTTTCTGGACGTCGTTGGGGGCGCGGGAGAAATAACGCCCGAAGCCGGTGCCGAGCAGCAGCAGCACGATGGCGAGCCCTGAGGCAACGCCGAGAAAAATCAACGCAGGCAGATAGTTCGTCAACATTCGCTAAGCCCTTGCACGAACGCGGCCGATGGCCGCGCAACCCCCGTGCTTGAAGCGGCGCGAATTGTAGCAGGATGTCGATCGAGTTTGGTGCGGACGGGGAGACTCGAACTCCCATACCTTGCGGCGCTAGCCCCTCAAGCTAGTGTGTCTACCAATTCCACCACGTCCGCATGCTCGAAAATGCCTCGCTGCGCGCAAACGCCTCAGGGGGCAGGCGCTGCCGGTGCAGCGGGCGCCGGTGCAGCGGGCACCGGCAGGGTTGTCGCCGGCGCAGCCGGCACGGGTGCCGTTTGCGTAGCCGTTTCGCCCAGCAAACTTTCCGTCTTGGTCGCAGCCGGGCGCGTGCCCAGCCAGGCGAGCGCGAGACTGTTGATCATGAACACCGCCGCCAGCACGGCGGTGGCGCGCGAGAGACCCGTGGTCGCGCCGCGCGCACCGAACACGCTGCCCGAGGCGCCTGCACCAAAGCCGGCACCGGCATCGGCACCGCGACCGCGCTGCAGCAGCACGAGGGCGACGATGGCCAGCGAGGCAAACACCTGAATGATGGTCAGTGCGGTGAGCAACATGTCCGAATCCTGATTCCCAATGCGTCCTGCTACGCCTCAAGCCCCTGCCGCCGCGACGATCGCGACGAACTCCTCAGCCTTGAGCGAGGCCCCGCCGATGAGGCCGCCGTCCACATCCGACATGCTAAACAGCTCGCGGGCATTGCCCGGCTTGACGCTGCCGCCGTAGAGGACCCTCATCGAGCCGGCGATTGTAGCATCCCTCGCGGCGATTCGACCACGGATGAAGGCGTGGACGTCCTGCGCCTGCTCCGGACTGGCCGTACGCCCGGTGCCGATCGCCCAGACCGGCTCGTAGGCGATCACACATCGAGCAAGTCCGACGAGGCCCTCGCTCGCCGCGGCAAGCGTATCGAGAAGCGCCGCGAGCTGACGTCCGACGACCTCATGGGTGCGACCGGCATCGCGCTCCTCGAGCAGCTCACCGACACAGACAATGGGCAGCAGGCCTGCAGCGAGCGCGGTGAGCGCCTTGCGCGCCACCAGCTGATCGCTCTCGCCATACAACGCACGCCGTTCGGAGTGGCCCACGATCACGTGACTGCAGCCCACCTCGCGGAGCATCGCGGCACCGACCTCGCCGGTGTAGGCACCCTGCCCCGGCTCCGCGCAGACGTCCTGCGCACCCAGGCTCACCGCGCTGCCCGCAAGACGGGCCGCGGTCTCGGCGAGATAGACGAAGGGCGGACACACCACGACTTCGGCGGTCGATCGCGCCCCGACACCTGCCAACACCCCGTCGAGCAGCGCCGCGTTGCCGGCGCGCGACCCGTGCATCTTCCAGTTACCGGCCACCATCTTCGTTCGACTCATGATGCTCATTCCCCTGCGGGCACCGCGGCCCGCACCGCGTCGGCGAGTTCGTCGGCGAGCGTACGCGACTCGGCCGCATCGTCGGCCTCGATCATCACGCGGATCAGCGGTTCGGTGCCCGAAGCCCGCAGCACGACCCGGCCCCGACCCATGAGTCGACTCTCGACCGCGGCCACCGCGGTACGCACGCTCGGCACCGACAGCGGATCGAAACGGCGCGCGACCCGGACGTTCACCATGGTCTGCGGCAGCAGCGAGAGATCGGCGGTGAGCTCGGCCAGCGAGCGGCCCGTCTCGCGCATGATCGACAGCACCTGCAGCGCGACGATCATGGCATCGCCCGTAGTGGTGTAGTCGAGCGTCAGCAGATGCCCGGAATTTTCGCCGCCCAGCACGCCCCCGGTCTCGCGCAACTTGGCGAGCACGTACCGGTCGCCGACCTTGGCCCGATGGAAACCGATACCGCGCTGACTGAGTGCACGCTCGAGCCCGTAATTGGTCATCAGCGTACCGACGACCGGTCCCTGCAAGCGACCCGTGGCATGCCGATGCGTGGCGATGACGTAGAGCAACTGGTCGCCATCGACGCGCCGACCGAGGTGATCGACCATGACCAGGCGATCGCCGTCGCCGTCGAGTGCGATGCCGACCTGGGCACGCACGCCGGGCACGGTGAGTTGCAGCAGTTCCGGCGCCAGCGCGCCGCAGGCCTGATTGATGTTGCGACCGTTCGGCGAGCAGCCGAGCGGCACGATCTCGGCGCCGAGATCGGTGAGGATGCGCGGCGCGACCTTGTAGCCGGCGCCGTGAGCGCAGTCGATGACGATCTTCATGCCGGCCAGAGACGTGCCGGGCGGCATGGTCGAGATGCAGAAGTCCTGGTAAGCCTTGCGTGTTTTGTCGACGCGGGAGGCGCGTCCGAGCGCCTTCGACTCGCGGGTGATCGGATCGCGCGCAAGTTCGGCCTCGATGCGCGCCTCCTCCTCGTCCGAGAGCTTGCCGCCCGTGCCGTCGAAAAACTTGATGCCGTTGTCGTGATACGGATTGTGCGAGGCACTGATCACGACACCAAAGCGGCAACCAAAGTGCCGTGTCATGTACGCGATGCCCGGCGTCGGCAAGGGACCGATCAGCATCACATCGACGCCCGCGGCGACGAATCCCGCTTCGAGCGCGGCTTCGAACATGTAGCCGGAGAGACGCGTGTCCTTGCCGATCAGCACGCTGCCGCCTTCCGGCGCGAGCACACGCGCCGCGGCGCTCGCGAGCCGCAGCACGAAATCGACGGTCAACGGGGGTTCGCCGACCGTGCCACGCACGCCGTCGGTACCGAAATATGTCCTGCTCAAACTGCTCCTCCGGGACCACGCAGCGCCGCCCAGACCTTCAGCACATCCCGCGTCTCGGCGACATCGTGGCAGCGAATGATACGCGCCCCGCCGTCGAGCGCGGCAAAGGCGAGTGCCAGACTGCCCGCGAGCCGCGCCTCGACACCGCGACCGGTGATCGCGCCGAGCATTGATTTACGGGAGAGCCCTGCAAGCAGCGGCAGCGGACCGCCGCTGCCCACGCTGGCGAGCGCTGCACCGAGCTTGTGGAGTCCGCGCAGCAACTCAAGATTGTGTTCGACGGTCTTGCCGAAGCCGAAACCCGGATCGATGACGAGACGTTCACGCGCAATGCCCGCCGCCTCACAGGCGGCGATACGCGCCGCGAGAAACTCGCCCACCTCGCCCACCACGTCGACATAGCGCGGCTCGCGCTGCATGCTGCGCGGCTCGCCCTGCATGTGCATGACGCACACTGCCGCTCGACTTGCAGCCGCTGCCTGCAGCGCACCCGGCAGCCGCAGCGCGTAGACATCGTTGACCATGTGCGCACCCGCGTCGGTGGCGGCGCGGATCACTTCAGGTTTGCTGGTGTCGATCGACACCCGCGCGCCACGCGCGACAAGTTCGCGCACCACAGGAACCACCCGGCGCAGTTCCTCCTCGAGCGGCACGGGATCGGCACCCGGACGGGTGGACTCGCCGCCGATGTCGATGATCTCGGCACCCTCTTCCAGCATGCGCAGACCGCGGGCGACAGCAGCCTCGAAAACCTCGAAGCGTCCGCCGTCGGAGAAGGAATCAGGGGTGACGTTGAGTACGCCCATGATGGCGGGCGTGGCGAGATCGAGATCGCGATCGGCGCAGCGCAGCAACACGCGATGACGTCGTCAGCGACGCGGCGTACAGCGCAGCGGGCGGGCGGTCGTCGGCGAGGCATGCGCCTCAGCCGGCGCTGCCCTCGCCGGCCGGCGGGCCAATGCCACCCGGCTGTGCGGCCGGCCGCGGCGCGCCACCCTGCGGCCCGCTCGAAACCGAGTCATCCCAGCCGGAGGGCGCACTCGGCGGCCGACCCGCCATGATGTCTTTGATCTGGCTGTCGTCGATGGTCTCGAACTTGACCAGCGCCTCAGCCATGGCGTGCAGCTTGTCGAGGTTCGTCTGCAGGATGTCGCGGGCGCGCTGGTAGTTGCCCTCGATCACCCGCCGCACTTCCTGGTCGATGGCGTGCGCGGTCTCGTCCGACACCTGTTTGGTCTGGGTGACCGACCGGCCGAGGAACACTTCGCCGGATTCCTCCGAATAGGTGAGCGGCCCGAGTTTGTCGGACAGGCCCCACTTGGTGACCATGTTGCGCGCGAGATCGGTGGCGCGCTCAATGTCGTTCGAGGCACCGGTGGTGACGGCGTCCGCCCCGTAGATGAGTTCCTCGGCGATGCGTCCGCCAAACAGCGTGGCGATGCCGCTTTCGATGCGCCGCTTGCTCATGGAGTAGCGGTCTTGCTCGGGCAGGAACTGCGTCACGCCGAGCGCGCGGCCGCGCGGAATGATCGTGACCTTGTAGACCGGGTCGTGCTCCGGCACCGAGATGCCGACGATCGCGTGCCCGGCCTCGTGGTAGGCCGTCATGCGCTTTTCCTGCTCGGTCATCACCATGGAGCGGCGCTCGGCGCCCATCATGATCTTGTCCTTGGCGCGCTCGAACTCCTCCATGCCAACGATGCGCTTGTTGGCGCGCGCCGCGAACAACGCCGCCTCGTTGACGAGGTTGGCGAGGTCGGCGCCGGAGAAGCCCGGCGTGCCGCG
>CAZIRD010000085.1:0-6524 GCA_964541625.1 uncultured Acidibacter sp.
CGCTCGGCGACCTCGCTGGTGTTCCGCGGCCTCTACCTCAACCTCAACACCGGCCTGAACTCCGGCGGCAACCTGTTCATCGACGGCGCGCCGGTGCTCGGCGCGCAGCCGCCGGCCATCGTCGACGTCGAGCGCATCGAAGTGCTGAAGGGCCCGCAGAGCGCCTACTTCGGCCGTTCCACCTTCGCCGGCGCGATCAACTTCGTCACCCGCGAGCCCGGCCAGGAGGTCAAGGGCAAGGTCATCGCCGAGATCGGCTCCTGGGACTCGCATGACGTCAGCGGCAGCTTCGAAGGCGGCATCACCGAGCATCTGGCCGCGCGCGTGACCGCCCGCAGCTTCGAACGCGGTGGCCAGTACACCAACTTCGCCGATCCCAACGGCAAGAAGCTCGGTGCGCAGACCACGCAATCGTTCTCGACCTCGCTGGTCTACAAGCCCAGCGACGCCCTGAAGGTCAAGGCCTACCTCAACGCCTTCCGCGACAACGACGGTCCGCCGGCACAAGGCGCCTTCAAGTCGGAGTCCTTCACTGGCCGCGCCACCATCGACGGTTCCTGCGTACCGTTCTCGCAGGCTCCCGCGGGCACCGCGGCGCTGGGCCAGACCGCCAACTCGCGTGCCTCGTTTGGCTACATCTGCGGCGAAGTGCCGACGATGGACAAGATCCCGGCCAATGTCATCTCCGGCGACTGGGACACCTCGAACCCGAACACCTTCAATGCACTGTTCGCGCCCAACCCGATCTGGACGCGCTTCGACACCAACTTCAACCGCAAGGGCGGTTTGAAGCGCGAGTCGCTGCAGGCCGACCTGCGCATCGACTACGACTTCGCGAGCGGTCACTCGCTGACCGCGTTGAGCGCGACGCACCAGGACAAGACGATGACGCTGATCGATCTCAACTATCGCAGCGGCAAGGACAAGGTGAACCCCTTCAACGCCACCCGACCGACCACCACCGTGCCGTGGCTGCAGTCGCTGCTGGTTTCGCAGGGCAAATTCCGCGACTGGAGCCAGGAACTGCGGCTGACCTCGCCGCAGGAGCAGCGGCTGCGCTGGACCATCGGCGGCAATTACTTTGACGGCTATTCGCCGGGCGGCACGGTCTACGGCCTGCTGCCGAGCGGCCCGTCGTTCACCGCCTCGATCACCGAGCAGAAGGTCCGTACGCCGGCGGTGTTCGGTGCCCTCTACTTCGACCTCACCGAGCAGCTGACGCTCAGCGTCGAAGGCCGCTACCAGTGGGACAAGATCTCGCAGACGCCGCTGGTCGCGCCGCCGGGCGTCGCCACCACGGGCGTCGCCGCCGAAACGCTCTCCGAAACCTTCACCAGCTTCTCGCCGCGCGTCTCGATCGACTACCAGATCACCGACGACACCCTGCTCTACGCGCTGTTTTCGCGCGGCTACCGTCCGGGCGGCTTCAACGCGGCACTCAAGACCTCACCGGCGGCGCTGGTCGCCACGCTGCTGCAGGTGGTGCCGACCGCCGGTATCGCCTACGACCAGGAGCAGCTCGACAACTACGAGGCCGGCATCAAGTCCACGTTCCTCGACGGCCGCGCCCGCGCCACGCTCACGTTCTACAAGAACAAGTGGCTCGACGGTCAGGTCGGCTCGACCGTGGCCCTGCCCGGCTTCACCAACCTGATCACCGTCACGGTGAACAACGGCGAGGCTGACCTGCAGGGCATCGAGTTCGAAGGGCAATTGCAGGCGACCCGGCAGCTCAAGCTCTCCGGCACCTTCGCCTACAACAAGTCCGAACTCGTCAGCTACGGCGTGGGTTCGAGCGGCAACTGCGCCGACTGCAACCTGGTCTACGGCAACTTCGGCGGCGCGCTCGGCAACCGCCTGCCGACCACACCAAAGATCACCTACTCGCTCTCCGCCGAGTATGGCGACAAGCTGACGGCCAAAACCGACTGGTACAGCCGCGTCGACTGGATGCACCAGGGCGAGAAGTACACCGATTTCTCGAACGTTGCCTGGGTGGGCGCCTCCAACAACATGAACGCCCGCATCGGCGTACGCAACGAGCAGTTGAGCCTGGAGCTCTTCGGCAACAACCTCACCAACAACAAGGTGGTGACGACGGCGCTGCTCGGCATCGACGCCTTCACCTTCCTGGTGCCGCCGAACAGGAACGAGCTGCGCTTCTCGCCGCCGCTGCCGCGCAGCTGGGGCGTGCGCGCGACCTACAAGTTCTGATACGAAGCCGCGCAACGACGCGGGTTTGACGCGGCGCGGCGACGCGCCGCCGTCTCAGGGGCCGGATGGCGACATCCGGCCCTTTTTCTTTTTGAAGTGGATGATGAACACCACGATCAGGAAGAGTCCCGGAATCCAGTGGGTGAAGGACGTCCAGCTGCGCAGCGTATCGTTGCCGATGTAGTAGAGCGCGCAGCCGGTGAGCGTCAGCCAGGCGAGCACGCCGAAGAGGGTGCCGCCGGTCGGGCGACGCAGCCGCGCCTTCCAGCCGCGCACCACGTGGTCGGGCCACAAGGCGCCGAAGGCCCACACCGCAACAAAAGAAAACACCGCATGCGCGATCAGCCACCAGCGCTGCTGCGGATGCGGACCCTCGAAACCGAACTGGTCAACTGCACGGATGAAGTAGTCAAAGATCAGCCACACCGCGCCGCTCGCCCACGTACCGATCGCCAGCGCATGCACGAGCCGCCGACGGCCGGGCGGCAGGACTCCAGTCGCAGCGCGCGATGCCGGGCTGCGCGCGGCGGCCGGACCGCGCTGGGCGGCCGGATCGGAAGGACTCGATTTCTGCGGCGGCTCGCTCATGTGCTCCTCTCGCCACCGAGGGTCTGCCAGCCCTCGGCGGGCGCGTAGAGATACGCGGTCGCACCGAACCCGGCAAGTATCGGCGACGCGGCCGGACCGAGCGCCAGCACCACCTTGGTGAGTGCATCGGCAAGCGCGCACTGCGGCGCGACGACCGAAACGAAGCGGCCGTGACCGGCGGCCTTGCGGGTCCTGCCATCGAGATGCGCTGCGGGCCCAGCCACCGCGGCGCTGCTCGCCAGACTGCCCTCGCAGAGCTCGATGACCGGTCGCGCCGCCGCGTCGAGCTCGGGGACGGCGAGCACCACAGGTTGCGGCTCGCCGCCGCCGACCCGCAGGTCGCCGCCGGCATTGATACGGAACGCCGTCACCCCCGCCTCGCGCAGCGCTTCGGCCGCGAGATCGACCGCATGACCCTTGGCGATGCCACCGAGATCAAGCCAGAGAGGCCGCAGCAGTCGGACCCGGTCGGGCGCTTCGAGCACGAGGTCGGTCCAGCGCGCCGCCGGGTCCGGCGCCGGGCCGGGCGGTCGCGGCAGACGACCGGCCGCCACCAGCGCCGGTGCCACGGTCACATCGAACACCCCGGCGGACGCGCGCGCGATGTCCCGAGCCAGCCGCAGCACGGCAAAGGTCTCCGCATCCACGTGGACGATCTCGCCGGCGGCAGCCGTATTCAACCGCGCGAGGTCGCTGCCGGGGTCATGGAAGCTCATCCGCGCGTGCACATGCCCGATCACGCCGAACGCCGTGTCGAGCAGCACGTCGGCGTTGACCGGGTCGGCGGCACTGTCGACTGCCACGGTGACGAAGGTGCCGAGCAGGGTCCGGGTGGACTCGCGCCAAACCGGCAGGCGTCCGCAAGGGGAACAGTCCGACATGGCTGCATTTCCGGGCATCCGGTAATGATATCTTCGGGTCATTGGGGGACGTAGATCATCCCCCGGGACTTGCAGGAGGTTTTTCCCATGGCTGCCGAAACCAAGCGCCCCACCTACACCGTCGATGCGATTCCGTCCGACATCACCAACAGTGTGTTCCTCGGCAATCCCGCCCTCGACAACGTGGTCAGCTGCATCATCGCCATGAGCGCCGAGATGTGGGCTACCAAGCGCCGCATGAAGGTGCTCGAGTCGCTGCTCGCCAAGAAAGGCGTCACCGCGGAAATGATCGAAGGCTACGTACCCACCGCCGCGGAAGCCGCGGAATGGGAAAAGGAGCGCGACCGCTTCATCAGTCTGGCGATGGGTCCGCTCGCCAACGACGGCTTCCGCAGCATCGGCGCGAGCTTCCCGAAGCGCTGAGCTCATCAAAGAATTTGTCCGGAGAATCCACCATGATCGCTCGTCGCCAACTGTTCGGTGCCACCGCCGGCGCACTGGTGTTCTCGCAGACGCTGCGCACGGAAGTCGCCGAAGCCGCCACCAAGCTGCAGGCACTCACCGGCCCGACCAAGTCCTACTTGCCGCGCGGCGTCGACGGCCGCCTGGCTCGCCTGGCCACGCTCGACCTCGAGAGCCAGCAGGACTTCACGCTCGGTTTCCGCCTGATGCACAGCAAGGAACTGCGCAAGGCCTCGTCGGCCGCCTTCGAACGCGTGCTGGAGCGCGAGGGGCTCGATCCGCTCACGCCGCTCACCCATGACGACGTGCGTCGTCTGGTCGACACCGAACCCGCGATCAACATCGCCTCCAAGGCCTGGCTCGCCAACCAGCAGGTCACCTGGAAGACGCTGCGCGATCACTTCCACGCCAACGCCGACTACTACCTCTCCGAGATGGAAGAGGCCGACAAGTCGGGACCGGGCACGCTCGAGCTCTCGCCCGGCATCGAGGTTCCCAACTACGCCCGCCACGAAATCCACATCCAGCCGGGCGGCTATGTCGGCGATCCGTTCGCCGGCCACATCTACCACTACGGCACCAACAGCTTCTACATCAGCGTCATCGGTCACAACGAGCAGGACCAGGTCCACAAGGGCACCGCCGGTCGCCTCCCGCTGCCCGAAGACGGCAAGGTAAAGCGCATCCTCGACATGGGCTGCGGCATCGGCCAGATGACGGTCGCGCTCAAAGAACGCTTCCCCGATGCCGAAGTCTGGGGCATCGACATCGGTGCGCCGATGGTGCGCTACGCGCACATGCGCGCGCGCCGACTCGGCGTCGGCGCCAACTTCGCGCAGCGGCTCGCGCAGGTGAGCGGCTTCCCGGACAACTACTTCGATATCGTCACCAGCTACATCGCGCACCACGAAATGCCTGCCGACGTCACCCGTGCGGTGATCACCGAGGCGCAGCGGGTCACACGGCCGGGTGGCGTCTACTATCCGCTCGACTTCGTCTCCGGCGGCACGAAATCACCCGCGCGCATGATGTACGGCCGCTGGTACGACCACCGCTGGAACAACGAGGTGTGGAGCCTCGAGTACCACTCGATCAACTTCACCGACGAGATCGCCGCGCGCGGCTTCAATGTCGTGAAGAACGCCAAGGCGGCTCTGCCGGGCTTCGGCGTGCGGCATACGGTCAAGGCCTGAGCGACGCCGCGCGGCGGCCCCGGCGATGCATCACCGGTTCCTGCTGATCCCGGTCGCGGCCATCGTCGCGGCCGCGCCGGTCGCAGGCGCCCACGATCTGCAGTCGCTCGAAGAAGCGCAGCAGCGGCTCTATCCCGGCGCGAAACTGACGCCGTTCGAGTTCAAGCTCAGCGCCGAGCAGTTCGCGCAACTCAAGTCCGAATACAAGGTGCCGGCCTT
This sequence comes from uncultured Acidibacter sp., assembly GCA_964541625.1. GTDB lineage: Bacteria > Pseudomonadota > Gammaproteobacteria > Steroidobacterales > Steroidobacteraceae > UBA964. The sequence continues at coordinate 5,558 of CAZIRD010000085.1, forward strand.
CCGGCCGCTGTTTCGCGGCTGGAGCGTCGAAGGCGGCGGCTTCATCTACATCGACCAGGTTTATGGCCTCAACGACATCGTCACCTATCTGGTGGCGGTCGGCGCCGACGGTCGATCGCGCGGCCTCGAAGTGCTCACCTGCGCCGACGGCTACTGCGACCTCTACACGCCGCAGTGGCGCGCCACGCTGACGGGCCTCGCGCACGGGCGCTGGGATCCGACCACCACGGCGCCCATGGTTTCGGGCGCCACGCTCTCCTCCACCCATGTCGCCGAAGGCGTCAAAAAAATACTGGCTGTCCATGCACGCTACCGACCGCAATCCTGATCGCGCGCCGTTCGCGGCGCTGGCCGCATTGTTCGCCTTGCCGCTCGCTTCCTGCGCCACCACCGGCGCGCCTGCGCCTGCGCCCGGCAGCAGTTTTCGCGACTGCCCCGACTGCCCGCAGATGGTGGTGATCCCGCCCGGCGAATTCACCATGGGCTTCGATGGCGGCGAACCGGAGCGGTACGAAGGACCGCAACGGCGCATCACCATCGGCTACGCCTTCGCGGTCGGCAAATACGAAGTTACCAACGCCGAGTACGGCCGCTTCATCCGCGAGACCGGCCACGTCTCCGGCCGCGACTGCAACATCCTGCGCGACGGCATCTACCGACCGGAGCCCGGCACGAACTGGGCCGAGCCCGGCTATGGGCGACCGATCCGCGACGACGAACCCGTGGTCTGCATCAACTGGAATGACGCCAAAGCCTTCGTCGCCTGGCTCGCGAAACGCACCGGACAGCCCTACCGGCTGCTGAGCGAGGCCGAGTGGGAATACGTCGGTCGCGGTAACCGCGGCGGCCACCGCTTCGTCTGGGGCGAGCGCCCTGAGGAAGCCTGCCGCGAATCCAATATCTTTGATCAGTCGGGCGCGCGCGCGCGGCCGGACCGGCGCATCGAGTCCGCGCCCTGCGACGACGG
>CAZIRD010000085.1:6624-8384 GCA_964541625.1 uncultured Acidibacter sp.
CGGGCGCGCGCGCGCGGCCGGACCGGCGCATCGAGTCCGCGCCCTGCGACGACGGTCAGCCCGCCGTCGCGCTGGTCGGCAGTCGCGCGCCCAATCCGTTCGGCGTGCACGACATGATCGGCAACGTCTGGGAGTGGGTGGAAGACTGCTACGTCATGCCGCTGCCCGACTCGGCGCCACGCAACGGCTCGCCGCAACTCGCGCAGGGCTGCGACCGGCGCGGCTCCAAGGGCGGCTCCTGGCTGAGCACCTTCCCGCGCCAGACCCCGACGTTCCGTGGCCGTGATCCGGCGACGCTGGTGAGCCAAATCTTCGGCATGCGGATCGCCCGCGACCTGCCGCGGTAACGGACCTGCGACGGTAACGCGATCGCCAACGCGATTTCTTCGAGGATCATCGTCATGGGCAAGATCAGCAAGCGGCAGTTCCTGGTGGCAGCCGGCGCGGCGACGGCCGCGACCTCGCTCGGACTCGGCGGCCCGCTGGCACACGCCGCGTCCAAGCGCGACTTCGACCTGATCGTCGTCGGTGGCGGCAACGCCGGCCTGCCGACCGCGATCTTCGCCGCCGAGCGCGGCGCCACGGTCGCCATCGTCGAGGCGGCGGGCATCGTCGGCGGCACGCTGCACCTCTCGAGCGGCCAGATGAGCGCCGCGGGCACGCGCCTGCAGCGCGAGCACGGCATTGAGGACACGCCGCAGTCGCATTACGACGACGTGATGCGCATCAGCAAGAACACCGCGAATCCGGAGATCCTGCGCCTCGCGACCAACGCTGCGGCGCCTGCCTTCGACTGGCTGCTCGCGCGCGGCTTCAAACCGATCGACAGTCATCCGATCACCGGTACCACGCACGAACCCTATAGCCGGCCGCGCTACGCCTGGGCGCGCGAGGGCGGCCGCGCCATCCTGCGTGTGCTCAACGAGCAGCTCGCACCGCATATCGCCGCCGGCCGCGTCACCGTGCTCACCGGCCACTCGGCCGTCGAACTCGTGCAGAGTCGCGGCGGCGCCGTCACCGGTCTCGTGGTCAACGATCCCGACGGCAAGCGGCAGGTGCTGCGCGGCCGGCGGGTGGCGCTGACTTCCGGCGGCTACACCGCCAATCCCGCGATGTTCCTCAAGTACGAAGGCACGCGCACGCATACCCGCGCGACCTATCCCTTCAGCCAGGGCATCGGCCTCGAACTCGGACTCGCCGCCGGCGGTTTCATCCGCGGCGGCGAGAATCACACGCCGCTCTTCGGCGCGATCCTCGCTGACGACCAGTCGCCGACCAGCATGCGCGCCATGGCGCGCCACTTCCCGCCCGAGCGCCAGCCCTGGGAAATCCTCGTCGATGCGCGCGGCAAGCGCTTCCTGCGCGAGGACGTGCCGAGCCACGACGCTTATGAGCAGGCGCTCGCCGCCCTGCCCGACGAGCGCTGCTGGTTCGTCTACGACCAGGCGATCAGCAAAGCGGCGCCGCCCTTGATCCGCGGCGGCTTCTCGGGTCCCTGGACGCCCGCCGACAGCGAGCGTGCCTTTGCCGAGCGCGAGTATGGCTTCCATCGCGCCGACGATCTCGGCGCGGTGGCGCGCGCCGCAGGCATCGATCCGCAGGGCCTCATCGACACCGTCGCCGACTACAACCGCGGACGCGAACGCAACGCCGACGCCTTTGGTCGGCAGCACATGCCGCTGCCCATCGGCAGCGGTCCCTTCCATGCGGTCGCGATCACGAGCTGGAACCTGCTGAGTTATGCGGGTGTCGCCGTCGAT
>CAZIRD010000085.1:8484-12766 GCA_964541625.1 uncultured Acidibacter sp.
CTGCACGCCATCGAAGGCATGGCCTTCGGTCCGGACGGCAAACTCTACGGCACCAGCGTCTACGACCGGCGCATCTATCGCATCGATGTCGCCACCGGCGCGGTCGACTATCCGGTGGCCGCACCCTTCGGTGAAGCCGACGACATCGCCTTCGGTCCCGCAGGCACACCGGCTGCGGGGGTCATGGCCTGGACCGCGCAGCGCTCGGGCGAATTGCGCATCCGCCAACCCGACGGCCGGCTCGAGGTCGCGCTCGCCAAGGTACCGCGCGTCAATCCCGTGGCCTTCGACGACCGCGGCCGGCTGTTCGTCGCACAGAGCCGTGCCGATGACGACACGCTCTGGGAAGTCGACGTGACAGGAAAGCAGCCACCGCGGGTGGTGTCGCGCGGCCGCGGTCCGCTCAATGGCTTCGATTTTGCGGCCGACGGTACGCTGTATTCACCGGCCTTTGGCACGGACCGCCTCGTCGCCATCGACGTCGCCACCGGCGAGCACAAAGTCGTCGCCAGCGGCCTCGGCGCCCCGGCGGCGGTCAAGGTCGACCGCCGCGACGGCACGCTGGTGAGCATCGACTACCTGCGCGGCAATCTTTGGCGCAGCGACCCGCGTACCGGTGGCAACACGCTGCTCGCGACCTTCCCCGACGTCATTGATAACCTCACGCTCGGCGCCGACGGCGTCATCTACCTGCCGAGCGTCGCCGACAGCCGCGTACTCGCCTTCGATCCGCGAACCGGCAAGACGCGGCGCGTGGTCGACGGCGCCTTCACTGTTGCCCTCGGCGCGGCGATGACCCGGCATGAAGGCCGCGAGGCACTGCTGGTCGCCGACCCTTTCGGTTATCGCTACGTCGACCCCCGCAGCGGCGGCGTCACCCGCCCGGCCTGGGAAGGTGGCCGCGGCATGTCCTCGGCGGTAGCCGCGAACGACCGGCTCATCGCCTGGAGCTACGCGAGCGCCGGACGCGTACGCATACTCGACCGCCGCAGCGATCAGCTGCTCGCCGAGATCTCGACCCTGCAGACACCGCGCGGACTTCTGGTCACGGCCAACGACGACGTCATCGTCGCCGATGCTGCCGGCGGTACGCTCAATCGCATCCGCGGCGGCGTGGCGAGCGTCATTGCGAGCGGGCTCGGCCGACCGGTTGCAGTGGCGGCCGATGGCGAAGGTGCAGTGCTCATCAGCGAATTCATTGGCGGCAGCATCTCGCGGGTCGAACTCGCGAGCGGCCGACGCACCCGCCTTTTCAGCGGACTGCGCACGCCCTCAGCGCTGGCGCGTTTGCCCGACGGACGCATCGCAGTGGTCGAGCAAGCGGCGCGGCGTGTGGTGGCCATCGAGCCTGCGCGCGGCGTACTCACCGTGCTCGCCCGCGACCTGCCGGTGTCGCTGGAGAGCTTTCACTTCGAGCCCGACACCACCACCGGACTCGCGCTCGACGCGGACGGCAACCTGCTCGTCACCTGCGCCGAGGACAACTCGGTGCGGCGCATCGTTCTTCAATACCCGCAACACGGTCGCACCCCACCATGATGCAGAGTTCCTCTTCGCTGCTGCAGCGCTTCGCCGGCGTGCTCGCGATCCTCGGCTGGTTCTCGCTGGTGGCCCAGTGCGGACTCAGCATCCGCTTCCAGATGGATCGCGGCCACACGGCGGCCTATGGCCTCTTCATGTACGCCGGCTACTTCACCATCCTCACCAATCTCTTCTGTGCGTTGGTGGCCACGGCGTTCGCAAGACCACGCCGTGCGCCCTCGCGCTGGCTGGCGCTGCGCGAACCCTGGGTAGTGACGACGGCGGCCGTATCGATCGTCATGGTGGGGGCGATCTTCCATGTGCTGCTGCGCCACGAGTACCAGCCGACCGGACTCTCGGCGCTCACCAACCTGATCCACCACTACCTCGTGCCGGCGGGCTTCGCCGTGTTCTGGTGGTTCGCGGTGCCACGGCGCAGCCTCGTCTGGTCGGACATCTGGCGAGTGTTCGCCTATCCGACCGCCTATCTCGTCTACACGCTGATGCGCGGCGAAGTCAGCGGCGTGTATCCCTATTTCTTCATCGATGTGTCGGTCATCGGCTACGCCCGCGCGCTGCTTAACTCGGTCGGCATCTCGCTAGTCTTCATCACCACCGGCCTCGTGTTCGTGGCGGCAAAGCGCTGAGTGAACGTCAAGGAGCAGCCTCGACCTCGCGCCAACCGGCGCCGAGTGCGAGCAAGGCGCCCGCCCACGCGCGCCGGGCAGAACCCCGGGCTTCAATGGCGGCGAGTTCCCACTCCATTGCCTCGGCGCGGGAGCGGGCAACTTCGAGTGCACTAGCGAGGCCTGCGGCGCGGCGCGCCTCGGTCATCGACGCGGTGCGTGCCGCCGCAGCACCGGCTGCAGCAGTGCGCTCGGCGCCGCCGAGCGCGGTCTGCCAGGCGTCGATCGCGCCGTCGGCTTCTTCGAGCGCCGCGAGCGTGGTGGCGTGGAAACTTGCGAGTTCGGCGTCGGCCTGCGCGTCCGCCGCCTGTGCCTGGGCCCGCAGCCGCGGCAGATCGAAGAGGCTCCACGTCAGCGCGCCGCCGACGGTATAGCGGCGCGCGCCGGATTCATCGAGACCGGCGCGCGGTGCCGACAGACCGAACGCACCGAGCAGCGCGATCTGCGGATAAAGCGCCGCCGTCGCCACCCCGGAACGTGCGAAGGCGGCGCGTACCCGCGCCTCCGCGGCGCCCACATCAGGCCGCGCGCGCAGCGCCGCGAGCGGTTCGAGCACCGGGAGCCGGGCAGGATAGGCCGGCGAGGACATCGCGAACTCCGTCCCGCCGGGCGTGCGGTTCGTCAGGGTGGCGAGCCGTCGCTCGGCGTTACGGCGCTGCAGCTGCCGCTCCAGCGTCAGCACGCGGGCGTTTTCGTACGCGAGATCGGCGGGTGACACGTCGGTCTCGCGCAGCGCGCCCAACGCCGCGGCGCCGCGCAGTCGTTCGCGCACGGTACCGAGCAGGGCGCCGCGCTGTTCCAGCACCTGCAGCGCACGAATCGCATCGTCGCGATCGAGCCAGGCGGCGACGGTTGCCGCCGCGACACCCGCCTCGACCTGCCGGCGCCGCCAAAGCAGCTCGTCGGCATCCGCAGCCGCCGCGGTGCGCGCTGCGGCGAGTCCGCCGGCAAGATCGAGTTGCCAGCGGAAATCGACCCCGGCATCGAGCAGCTGCTGCGACGGAAACTCGGCGGGCGTACCCTCCACCGGCGGCTGTGCGAGCGCAGCGGTGCGGGTATTCAAGCGTTGCGCGCTCGCGCTGCCGGTCGGCCCCTGCGCGTACCGCGCGTCCCGCGCCAGCGCCCGCGCGGCTCGCAGCCTGGCCTCGGCAGCGACGAGGTCACGATTCGCCCGCAGCGCCTCGGCGACGAGGGCATCGAGTTGCGGGTCCTGCAGCTCGCGCCACCAGTCGAGCCGCCGCTCATCAGGCGCGAGCACGGAAGACTCGACGCTCCACCGTTCGGGAATCGGGCCCGGCAGCGACGTTGCAGCGGGCAAAGTCGTGCATGCCGTGGTCAGACCAAGGACGAGCACAGCGAGGGCCGAGCGGCCGGCAATGAGGCGCATGGAATCAGGCTCCGGAGGCAACGGCAGAGGCGACACGCGCCGGCGCGCGTCCGTTGAACGACATCACGTAGAGGGCGGGAATCAGCAGCAGCGTGACCAGCGTGCCGAGCGACAGACCGCCGATCATCGTCGCCGCGAGCGGTCGCCAGAGTTCGCCGCCGAACAGTAGCAGCGGCACGAGGCCCGCGACGCAGGTGAGCTTGGTCATCAGGATAGGCCGGAAGCGCACCGCGGCGGCGGCGACGACTGCCTCGAGTACTGGTTTGCCGAGCGCCTCTTCCTCGGCGGTGCGCTCGAGCAGCAGTACCGCGTTGTTGACGATGATGCCGGCGAGCGCCAGCAGGCCGAGGGTGGCCGTGTAACTCACTGCCTGTCCGGTCAGCAGCAGCCCCAGCGTTGCGCCGATCAGCACGAACGGGATCGACGCCAGCACGATGCCCGCCTTGCGCAGGCTGCCGAATTGCCAAAGAAAAAGACCTGCCATGCCGAGCAGTGCAAACGGGAAGTAGCGTTCGAGGCCCGCGTTCGCCTCGGCGGCTTCCTCGATTTCGCCGGCGATCTCTATGGCATGGCCGGCAGGCAATCCGAGGGACGACAGTGTCGGAGTCACACGGTCGACGATCTGCTGAGCAGTCAATTCCGGATGACGGGCGCTGACGGTCAACGCGGCGCGGGCGTTGCGGCGGAC
>CAZIRD010000086.1:0-1383 GCA_964541625.1 uncultured Acidibacter sp.
GCAGGCCGATGATGGCGAAGATGTTCGAGGTGAAGACGATGAACGGCTCGTTGGTCAACGCGAAGATCGCGGGCACCGAGTCGATCGCGAAGATGATGTCGCTGAACTCGATGAATGCCAGCGCGACGAACAGCGGCGTCACCCAGGTCTTGCCGTCGATCTCCACCCAGAACTTGTCGGCGTGGTACTGCGGCGTGACCGGGAAGAGCTTCTTGACGGCGAGGATGATGGGGTTGCGCGACGGATCGATCGGCTTTTCCGGCAGGAAGAGGATCTTCAGGCCGGTGAGGATGAGGAAGATGCCGAAGATCGCCACCACCCAGCCGTACTGCATCAGGATCGAGCCGATGGAAATGAACAGCGCGCGGAAGAGGATCGCGCCCATGATTCCGTAGAACAGCACCTTCTGCTGGTACTGTGCCGGCACGGCAAAGTAGGAGAACACGGCCACGAACACGAACACGTTGTCGATGGCGAGCGCGTATTCGACGACGTAGCCGGCGAGGAACTCGAGTGAAGTGTCACGCGCGAGTTGCGCGTGATCGAGACCTACGAGATCCGTCCGGTTCGGCAGCTCGTAGAGCAGGAATTGATAGAGACCGTAGTTGAAGGCCAGTGCCAGCGCGATGAAGATGACGCTGCGGATAATTGCCGCACGGAGCGTCGGCAACTCGCCGGGCTTGCTGAACACGCCGAGATCGAAGGCGAGGATCGCGAGCAGCGCGACGATGAAGCCGATATACGCCCACCAGTACTGGGCGAACGGCAGCAGCAGGATATCTCCCATTTTGTCTTTTCCTTGAGCGTCGGGACCTGTGACCGGCGGAACGCCGTCCACCCCCTCCGTGGGGCGGCCAATAATACCATCGGCTAGACTCGGTCCAAGGGGGAGAGTTCCATGACCGACAATTCGATCGTCATCGCCACGATGGTGCTGTACATGGGGGTGTGCCTCGGCCTCGGCGTGCTGGCGTGGCGCCGGACCAGCAACCTCGGCGATTTCATCCTTGGCGGACGGTCGCTCGGCAGCTGGGTCACGGCCCTCAGCGCCCAGGCCACCGACATGAGTGGCTGGCTGCTGATGGGTCTGCCGGGGCTCGCCTATGCCTCCGGCTTCGACGGTGTCTGGCTGCTGCTCGGGCTGGCGGTCGGCACCTGGCTCAACTGGCGCTGGATCGCCGCGCCGTTGCGGGCCGCCACCGAAAAACTCGACAATTCATTGACCATCCCCGACTTCCTCGAGCGTCGCTTCGACGACCGCAGCCGCGTGCTGCGCAGCGTCGCCGCCTTGTTCATCCTGATTTTCTTTGTTTTCTATACAAGCTCCGGCTTCGTGGCAGCCGGGCGCCTGTTCGAGTCCCTGTTCGGGCTGCCTTACCCGCA
>CAZIRD010000086.1:1483-12637 GCA_964541625.1 uncultured Acidibacter sp.
GCTTCGTGGCAGCCGGGCGCCTGTTCGAGTCCCTGTTCGGGCTGCCTTACCCGCAAGCGATGTTCTGGGGCTCCATCGTCATGCTCGCCTACACTTTCCTCGGCGGCTTCCTTGCCGTCAGCTGGTCGGACGTGCTGCAGGGCACGCTGATGTTCCTCGCGCTGGTGCTGGTCGCCGCGATCGGCGTGGGACTCGCCGGCGGCTTCGCCAGCATGTTCGCGCGCCTCGAGACGCTCGATGCGGCGCTGCTCGACCCGTTCATTGCCGACAACGGCCAGTCCCTCGGCCTGATCGGCATTCTCTCGCTGCTTGGCTGGGGCCTCGGCTACGCCGGCCAGCCGCACATCCTCGCGCGCTTCATGGCGGCGAAGTCGGTCGGACACATCACCGTGGCGCGCCGCGTGGCGATGTGGTGGGTGGTCATCGTGCTCGCCGCGGCAGTGCTCGTCGGTCTGACGGGTCGGCTGGTTCTGCCCTCGGCACTCAACGGCACCGACACCGAAAAAGTCTTCATCGTGATGTCGACGACTTTCCTGCCGCCGGCGCTGGCTGGCCTTTGCCTTGCCGGTATCATGGCTGCGGTGATGAGCACGGCCTCGGCGCAGTTGCTGGTGGCGTCGTCGGCATTCACCCAGGATTTCTATGGCAGCCTGTTCAGGCCCCAGGCGGGCACGAGCGAGTTGCTCTGGGCCGGGCGCCTGTCGGTGCTGGCGATCGCCGTGCTCGCGTTCGTCATCGCGCTAGATCCGGGCAGCACGGTACTCGATCTCGTCGCCTGGGCCTGGGCCGGCTTCGGTGCGGCATTCGGCCCGGTGGTGATCCTTGCGCTGTATGACCGCCGCACCACGCGCAACGGTGCTCTCGCCGGCATCCTCGTCGGCGGTCTCACCGTCATCCTCTGGAAGCAGGCAGCGGGGCTCGGCGGAATCTTTGGCCTTTACGAGCTCGTACCCGGGTTCGTGTTCTCGATGCTCGCAATCCTGCTCGTCAGCCGACGAACTCGTAGCGCCAGCGATCAGCCGAGGTGACGATGCGGCCGGCGGACGGCGCGGGAAAGTGCGCCGGCAGGATCAATGTGCCGCTGTCGGCGTGACGCTCGACGAAGCGGCGGCGGCAGGCCGCCGACATCACCGGATCCTCGCAGAACGCCGCTGACCACTCGGGGTACTTCACCTGCAGCGGATGGTGCAGCACGTCGCCGCTCAGCACCGCACGGCCCGCCGGTTCGACGAGATGTATCACCACGTTGCCCGGAGTGTGACCGGGCGCGGGCTCGAGCTGCAGCAGGCCGTCGAGGTCGTGATCGCTGTCGACCAGCATGGTCTGGCCGCGCTGCATCACCGGCAGCACGCTGTCGGCGAACACGGCATGACCGCTCGCTGCGTCCGTCTGCCAGGCCTGCTGTCGATGTTCGAATTCCCGACGTGCGAAGACATAGCGCGCCCGCGGAAAGGTGGGCACCCACTCGCCGTCCATCAGCCGCGTGTTCCAGCCGAGATGATCAGCGTGCATGTGCGTGCACATGACGTAGTCGACGTCAGCAGGATCCACACCGAGTGCCTGCAGGCCGTCCAGCCAGCCGGTCTTCAATCGATGGAACACGGGATGACCGCCGCGTTCCTTGTCGTTGCCCATGCAGGTGTCGACCAGCACGGTGCGCTCGCCATCGCGCAGCACCCAGGTGTGGAATGCGAGGATGCCGCAGCGCAGCGACTCGTCGGCGCAGGCGGGGCGCAGCCAGTCGGCTTCGGCAGCGATCAGCGCCGGCTGCGAAGCGGGCAGGAAGTCGGCGAAAGGCATCGGCACGGCGGCGAGCTCGACCGTGGCATCGATCTGCCAGCGGCCAAGGCGCAGGGAGGGAATGCGGTACTGCATGGGTTCCGCTAGGATGCCACGATGAACGCTGCCGAGATCAAGTTGGGGCCGGTGCGTCTCGCACCCGGCTATACCCGCTGGAACGCCCGCACCTACCTTTTTGCGGCCTTCATCACCATCGGCATGCTGGCTTTCGTCAGCTTCATCCAGCCGTACCTGCTCAACGCCAACCTCGACATCCCGCAGGATCAACAGGGTCGGGTGCTTGGGCTGCTCGGCTTCAGCAATGAAATCGTCTCGCTGCTGCTGGTGGCACCCTTCGGCGCGCTCTCCGACAAGATCGGTCGACGGCCGGTGTACGCACTGGGTTTTCTCTGGCTCGCTGCGGGCTTCTTCCTCTACCCGCTGGCGAAGACTTTTCCGCAACTGCTCGGTTGCGCGCTGTTCTTTTCGGTGGGTGTGTCCGCCGTCGGCTGCATGCTGGCGACCGTGCTCGCCGACATTCCGAAGGAGGAGTCGCGCGGTTTGTTTGTCGGCATCACCGGTTTCTGTCAGGGCCTCGGTGCAACGCTCGCGGTGCTGGTGCTCGGCAAGGTGCCGCAGCGGCTCGCGGCAGGCGGCATGGATGCCGTGACGGCGGGGCGCATCACCCTCGGGGTCGCCGCGGGTCTCTGCCTGCTCACCGCCGTCGTCTGCTGGCTCGGCCTCAAGCGCGGCACACCCAGCGAAATCGGCGAGCGCGAGCCGCTCGCCAACCTGCTGCGCACCGGTATTGCCGCGGCGCGCGCCAATCCGCGCATCTGGTTCGCCTACATGCTGCAGTTCGTGTCGTTCGCGGATCGCATCGTCATCGGCACCTTCTTCAGCGCCCGCCTGCAGCAGACGGCGATCGCCAACGGCCAGACCGTGGCCGAAGCCGTCTCTGCCGCCACCAAGCCTTATGTGGTCGCGAACTCGGCCGGTTTGCTGTTTGCCATTTTCTTTGGTCTGGCACTCGACAAGATGAACCGTATCACGGCGGGAGTGGTCGCCATGACCATCGCCGGCATCGGCTACATCGCCGGCGGGTTCGTCGGCGACCCGACCAGCGAGTGGATTACCTTGGTGGCGATATTGCTCGGCATGGGACAGATCTGCGCCATCATCGCCAGCCAGACCGTGCTTGGTCAGGAAGCGCCGCAGGATGTGCGCGGTGCCGTGTTCGGGCTGGCCGGCATCTTCGCGTCCTGCGGCATCCTCTTCACCACGGCGGTGGGCGGTTGGCTCTACGACGTCGTCGGCAAAGGCATGCCGTTCTTCCTGATCGGCGCGGTCAACGTCAGCATCATGCTGTTCGGTCTCTACCTTTTGCTGAGCCGGCCCAAGGGCGCATGACACTGCGGATTGCGACCTGCCGGCCGCTGCCCGAGCCGGATGTCGACGAAGACCTGCTGCTCGAGGCGTTGCGGTCGGCTGGCGTCGAGGCGCGCATGGCGGCCTGGCACGAGCCGTCCGAGTGGCGTGACGCGGCGCCCACCGTCATCCGTTCCACCTGGGATTACATCCACGATCCGCAGGCCTTCGCGCGCTGGGTCGAGCTCACCGCCGCGGCGGCGCCGCTGTGGAACCCGCCCGGCATCGTGCTCGGTAATCTCCACAAGCGCTATCTCATCGATCTCGCCGCTCGCGGCATCCCGGTGACACCGACCCTGCTGCTGGAACGCAGCACTACGGTCGACCTTGATGAGCTGTGCCGCGCGCGCGGCTGGCGCGATGTCGTCGTCAAGCCCGCGGTCGGCGCGGGATCGCACGAGACGCATCGCATCGACCCCGGCACCGACGGCGCTGCCGAACTGCTGGCGCGTTTGCTGCCGGTCAGCGATCTGCTGGTCCAGCCCTACCTCGATTCGGTCGATGACTACGGCGAACGCGCGCTGGTGTGGATCGACGGTGAATTCACCCATGCCGTGCGCAAGACGCCGCGATTCGCGGGCGGAGTCGAAAGCGTTTCGGCGGCGTTGCCGATCACGGCCGCGGAGCGCGCGGTAGGCGAGGCGGCGCTGGCAGCACTTGCCGGAGGCGACCTGCTTTACGCACGCGTCGATGTCGCACCGGGGGCGGATGGCAGCCCCGTCGTGATGGAGCTCGAACTCGTCGAGCCGTCGCTGTTCCTGCTGCAGCATCCGCCGGCGCTGCAGCGACTCGTCGACAGTATCCTCCGCCGACTGCGCTAGAGCGCTAGCCGACGATCACGAGCAGCGTGCCCTCGGGTGATTCGAGGCGCGTACCGGCTTCCACGCCATGCCGGTGGAACACCAGCGCGGGTCGCTCCAGGGTGGCCTCGTCATGGATCGCGACCACGAGCCCGCCGGCGTCCAGCCACTGCGCCGGCCAGCAGGGGCGGCCGTTCACGGGACGGGCGCCGAGCGCCTGCCAGAAGCCGACGCTGATCTCGGGCGCCGCCGAGGGCAGACTGAAGGCGAGGAAGTCACCCAGCGTGGCGCTCGAGCGCGTCGGATCGAACGCATCGTCCGCATGCGTCGCCCGCTCGAGCAGGGTGATCATGTTGCCGGCGGGATCGCGCAGGCCGAATTCATTGAAGCAGTCCGGACCCGTCTTCGCGAAGGCGATCACTGCGCCGGCCGCGCGATAGCGTTCCAGCGTCACCGGTATGTCGGCGTGCACGCTGGTGAAAGACGGCGAGGGGAACTTGTATTCGTGCAGGCCCAGGGTCACGCCGCCTAGAGTCATGACGGCATAAGGGTGCGGCCAGGCATTGCCGATGCTGCCGCGGGCGAAACCGAGCATCTCGTAGAAGCGTACCGAGGCGGCGAGGTCGCGCGTGCTGAGGCTGATCTCGTGGAAGCGGCCGAGATCGAGCGCAGCCCTCACCGAGTCAGCCGTGCTCAACGGTCGATCCCGGCCTGCCAGAGGATGAAGGCATATTCTTCAGCGATCTCGCGATAGCGCTCGAAGCGGCCGGACTTGCCGCCATGGCCGGCCTCCATGTTGGTGCGCAGCAGCAGCGGGTTGCGATCGGTCTTCAGGTTGCGCAGCTTGGCCACCCACTTGGTCGGCTCCCAGTACTGCACCTGGCTGTCCCACAGACCGCTGGTCACCAGCATCGCCGGGTAGGCCCGCGCGGCGACCTGGTCCTGCGGCGAGTAGGAAAGCATGTATTCATAGGTTGCCCGATCGCTCGCCGGATTGCCCCATTCGTCGAATTCATTGGTCGTCAGCGGAATACTCTCATCGAGCATCGTCGTCACCACATCGACGAAGGGGACGTGGGCTACCAGCGCCTTGTAGTCGCCCGGCGCCATGTTCGCGACGGCGCCCATCAGCAGTCCGCCGGCACTGCCGCCCATGGCGAATACGCGCTTCGGATCGGCGACCTTTTCGCTGACCAGGTAGCGCGTCACGTCGATGAAGTCGGTGAAGGTGTTCTTCTTCTTCTGCAGCTTGCCGTCCTCGTACCACTTGCGGCCCATCTCTTGGCCACCGCGGATGTGGGCAATGGCGTAGACGAAACCGCGGTCGACCAGCGAGAGAATGGGGGAGCGGAACCCTGGATCCGAGGAGAATCCGTAGGATCCGTAGGCGTACTGGTAGAGCGGCGCCGTGCCGTCGAGCGGCGTGCCGCGCCGATAGAGCAGCGTCACCGGGATCCGCGTGCCGTCGCGGGCGGTCGCAAAGCGGAACTCCGCGGCGTACTTGCTGGTATCGAAGCCGCCGAGCACCGGTTCCTGCTTGAGCAGTTTGCGCTCGCCGCTCGCCATGTCGTAGTCGTAGACGGTCGCCGGCGTGGTCGGCGAGGTGTAGACGTAGCGCAGCAGCGTCGTGTCCTGCTCCGCGTTGTTGCCGAGTGACATCGTGTAGGCGGCGTCGGCGGCGTCGATCATGAACTCGCGCTTGCCGTCCCAGGAACGCACGCGCAGCTTCTGCAGGCCACCCGAGCGCTCCGACACGGCGAGGTAGCTGTCGAAGGTGTCGAAGCTGGCGACGAAGGCATCGTCGCGGTGCGGCACGAGGTCACGCCAGCTGTTGCGGTCCGCCACCTTGGCGATCGGCGCCTCGACGATGCGGAAATTCTTTGCTTTCCAGTTGGTGCGGATGATGAAGCGATCACCCTGATCTTCCAGCTGGTACTCGTGGTCGCGTTCGCGCGGTAGCGCGACGCGGAACTCGAGCTGCGGATCGTTGGCGTCGGCATAGCGGTACTCGCTCGACACCGTGCTCTGCGCGACGATGAAGATGAAGCGGTCCGACTTCGACTTCGCGAGCCCCATGTAGAAGCTCTCGTCATCCTGCGCGTAGACCAGCGGATCCGTGGCGGGATCGCTGCCGCGGACATGCCGGTAGATCTTGTTGCCGAGCAGCGTCTGCGGATCCTTGCGGATATAGAACAGCGTCCGGTGGTCGTTGGCCCAGGCGAGATCGGGCTCGACGTTGGTGAGCACCTCCGGCAGGAACTCACCGCTGGCGAGATCCTTGATGCGCACTTCGTATTGGCGACGGCCGACCGTGTCCTCGGCGATCGCGGCCCAGCGTCCATCGACGCTGACCTCGAGCGCGGCAAGCTGGTAGAAATCGTGGCCCACGGCGCGCTGGTTGCCATCGACGAGGATTTCCTCCGGCGCCTGCAGGGTGCCCTTGCGCCGTGCATGGATCGGATACTGCTTGCCCGTTTCGTAGCGCGTGTAATACCAGTAGCCGTTGCGGCGCTGCGGCACGCTGGCATCGTCCTGCTTCAGGCGGCCGACGATCTCCTCATAAAGCTTCTGCTCGAGCGCGCGGTGCGGCGCCATCACCGCCTTCATGTAGTCGTTCTCGGCCTCGAGGTAGGCGAGCATCTGCGGATTCTTGCGCTCGTCATCGCGCAGCCAGTACCACGGATCCTCGCGGTTGCCGAAAGGCGAGGTGACCGTATGCGCCCGCTGCTCGGCCCGCGGCGGCTGCGGCTCGGCGTTCATGGCGCCAGCGCCGGCAGCGGCGCCCACGCGAGGGGCGAAGACGGACAGAAACAGCGCTGCCAACGCAACGCCGCGAAGCATTCCTGCACCAGCCATGGGGTCACCCTGCTTGCTCTCCGTATCGGGGGGTGGATTCTTCCACGCCGGGGGCCGGGGTACCAACTCCGCAACGCCGCCTATATTCTTGACCCGTGGACAACTCCCTCACCGGCAAGCGCGTGCTGATCACGCAGGCGACCGAGTTCATGGGGCCAGCGCTCTGCGAGGTGTTCGCCGAGCAGGGTGCGACCGTGGTGCGCAGCGAGGCTGCACTGTCCGACCAGGCCGCCGTCGACGGCATGTTGGAGGCGGCCGGACCGATCAACGTGCTGGTCGCCAACCTCGCCGTGGTGGCGCCCACCACCCCCGCGACCGAGGTCGACGCGGCAGAATGGCGGCAGGTCTTCGGCGCGCTGGTCGATCCGCTGCCCCGTCTCGTCAAAGCCGTCGTCCCGGGCATGGTGCAGCGCGGCGGCGGCAAGATCCTCGTCATCGGCAGCGCAGCGGCACTGCGCGGCATGAAGCGGGCCTCCACCTACAGCGCTGCGCGCGGCGCGCAACTGGCCTACGTGCAGGCAGCAGGCGTGGAGCTGGCGCCGTACAACATCCGCCTCAATGCCATCGCGCAGAACTTTGTCGACAACCCCACCTATTTCCCGCCCGAGGTGCAGGCCAATCCGCGCTTCCAGGAGCGCCTCGCCCGCGAGGTGCCGCTCGGCCGCCTGGTCTCGGCACGCGAGGACGCGCTGTTCGCGGCTTATCTTTGCAGCAGCGCAGCAGACTGTTTCGTGGGTCAGGTATTTCCGGTCTGCGGCGGCTGGGTCGGCCGCTAGCGGTGCCACCGATGCCAAGCTATGACATCACCACGGACGCGATGCGCATCGATGCTGTCGCAGCGCATGCCTTCCTTACCAACACCTATTGGTCGCCCGGTGTTCCGCTCGCCACGGTCCGGCGGGCGCTCGCGAATTCGCTCTGCGTGGCGGCTTTCGACGGCGCAGCGCAGGTCGCTTTTGCACGCGTGGTAACCGATCGCGCCACGTTCGCCTACCTGGCCGATGTTTATGTGCTCCCGGAGCATCGTGGCCGCGGATTATCCCGTCGCATCATCGAAACGCTGTTCGCACATCCCGACCTGCAGGGTTTGCGTCGCATGATGCTGGCCACGCGTGATGCCCACGGACTCTATGAAAGATTCGGCTTCACGCCGCTCGGCAACCCCGACCGGTTCATGGAGCGTCATGATCCTGACGTCTACGTGACAGGCGGCGCCTGAGCCTCAGCGACTGCGGAGGCGCCGGCGAGTCAGGCCGCGTCAAGCGGCTTCGCGGGCCAGTACTTCCATGTTCTCTACGGTCTGCTCGAAGCTGCCGGCGACACCGATCATGAGCGTGGTGACCGGCGAGCGTTTCCAGGCGGCGATTCGCGCGCGGATGTTCTCCCGCGTGCCCGTTACCGACATCGCATCGGCAAGTTCGTCAGGCACGGCCATCACCGCTTCCTGCTGGCGACCCGACAGCCACAGGTCCTGCAGCCGCTGGGCAACTTCCGCGTAGCCCGCGCGCTCGACCACACGCTTGTGGAAATTCTCTTCTTTCGAGCCCATGCCGCCGACATAGAGCGCCAGCGTTTTCTTCACGGGCAGCAGCGCGACGGCTGGATCGGTCTCGGTCGAGAAGGCGACGGATTGCAGAATCTCGAAGCCGGGCCGACGCGGGTCGAGGGTGTCGCCGTAGATATCGAAGCGGTCCGGCGGCAGCATGAAGGGGAACCAGCCGTCGAAGGACTTCACCGCCAGTTCGACGTTCTTGGGTCCCTCGGCACCGAGGAACACCGGTAAATCTTTGCGCAGCGGATGGGTGATGCTCATCAGCGCTTTGCCTTGGCCCGAAGCACCCTCGCCGGCGTAGGGCAGCCGGTATTGCGCGCCCTCGAAAGTCACGGGCTCTTCGCGGGCCAGGATCTTGCGGAAGATGGCGAGCCACTCGCGGGTGCGTTCCAGCGGCCGCCGGAACGATTGGCCGTACCAGCCTTCCACGACCTGCGGGCCGGAGACACCAACGCCGATGCACAGCCGGCCATTGGAGATGTGATCGAGGGTGATCGCGCTCATCGCCGCCGCTGCGGGCGTGCGCGCCGAGATCTGCATGATCGCGGTACCGAGACGGATGCGTGAGGTGCGCGCGGCGATGGCGGCCAGCGGCGTCAGCGCGTCGGAGCCATAGGCTTCGGCCGCACACACGATGTCGAAGCCCAGTTGTTCGGCATGCTGGGCGAGTTCGATGAAGCGGTCGATGGGCTTCGCGCCCCAGTAGCCGAGATTAAGGCCGAGCTTCATGTTCAGGGTGTCTCCCCGCGGCGTTCTTCCTGCTGATGGATCAGGCGTTCAAGGAAAATCATGGCGGCGATCGATACCAGCGACAAGGCCGCACAGACGCCGAGCACGGGCAGCGGCGTATCGGTGGGCACGAATCCCATCGCCTGGACGGTGATGGCGGCGCAGACCTGCTGCGAGAAACCGATCATTCCCGAGGCCACGCCGGCGTAGCCCGGCGCGAGGCGGACCGCCGTCGCGGTGATGTGCGGCAACGACAATCCCTGCGCGAACGCCAGCGGCAGCATCGGGCCGAACCACCACAAGGGGTGGGTGAAGCCGGCGAGCACGAAACCGAACGCCGCGCAGGCCGAGACCGCCTGCAGTCCGATGCCGAATCGTGCAACCCGCTCGAGCGCGGCATTGCCGCGCAGACGGGACACGTAGAGGTTGCCGAGGAAGTAGCCGACCGAGAGAAACAGGATGTACACGCCGAACTCCGTGGCGGGTCGACCCAGCATGTCGGCGAGCAGATACGGCGCCACGGTGATGAAGCCGAGGTAGAGCGCATAGATGACGCCGGCGTCGATCGCGCAGCCGAGGAAGGCGCGATTGCGCAGCACGTCCACCGAGGCGCGACCAACTGTCGCCAGCGACATCGAGCCGGCGTGGATGACGCGAGTCTCCGGCAGTGCACGCAGCGCCAGCAGACCAATCACGCCGGAGGCGCCGAGCAGCAGCAGGAAGGGTGCGTGCCAGCCGGCACGCTCGGTGATCAAGCCGCCGAGGTAGGGCGCAACCGACGTTCCCATCATCATCACGAGGGTGAGGTTGGCGAGCGCCCGGGCAAGCCGCCAGTCCTGATAGATGTCACCCAGCACCGCGCGGGAAACGGTCGTCGCCGCGGCGCAGCCGGCCGCCTGGATGGCCCGCGCGAGGATCACGAGCTCGAGCGTGGGGGCGAAATAGGCGAGCACCGAGCCGACGAAGAAGATCGTCAGGCCACCAAGCAGCAGCGGCCGTCTTCCGTAGCGATCCGACAGCGGCCCGGCCAGCGGAATACCCGCCGCGAAGGTGAACAGGAAAACACTGATGACACCCTGGGTCGCCGCGGTCGAGGCGCCGAATTCGTCGCGGATCGCCGGCAGCGCCGCGATCAGCAGCAGCGTCGATACCGGACCGAGTGCGCTGCAGGCCGCAAGCAGCGGAAAGAGCCCTCGCGGCGCGACGAAGGCCGCGCCGGACGTCGTGCCGTCCCCGGTTGCGGTCACGAACCGAGGCCGCCGACGCAGACGTACTTCAGTTCGGTGTACTCGTCGATGCCGTGACGTGAACCTTCGCGGCCGAGGCCGGATTCCTTGACGCCGCCGAAGGGCGCGACTTCGGTGGAGAAGAGCCCGGTATTGACGCCGACGATGCCGTACTCGAGTGCCTCCTGCATGCGCCAGCTGCGCGCGAGGTCGCGGGTGTAGAAATAGGCGGCGAGGCCGAATTCGGTATCGTTGGCCATGCGCACGACGTCCTCTTCGGTATCGAAGCGGAACAGCGGCGCGACCGGGCCGAAGGTTTCTTCACGGGCGACGCGCATCGCCGGCGTGACATCGAGCAGCACGGTGGGCTCGAAGAAATTGCCGCCGAGCGCGTGGGGCTTGCCGCCGCAGGCGACGCGGGCGCCCTTGGCGAGCGCATCGCCGATATGAGCTTCGACCTTGGCAAGGGCGCGAGCGTCGATCAGCGGCCCCTGTTCGGTAGGCCCGGCGAGTCCGTCGCCGACGCGCAGCGTGGCAACCGCCTTGACGAGGCGGCGCGCAAATTCTTCGTAGATGCCGGACTGTACGTAGAGACGATTCGCGCACACGCAGGTCTGGCCAGTGTTGCGATACTTGCTCGCCATCGCGCCCTGCACGGCGGCATCGAGATCGGCGTCGTCGAAGACGATGAACGGCGCGTTGCCGCCGAGCTCCATCGACACCTTCTTGACCGTTCCCGCGCACTGCGCGATCAGCTTTTTGCCGACGGCAGTGGAGCCGGTAA
>CAZIRD010000087.1:0-12562 GCA_964541625.1 uncultured Acidibacter sp.
TCGTCGGCGGGCGATGAAACCGGGCTGCCGCGCGAAGGTGGCGCGCGTCGCGGTCGTCGTCGCGGTCGCCGCGGTCGTCGTGGTGGCGCGCGCGAATTCGCCGGCGGTGCCGCAGGCGCAGCCGGCGACGAGGCCAACCCCGGTAGCGAAGACATGTTTGCCGATGACCCGGCTAGCGAGGGCAGCGAAAGCCTCGATGAGGGCCGGAACACCGATGAGTCGCGGGCAACGCCGACGGCTGGTGTCGCCGAGACACCGGGCGCAGAGATGGAGCCGCCACCGCCGCCATTGAATGGTCAGATCAGCTGGACGGGACTCGCGCCCGCCGAGCCGGTCGCCGCCGTAGCGAGCGCTGTTGACGTTGCTCCAGCAGTTGAAGCCGCACCGATAGCCACAGTCGAGGTTGCTCCGGCAATCGAGGGTGCTCCGGCAGTCGAGGTTGCCCCGGCTGTAGACGTCATGCCGTCAGCGGCGGCACCCGAAGCACCCGCAGCCGCCGACGCCCCGCCAGAAGCGAACGCCACCGCCGCAGCCGAAGCTGCCCCGATGGCGGATGCTGGCGCGGCCGGCGAGAAAAAAGTCGTCTGGTCGTCGAGTCCGTCGAGCAACTACTCGAGCTTCGGCGGCGGTACCCGCCGGGACTACTGACCTCGATCGCGCCGACGCGCGCTGACCGACGGCGGTCGGCGCGTCGTCAGGCGCCGGGATCGCGTGCCAAGGCTGCGGCAGCGCGCGCGAGATCCTCGGCGGTATTGACGTCCGGTCCGGGGCGGCAGCTCGCCGCATCGACCTGGATGCACAAGCCATGCGCCAGCGCGCGCAGCTGCTCGAGTTTCTCGATCTGCTCCAGCGGCGTCGGCGGCAGCGCCGCGAGCCGACGCAGCGCGCCGACCCGATAGGCATAGATGCCGAGATGGCGACGCGCCGCCGCCTGCAGGCTGCGACTGTCCGCTTCGATCTGGTCGCGGAACCAGGGGATGGGCGCGCGGCTGAAGTAAAGCGCACGACCTTCGAGATCGGTAACGACCTTGACCGCGTTCGGATCAAAATATTCATCGCGGTCGTTGATCGGCGTCGCCAGCGTGGCCATGTCGGCACCGGCATGGTCGATGAGCAGCAACGCCACCTGCTCGATGAGCGCGGCGGGCATCGACGGCTCATCACCTTGCAGGTTGACCACGACCTCATCGTCGCGCCATCCGCGCCGCGCCGCCACTTCGGCGATCCGGTCGGTACCGCTTGCATGCTCGGCGGCGGTCATCTCGACCGTGGCGCCGAAAGCCTCGGCCACGACCCGGATGCGCTCATCGTCCGTGGCGATGATCACCTCGTCTGCGCTGCAGGCGCGTGCCCGCTCGTACACCCAAGCAAGCATCGGGCGTCCGGCCAGTGCGATGAGCGGCTTGCCCGGCAGACGCGTCGAGGCATAGCGCGCTGGAATGACGATGCGATACACGGCCGATCAGCCTGCCGGTGGCGGCGCCAGCCGGGCGCGTGGCGGCGCAAGCCTCATGACCGATTCGGGCGCGCGAGCAGCGGGTCGTCGGCTGCCAGCGCGGTCGCCTCTTCCTCGAGCATGACGGGTATGCCATCGCGGATCGGAAACGCCAGCCGGTCGGCGCGACAGACGAGCACCGCCTGCTCGCGCTGATGCGCGAGCGGTCCCTTGCAGAGCGGACAGGCGAGGATGTCGAGCAGTCGGGTGTCCATGTTCAGGCTTGCTCCGTGGAACGGGTCGGCACGCAGAGTCGGTCGATCGCCTCGACGAGCCCGGCGGCGCCGTCCGGCAGCAGACGCACGACCACCGGCAACTCCCAACAACGGTCGTCGGCGTAGCGCCGGCATTTTACGGCATCCTTCGCTGTCATCAGCACCGGGTGACCGTCGTCGAAGCGCAGGTCGGCGGCGCTGTAGGCGTGATGGTCCGGAAAGGGATGCTCGATGGGTTCGAGCCCGGCGGCCCGCAGCATCGCGAAAAACCTTGCCGGGTGGCCGATGCCCGCGAGCGCATGCACGGGCTGCCCGCGGAAGGCTTCGAGGCCCTGCCAGCGACGAGGATCGGCGAGCGACCGCGCCGCCTCCGGAACGAGCTGCATGGCGATCGTGCCAGCGCGTCCGCGCCAGCGTGGGGCGCTCGCGGTATCACCGCCGTTGATGACCACCCAATCGACTCGCGCAAGACGCGATTCCGGCTCGCGCAGCGGACCTGCCGGCAGCAGCCGACCGTTGCCCAGCCCGCGCGCGCCGTCGATCACCACGATCTCGAGGTCGCGCTCCAGCGCATAGTGCTGCAGACCGTCATCACAAAGAATGACATCGACGCCGAGCGCCTGCAGCGCGCGCGCACCGGCCACGCGATCGGGGCTGACCATGACCTCCACGCCGGTGCTCGCGGCCAACATCGCCGGCTCGTCACCGACCTCGGCGGCATCCGCGCCGCGCCCGACCCGCGTCGGTACGCGCAGGCCCGAGCCATGACCGCGGGTGAGAATGCCGGGACGACGGCCGCGATGGCGCAACTGCGCCGCGAGCGACCCCACCAGCGGACTTTTGCCCGTACCCCCCACCGAGAGATTACCGATGACGATGATCGGGACGTCGGCGCGCCAGCTGCGCTTCCAGCCGCGGCGGTAGGCCCGTTGGCGCAGTGCAACGACCGCCCCGAAGAGCCAGGCGAGCGGCGCGAGCAGCACCGCCCCTGCCCTGCCCTCGTACCAGACGCCCTCCAGCCAGGCTGCCAGCGCGCGCGACATCAGACTGCGAACTGCAAGCGATGCAGCTGTGCGTACATCCCCTCGCGCGCGAGCAGCGCGACATGCGTGCCGGCCTCGACCACCCGACCCTCGTGCAGCACCACGATGAGATCGGCCTGTTCGATGGTGGAGAGACGGTGCGCGATCACCAGCGTTGTACGTCCGCGCCGCAGCGTGGCGAGCGCCGTCTGGATGCGCCGCTCCGATTCGTTGTCGAGCGCGCTCGTGGCTTCGTCGAGCACGAGGATCGGCGCGTCCTTGAGCAGTGCGCGGGCGATCGATACGCGTTGCCGCTGTCCACCGGAGAGCTGTGAGCCGCGCTCGCCGACCGTCGTCTCGAGACCTTGCGGAAGCCCGGCAGCGAACTCGGTGACGTAGGCCGCCTCGGCCGCTGCGTCGATTGCCGCCGACTCGGGGGGCTGGAGGTTGAAGGCGATGTTGCGGCGGATGCTGTCGTCGAACAGCACGACTTCCTGGCTGACGAGACTGATCTGGCGGCGCAGGTCGGCGCGCCGGTACTCGCGCAGATCGACGCCATCGAGCAACACGCTGCCGGCATCGGGATCAAGGAAGCGCGGCAGCAGGTTGGCGAGTGTGCTCTTGCCGCTGCCCGATCTGCCGACCAGTGCTACCGTCTGGCCGGGCTGTACACGGAAACTCACCTCGGCAAGCGCCGGCATCGCGGCGCCCGGGTAGGCGAAGCTCACGTTGCGGAACTCGATCTCGCCGCGGGCACGGTCGAGCGGGCGCGATCCCCCGGAATCCTCAGGCGGCAGATCGAGCACCTCGAACACACTCGCGCCGGCCGCGATGCCCTGCTGCAGCGGGCCGAACACCTGCACGAGCCGGCGCAGCGGGGCAGTGACCAGCAGCAGCGCAGTCATGAACGCCATGAATTCATCGACCCGCATTTCGTGGGTGAAGACCTGGCGAATCGAGAAGAAGAGCACGCAGGCAAGACCGAGCGAGGCGATCACCTGCACCACCGGATTGGCGAGCGCTCGCGCACCGATCAAGCGCATGTTGCTGCGCCGATTGCGTTCATTGGCCTCGGCGAAGATCGACTCTTCGTACTGCTCGGCGTTGAAGCTCTTGATGACGCGTTGCGCGTCGAGCGCTTCCTTGGCGACACGCGTGACATCGCCCATCGACGCCTGGATGCGGGCACTGTAGCGACGGAACGAACGGTTGATGTACTGGATCAGCCAGGAGATCGGCGGCGCGAGTGCCAGCACGAACAGCGCAAGTTGCCAGTTGTACCAGAGGAGCATGCCGATCAGACCGACGATCGTGAGCGTGTCACGAATGATCACGGTGACCGCGTTGGTGGTCGCCTCGGCGACGAGTTCGATGTTGTAGGTCAGCCGCGAAAGCATCGCCCCCGAGGCTTCGTTGTCATGGTGGCGCGTCGGCAGGCGCAGGTAGTGCGCGAACAGCTCGGCCCGCAGGGTCTTGATGATCTGGCGACCGACGTAGCCGGGGAAATAGTTGGCCACGTAGTCACCGATGCCACGCAGCAGGAAGAGTCCGACCGCACCGAGCGGAATGATCCAGAGGATGCGCGGATCAGGGTTGACGAAGGTACCGCCCAGAAAACGCTGCACCAGCACGGCAAGCAAGGCGTCGGTGGCGGCGAACAGCGCCATGCCGAGTACGCCGATGAAGAACATGCCGAGGTGCGGTCTCGCGTAGCCGAGCAGGCGACGGTAGACCTTCGCAGCATCGGCTATTTCGACCGGCCTCTGGCTCAAGGAAGTGGAGGATCCTGCGTGGCGTCAGCGTGCCGACATCAAGGCCCTGCATGATACCGCCAGAGGGGGGCACGATGCAGGTCAGTGTAGGCCCGCCAGCGCGGCGGCAGGCCGGCGCGCATCTGCAGCGAGACCGAGCCCTCCCGGGCGAGCAGCACCACCCGCTGTGGGTCGATCCGCCACCGCGCGGCAACCTGCCGCTGCCGCGCGTTCGAAGCGTCGCGACCGGTGACGAGCACCCACTGCGGCGCGACGGCGGCGACGAAGTCCGTGTCGACGGCCCGCACCGAACCGCGCCGCGGCGCGACGACCAGCGTTGCCCCGAGTGCAAGTCCGCCGGTCCGGGCGCGCGCCGCGAGCGTCGCCGACTCGTGCTCGTCGAGTCGCTCGGGGATCAGCACGCTGGGTCCGGCGGCGAAACCGGCGCGCAGCACACAGGAGCCGCCGGCTGTGCCGAAGGTGCTGAAGTCGACCCCGTCCCAGCGCCAGCGACGCGTCCTGGCGCAGTCGTCCATCGGCCAGTGTGCTCCGGGCCACTCGCCGCCGCCGCGCAGTTCTCTCACCGGCATCGCCGCACGCAGGCGCGCAGCGCCCGCTGCGTGCTGGGCGTGCGCGCGGGCGAGGATCAGCAGGTCGACCCGCTCGACACCCAGCTCACGCAGTGCCGGCACCAGCAGCCGCTCGGCTGCCCGGCCCTCGCTCGCGTACTGCTCGCCCGTGCCGTAGACGAGCACATGCCCTTGCGTACGCAGGATGAACGCGGCGCCGTCGCCCGCATCGAGCGCTGTAAACATCAGCTCGCCATGCCGTGGTTGGACCTTGGCAAGGCGCGATAGCAGGCCAGCGAGATCGATTTCGATCACCGCGTAAGGCTGTGCCGCCACGGCGACGAGCGCTGGCCACAGCCACTCGTGGACCCGTTCGCCTAGCCACCAGAGCGGCCGCGCCGCCGCCGTCGACAGGCTGCCGAGCGCACTGCCCAGCAAGGCCACGGGTACGAGCACGCCGGTAAAGAGCGGGATTGCCAGCAAATTCACCAACAGCCCAGCCAGCGGGATGCTTGCGAACCAGACCAGCGTGAACGGCAACAGTGCAAGTCCGACCCACCACTGCGTGCGCAGGTTGTCGCGGATCCAGCCGCGCAAGCCGCCACCGGCCGATTTGCCAGCGGCGATCAGCGCGAACATCGCCACGAATGACAGCCAGAAACCCGCGGCGAGCGGCGCGAAAGGGTCGATCAGCAGCACCACGATCAGCGCGAACCCGAAGGCGTCGAGTTCACCCTGCACGCGACCTGAGAGGCGCAACAGCCACCAGGTCGCGAGCATCGCCACGGTGCGCTGCGTTGGAATGCCAAAGCCCGCGAGCAGCGCGTAACCGAATGCTGCCGGCACGCCGAGAGCGGCGGCGAAGGGCTCCCGGTCGACCCGGGCGGCAAGCGGCGGCAGTTGTTGCCAGACAAGGCGCGCGAGCGCAGCAACCAGCCAGCAGAAAAGCGTCACGTGCATCCCTGAGATGGCGACGAGATGGGTGGTGCCGGTGGCGCTGAAGGTGCGCCATTGCTCGCGACTGATTTCGCCGGTGGCGCCGACCGCGAGTCCCGCGAAGAGCGCCGCGGCATCGCGGTCGATCACCGCGTCGCGGATCCGGCGGGCGATACGCTCGCGCAGCGCGAGCAGCGAGTCCGGCGATGCGGCAAGGCGCTGGTTGAGACGCGCGGGAACCACCACCGCCCGCGCCTGCAGCCGTTCGCGGAAGAACTCGCGCTGTTCGTCGAAGCCGCCGGGATTGCGGTTCGCGCGCGGTGCGGAAAGTTGCAGCAGCAAGCGCCAGCGCTCGCCGGCACGCGGCGTCGCGGCCGGTGGATTGCGCCACGCGACGCGCGCGCGGAGGCGTCGCTGCAAGGCTGCTGGTGCCTCGATCTGCAGCCAGGCGTCGAACTCGAGCGTGGCGCCGCTGCCGAGGATGAGTGAATCGACCTCGACCTCGGCGATCACCCGATGGCCCTCGTCGAGCGGCGACCAGCGCTGGGCGAGTTGATCGAGTGCCATCACCAGCGTCACGGCGGCCGCGAGGCTGCAGACACTGACCACCAACGCCAGACGACGCAGCACATGGCGGACGGCCACCGCTGACGCGCGCGCCGCCAGCCACAGACCCAGGGCGAGCAGCAAGCCAAGGCCGAGCGCAACGAACGTCAGCAGCGTCGGACGCAGCGGCCCGTACAACACCGCAAGATTGCCCGCCAGCATCGCGCCGGCAGCGACCGTACTGCTAGAGTGCGGCCCCGCGATGCTCCGCAACACCATCCGTCAACTCGGCCGACGCGCGCAGGCGCTGCGCGATACGTGGTACGCACGCCCCTTCGCGCATGTGTTCATCGACCCGCGTCTCTGGTCGATGCAACGGCGCGGCATCACCGCCGCCTTTGGCGTCGGTCTCTCGATCTGCTTCGTGCCGCTGCCGGTGCATATCCCGCTTGCGCTCATGCTGGCGATGCTCCTGCGGCTGAACGTGCCCGTGCTGCTCGGCACGGTGTTCATCGTCAACCCGCTTACGGTGGTGCCGATTTATTACGTGGCCTACCTCATCGGACGCACGCTGCTCGGCGAGTCCTCCGGAGAGTTCCGCTTCGCGCTCAGCTGGGACTGGCTGCAGAGTGGACTCGGCCCGATGTGGAAACCGTTCCTGCTCGGCTGCGTGGTGTGTGCCGCGATCTGCGGGATCGTCGGCTGGTTGTCGCTGGATCGGCTGTGGCGCTGGCGGGTGCGGCAGAAGTACCGCAGGCGCAGCAGTCGACCCAAGGGCTGAAAGCGGCGGAACGCCGCGATATCAGCCCTGCTCGAGGAGTCGCCCCTCGGCGAGGGTCAGGATGCGATCCGTGCGTGCGGCAAGCCGCGGGTCGTGGGTGACGATCACCAGGGTCGTACGCCGCTCGCGGTTGAGGCGCAGCATCAGTTCGAAGACCTGCTCGGCGTTGCGCCCATCGAGATTGCCAGTCGGTTCGTCGGCAAAGACCAGCGCGGGTTCGGTCACGAGCGCACGAGCCACCGCCGCCCGCTGGCGCTCTCCGCCCGACAACTGGTGCGGCCTGTGCGTCAGCCGCTCGCCGAGTCCGACCTCGCGCAACAGTTCGCTGGCGCGCGCACGCGCCGCGGCGGTCGGCATGCGCCGCACGAGCAGCGGCATGGCGACATTTTCGAGCGCGCTGAATTCCGGCAACAGGTGGTGGAACTGGTAGACGAAGCCGATCGAACGATTGCGCAGCACGCCACGCTCGGCCTCGCTGAGGGTGTGCAGGTCGCGACCCTCGATGCGGACATGGCCGGCGTCGGGCCGATCGAGACCGCCAAGAATCTGCAGCAGCGTGGTCTTGCCGGAACCGGAGGCGCCGACGATGGCCACGCACTCGCCGCGGGCGAGCCGCAACGACAAGCCGTCGAGCACACGCAGCGTCGCCTCGCCCTCGCGGAATTCGCGCACCAGACCCTCGGCTTCGAGGACGTGGTCAGTCATGGCGCAAGGCCTCGGCAGGCTGGGTGCGCGAGGCGCGCCAGGCGGGGTAGATCGTCGCCGCCGCGCAGAGCGCGAACGCCACACCGCAGACGCGCAGCACATCGAGCGCCTCGACGTGGGCCGGCAGGTCGGTCATGAAATACACCCTCGCATCCATGAACTGTACGCCGAAGAGGCTCTCGATGCCGCCGACGATGGCTTCGACATTGTTGGCGAGCACGATACCGAGCACTGCGCCGCCGACGGTGCCGACCGCGCCGATCAGCACGCCCTGCACGGCGAAGGTGCGCAGGATGCCGGCCGGCGAGGCTCCGAGCGTGCGCAGCAGGGCAATGTCGCCCTGCTTTTCCTTGACGATCATCACCAGCGTCGAGACGATGTTGAAGGCCGCCACGCCGACGATGATCAGCAGGATGATGAACATCATGCCCTTGGTGAGTTCGATCGACTGGAAGAAATTGGCGTGGTTGCGCGTCCAGTCGCTGACGTAGTACCCGCCGCCCAATGCCAGCGCAAGGTCACGCACGGTCTGCGGCGCGCGCAGCGGCTCATCGAGCGCGAGACGAATGCCGCTGACCTCATCGCCGAGGCGATAGAGCCGCGCGGCGTCGGCCATATGCATGATCGCGAGGCCGCGATCGAACTCGTACATTCCCGAATCGAAGGTGCCGATCACCCGCAGTCGACGCATGCGCGGCACCACCCCCTGCGGCGTCGCACTGCCCTCGGGGACGATCAGTACCACGTCATCGCCGCGGCGGACGCCCAGCTCGCGCGCCAGGGCGGCGCCGAGGATCACCCGCCACGAACCGGCCACAAGGTCTTCCATGCGCGCGCCGCGCAAGTGTTGCGCGAGCCCGGTGGCCTCGCGCTCGAGTTCGGGCTGGACGCCGCGTACGGCGCTGCCGAGCACCCGCGTGCCGCGCCCGACCATCGCCTGCGCCTCGATATAGGGCACCGCATGGCGCACGCCCGGCGCCGTCAGCGCCTGCAGGCGTACCCGGCGCCAGTCGGGCAGCGTGCCCTCCAGTCCCATCAACGTGGCGTGCGCAGTGACCGAGAGAATGCGCGCGCGAAGCTCGCGCTCGAAGCCGTTCATCACCGACAGCACGACGATCAGCACCGCAACGCCGAGCATCAGTCCGGCGGTGGAGATGAAGGCAACGAAGGATACGAAACCGCGCCGATGCGAGGAGCGCAGGTAGCGCGTGCCGACCAGCCATTCCCAGGAGCGGGTCATCGTCTACTCGTAGCGCAGCGCTTCGGCGGGCGCGACCCGTGCGGCCCGCAGCGCGGGATAAATCGTGGCCGCCGCCGTGACCAGCAGCGCCGCGACCGCAATCGACACGACGTTGGCGACGCGCAGCTCCGCGGGAATGCGCGTGACGTAGTAGACGCTAGGATCCATCACCCGGAAGCCGAACGTACGCTCGAGCACGGGTACGATGTCACCCACGTTGAGCGCGAGTCCAACGCCGAGCAGTACACCCAGGGCGACGCCCGCCCAGCCGATCACCACGCCCTGCGTGAGGAACACGCCGAGCACGCTGCGTGGCGAGGCGCCGAGCGTGCGCAGGATCGCGATGTCGGTACGCTTGTCGGTGACCACCATCACCAGCATGGCGACGATGTTGAACGCAGCGACACCGACGATCAGCATCAGGATGATCGACATCATCGCCTTCTCGATGCGGATGGCCCGGAAATAATTGGCATGATCAGCGGTCCAGTCGCGCAGCTCGAGACCTTTGCCGAGTCGCGCGCCAAGCTCACGCGCCACGGTCGGCGCAAGCAGCGCATCGGTCAGCTTGACGTGCAGGCCGAAGGCTCTCGCGTCATCCGCCGTGAGCCCACGCACATCATCGAGATGCGCCAGCGCCAATGTGCCGTCATGATCATGCAGACCGACTTCGAAGATTCCGCTGACGGTGAACTCCCGCAGCCGGGGCGCCGGCGCGCCATCGTCGCCAACACCCGGCACGAGCAGCGTGACGCGATCGCCGCGCACCACGCCAAGCAGCCGCGCCACGACGCTGCCGAGCACCAGCCGATCGCCGCCGGCCACGAGATCATCGAGACGACCGTCGACCATCGCCGCCGCCGCCGCCGACACCTGCGGCTCCAGTGCGGGATCAATGCCGCGCAGCTGCACCGGCAGCATCTCCGGCGAGCGCAGCGCCAGCGCCTGGATTTCCGCGTAGGGCGCAACGCCGCGGACTCTGGGATCAGCACCGAGCACCGCGAGTGCGCCTTGCCAGGGATAGTCGCCGGCGCGACCGCCGCCGCCCTCGGCGACGATCACGCGTGCATCGCTCGAGAGCGCGAGCAGCCGCTCACGCAGTTCCCCCTCGAAGCCGTTCATCACCGACAGCACCACGATCAGCGCGGCTACGCCCACGGCGACCCCGGCGAGCGACACCCAGGTGATGAAAGAAACGAAGAATTTCCGCGTTCGCGAGCGCACGTAGCGCAGGCCGACGAACAGCGAGAGAGGCTGGAACATGCCGGGAGGATTTAACCACATCGCGGGGCTTGCCTCCCCGGGACGGCGCTGTAAGCTTGCGCGCCCATGTCGCGGCTCCTCCGGCCCCTCCTCCCCCAATCCGGGCGCCCGCAGGTGCACTGGACGGGCCTGCATGGCAGCGCCACCGCGCTCGCCCTCGCCGAGGCCGCCGACGCCGACAGCCGGCCCTGGCTGGTCATCGAGGCCGACAGCCGCAGTCTGGAGCGGCGCCGCGCGGAACTCGGCTTCTTCGCGCCACCGACGCTGCGCATCCTCACCCTGCCAGACGCCGAGGTGCTGCCCTACGACGTCTTCTCGCCGCACCCCGACATCATCAGCGAACGGCTGCTCGCGCTTGCCGAACTGCCGACACTGCGGCGCGGGCTGCTGCTCGTTACGCTCGACACCCTGCTGCAGCGCCTCGCGCCACGCCAGTATGTCGCCAGTCGCAGCTTCTCGCTGGCAGTCGGTGAGCGGCTCGCGCTCGAAGCGTTTCGGCTGCGTCTGACGGAGGCCGGCTATTCGAGCGTGAGTCAGGTCGCAGGGCCCGGCGAATACGCGATGCGCGGCTCGCTGCTCGATGTCTATCCGATGGGCGCCGATGCGCCGCTGCGCATCGATCTCTTCGATGACGAGATCGAGGCGATCCGCCGCTTCGATCCGCAGACGCAGCGTTCGCTGGAGCCGCTCGCTTCGGTACGTCTGCTGCCGGCACGCGAGATGCCGCTCGATGGCGACTCGGTACGGGCATTCCGGCGCCGCTACCGGACCCGTTTCGAGGGTGACCCGACGCGCAGTGCGATCTACCGCGGCGTCAGCGACGGCATGGCGCCCGCCGGCATCGAGTTTTACCTGCCGCTTTTCTTCGAGGCTACCGAGACGCTGTTCGACTACCTGCCCGCCGAGGCGCTGGTGGTCGACCTGAGTGGTGGCCTCGAGCCGGCGATCGAGCGTACGTGGCAGACGCTGCAGACGCGTCACGACGATCGCTGCGGCGATATCGAACGGCCGCTGTTGCGACCGGACGAGCTGTTCATCGATCACGCCAGCGTCAGCACCGCAATCGCCGCTCATCCGCGCATCGTGGTGGAAAGCTTCCGCAACGCCGATGACGATCCGACGCAGTGTCATTTCGGCTCACGGCTGCCGCAGGAGCTGCGGCTCGATGCACGGGCCGAGAAACCTCTGGCACCGCTGCAGACCTTCCTCGCCGCGCATCCGGGCAGAGTGCTGCTGGCCACCGACTCACCGGGACGTCGCGAGGTGCTCGGCGAACTGTTGCGCGGTTCGGGCCTGCGGGCCGCGGCTTGCGAAGGCTGGCAGCAGTTCGTCGCGGGCAGCGAGCGGCTCGCGCTGACGGTGGCACCGGAACTCAGCGGTCTCGCGCTGGAGGATCCGCCGCTCAGCGTACTCTCGGAATCGCAGCTCTTCGGCACGCGCGCGCGGCAGGAGCGCCGCCGGCGCAAGGTGACCGCCGATCCGAACGCGATCCTCCGCGACCTGCAGACGCTGAGCGCGGGAGCACCGGTGGTCCACGAGGAATATGGCGTTGGCCGCTACGTCGGCCTGCAGGTCATGGAGGTGGGGGGACAGAGTGGCGAGTTCCTGGTGCTTGAATACCAGGGCGGCGATCGACTGTATGTGCCGGTGCATTCCCTGCATCTGATCAGCCGCTATTCGGGTGCGGCGCCGGAATCCGCGCCGCTGCACAAACTCGGCACCGATCAGTGGAGCCGCGCCCGCCGGCGCGCCGCCGAAAAGGTGCGTGACGTTGCCGCGGAACTGCTCGACCTCTACGCGCAGCGCAAGGCGCGTCGCGGCCTGCGACTTGCCGCGCGCGAGCTCGAATACCAGGCTTTCGCCAATGCCTTTCCGTTCGAGGAGACCGCCGATCAGGCCGAAGCAATCGGCAAGGTGGTCGCCGACCTCGACGCCGAGCAACCGATGGATCGCATCGTCTGCGGCGACGTCGGCTTCGGCAAGACCGAGGTGGCGATGCGCGCGGCCTTCGTTGCCGTGCAGGCCGGCAAGCAGGTCGC
>CAZIRD010000088.1:0-1976 GCA_964541625.1 uncultured Acidibacter sp.
CGGCGTTGAGGAAGTTGATGGCGATGCCGGTGCCCATGGTGCCGGCGCCGATGACCGCCACGCGACGAATCTCGCGGGGCTTCGTGCCCGCCGGCAGATCGTCGATGCGTGCCGCGGCGCGCTCGGCAAAGAAAACATGTCGCAGCGCCGCCGAGACCGGGCTATCCATGAGCTGACGGAAGAGCCTTGCTTCCTCGGCGACGCCCGCATCGAAGGATTTTTCGGCGCCTGCCTGCACGGCGTCGATGATGGCGAGCGGCGCCGGGTATTCCTTGAACGCGGTCTTCGCCGTATTGCGGGCAAACTGGCAAAGCGCCTGCAGGTCAGGCTCGCGGACCTTGAGGTCGCGCGCGCGCGGCAGCGGCTTGCCGGCCTTCGCTGCCGTGACCGAAGCCTCCGCAACCGCCACGGCGGCACCGACGAGGTCGGTCTCGACAACCTGATCGAAGAGCGGCGACTTGGCGAACAGGCCCGCTGGCATCGGCTCGCCGGAAAGCATGACGTTGATGGCGCCCTCGACGCCGATCAATCGCGGCAGGCGCTGCGTGCCACCCGCGCCGGGCAGCAGACCCAGCTTGACCTCGGGCAGGCCCACTTTCGCGCTGACGAGTGCCACGCGGTGATGGCAGCTCATCGCGAGTTCCAGTCCGCCACCGAGCGCTACGCCTTCAATGGCGGCGACCACCGGCTTCGCCATGCCATCGAGAAAATTGTTCAACGTCCACAACGACGGTCCGCGCCTGGCCTCGTTACCGCCGAACTCGCGGATATCCGCGCCGGCACTGAAGGTGGCATTGGCGCCCACCAGCACCGCGGCATCCACCGCCTCATCGGCGGCAGCCCGCTCGAGCGCTGACAACAGGTCGCGACGCAGCGCATGGCCGAGACTGTTGACCGGCGGGGACTGGAAGGCGATCACGGCGACTCGGCCGCGCGTGGAGTAATCAACCTGGGTCATGGACAGTGCACCTCACTTGTTCTGCAGCCCGCCCGTCAACACGATACGCATCGCCGCCTCGACCGAGAGGTCGGTTGGCACAATGCGCTCGCGCGGCAGGTAGAGCGTATAGCCGCCGATCTGGTAGCTCATGGGCAGATAAACGGCCACCAGCGCTTCATCCGTTCCCAGCCCTGGCAGACTGGCGTTTTCCTGAGTCACGAAGCCGATCACCCGGCCCGGTCCGAAGTCGACCATCACCACCCGCTGCAGATCGCCGCCCGAGCCGCCGACGCGCATCAGACCGGTGAGATCGCGCAGCGCGGCGAACACGGTCTTGACCACCGGCACGCGCAGCAGCAACGACTCGCCGAGGTCGAACAAGCGCCGGACGATGTAGGCGTTGACCAGCAGACCGATGAGGATCAGCAGCAGGAAGCCGGCGATGAGCCCCATGCCCGGTCGGTAAAACTCCGCCGGCAGCAGCCATTTCAGCGGACCGGACAGCAGGGTCTCGGCGGTGACCCCCAGCCAATAGACGAAATACAGCGTGAGGCTGATCGGCAGGATGGTCAGCAAGCCCTTGAGCAGGATGCGGCCGAGGGTTTTCATCGTTATTGGCAAGGATCTCCTGCCGTGAGTATACGTGGCCTTGCCGCACCGCCGCGCTGATTGGCAAAGCGACTCGTAGCATGTATGCTATGAACATGAGTCGGCAGAAGGAAGACCCCGTCTTCAACCGGGTGGAGGAACTGCGCAATGCGCGCGGCCTGACCCGGCAGGAACTCGCCGATGCCGTAGGCGTTCACTACCAGACCATCGGCTACCTCGAGCGCGGTGAGTACAGTCCCAGCCTGCTGCTCGCACTGAAGATCGCCAAGGCGCTGGACGCCGAAATTCCCGAGCTGTTCTCGATCAAGCCGTTCAAGAAGGGAGCCTGAGGTGTCGGAGCCGAAGCCAAAGAAGTTCTACTGGATCCAGCTCGTCACCCGCAAACAGGTGGAGGCAGCGCTCGGCGATGAGCGTCCGAGCCGGTTGC
>CAZIRD010000088.1:2076-12145 GCA_964541625.1 uncultured Acidibacter sp.
TCGATGCACATCCGCTCGCCACGCTGGTGCTGGTAGTCGACGGGCGTGCCCACGTGGACCACATGCCCTTTATGCGTCTTGGCGCGATCGCGCCGGGCGAGCAGCTGATCGCGCATGTCTCGAAGTCCAATCCCACCTGGAAAGTGGTCGGCGACGGCATCGAGGCGGTTCTCGTCTTCAGTGGCGCTTCGGCGTATGTGTCACCGTCGCTATACCCCAGCAAACCGGTCACGCACGAAGTGGTCCCCACCTGGAACTACGCGAGCGTACACCTGCGCGGGACGCTGCAGACCGTGCAGGACCGCGACGGCAAGCACGACATCGTCGACCGGCTGACCCGCAAGATGGAGGCTGCACGCGCGCAGCCCTGGGCGGTCAGCGACGCACCGGACGCCTACATCGAGAAAATGCTGACGGGTATCGTCGGCCTGCGCTTCACGCTCGACAGCATCGAAGCCAAGTTCAAGGCCAGCCAGAACCGACTGCTAGCGGACCGCAAGGGCGTGGTCAGCGGCTTGTCGGCGGACCCCGCGACGGCCGAGGCCGCGGCGATGGTGGCCACCCGCCTGCCCTGACGCCGCGCAGCAAAAAGACAAAACGTGGATCTTTCTCCGCTGCTCGAAGCATCGCTGCCGATCAGGGTTCACGTCGCCACGATCCTGCCCGCTTTCCTGATCGGCAGCTGGCTGATCTTCGTCAGCCGCAAAGGCAGCCCGTTGCACCGTGCGGGCGGCGTGGTGTTCGTCGCGCTGATGACGGTCACCGCCCTGAGCGCGCTTTCCATCGCCTCGCAGGTGTGGCCGTTGCTCAGGGTGGGCGAACTGGTGTTAGGGCCCATCCACCTGCTCGTGCCGTACACGCTGTTCGGAGTCTGGCAGTCGGTGCGCGCACTGCGGCGCGGCGATCATGCTGCGCACGGCAGCGCCATGCGACGGCTCTATTTCCTGGCGATCTTCCTGGCAGGAGCGTTCACGTTCGCGCCGGGACGGGTGATGTACCGGATGTTCATTGAGCAGGCTCTCATCGGCGGCTAACTTGTCCGTGGGAACGCAGCACTCTCGCGATGGTGACCGCGTAGGACGAGTACCAGCTGGCCCTGCCCTGTTCCTGCGCCGCCGCGTGGTCGACGTTGCTCTTCCATGCTGCGATCGCTTCGGCCGATTCCCAATAGCACACGGTGATTCCCACACCGTCGCTGCCGCGCACGCTCTGCATGTCGATGAAGCCTGATTGCGCCTGTGCCAACCGCACCATCTCGGCTGCCATCGACTCGTAGCCCTCTTGATCGTCGGGCGTGCGCTCGCTGACGAAGATCACCGCATAGCTTCCGGGGCCTACGCTCATGCCGCGTGCCGTGGCTTGTCGATGTAGTAGTAGGCCATCGAGACGCCGTTCCACGCGGGGTCGTTCATGATCTCGCGGTCGAATGCTGCACCGATGGCCTCGATGGCCTGGCGCGAACGCCGGTTGTCGACGCCGATGTGGAACCAGACGCGATCGACGTAGCGGAAAGCGTGCTCGAGCATCAGCCGCTTCATCTCGTGGTTGAACCTGCCGCCCCAGCATCGCCGCACCAGAAAGGTGAAGCCGATCGACACATGCCGCTCCGCAGGATTCCAGTCGTAGTAGCGAGACGCGCCGATGATCTCACCGCTCGAGAGCTCCCGCACCGTAACGCCGCCGCCCGAGGCCAGCTGCCCTGCGAAGACCTTCTCGTAGACCTCGCGCTTCCAGCGGTCGTGCGCGGGATGCTGCGCCCAGATCAGCGGATCGCTGGCAGCGGCATAAAGACCCTCGAGATCTTCCTCAAGGGTAGGATCGATGCGCAGTAGGCTGCCCACCAGAGTCGGTTGCCTCAGGTCTGTTTCTCCGTTGCTCATGCACGCATTATGTCGAACTTCAGGATCCGCCCGCGCCCGTGAGCTGGGTCGCAAGCGCCGGGAAAAGTTGCAGGGAGAACAGGGCCTCGACCGGCACATCGAACACCGCAGCCAACTTCAGGGCGAGTTCCTCGCTCGGACTGTCGGAGCCGCGCTCGAGGAACCCGATGGTCTGGGGGTTTACCCCCGCGGCCGCTGCAAGGTCCTTGCGGCTAAGGCCACGGTCGGTGCGGAATCGGGGTCGTTCGGCATGTCGGCATCAGTCCTTGAAGAAAGGCTCGACGACGCCCTTGCGCTGTATGGTCAGCGGTCTGCCGCGACGATCGAGGGCCTTGCCGAGGGTCACGCGAATCCAGCCCCCGGAAATGCAGTATTCCTCGACGTTGGTGTACTCGACGCCGTTGAGGCGGATGCCGATGCTGCGCTCGAGCAGCGTCGCGTCATGGTGCGGGCTCTGGGGATCGACGCTCAGCCGATCGGGGAATTCTGTAATCACGCCGCGAGGATGCCACGCAGCGCAGGCGTGGTCACGGGGCCGACGAGCCCCCTGATGATCGCCACCACGCCACCAGGCCGATCGCCAGGCAGACGAGGGCGACAATATCGGCGTTGAAGACTGTCGCAAGCCTCGCGTTGTAGCCGCCGACTGACGCGGCAAGCAGCATGAACGATCCCACGCTGACGAAACCGGCGACGAAGGCAGCCGCCTGCAGCGACGGGCGAAACGCGGCGTAGATGAGAAAAGCGCCGAGCAGACCGAACAGCACGGCACGATGCCGCATCAGGATCTCGAGGTCCGGCCCACGGATGGGCACGCCGTACAGCGCCTCGAGCCGCGTGTTGCCGAGTACTCCCGAGAGCGGCAGCAGATGAATCAACCCCACCACGATCAGCATGGCCGATACCGTGAACTTCATGTTGATACCGTGAACTTCATATTGATGGTGACCGGCGGTTGCGAGGGATGCCAGTTCCACCCCCCGGGCCTCACCTCACAGGCCCGCTGCGAACTGCTGTAATCTCGCGCCGGATAGGGGACCACGATGGAAAACAAACCTCAAGCCGCCTCTCGCGACACCCATAAAAGCGGGGCCAAAGGGCTACTCGTCGGTGTCCTCATCGGTGCCGCGATCAGCGGGCTGCTCATGTGGGCGACAAAGTCGCTCATCGAGTCGTCGCTGCGGGAGAGCCATCTCGTACAGCAGCTCGTCGCGGCCGACGCCATCCTGACGGCCTGGGACTTGCTCGCGCTCCCCGTCCTGATCCTGATCGTGCTTGCCGCGCATGAAGTCGGTCACCTGCTCGGCGGCATGTCGCAGGGCATGCGCTTTCTGTTGCTGATCGTAGGACCGTTCGGTTGGCATGCCTCGGTGTCGGGCACGCGATTCGAGTGGAACACCAATGTCGCACTCATGGGCGGCCTGGCCGCCACGGTGCCGACGAAAGTCGGCGCTGCCCTTGAGCGACAGTTGCTGGTGCTGATCGCCGGCGGTCCGCTGGCGAGCCTGCTGCTGACGATTTTGGCCGTTCTGCTGGCCGGCGTAGCCGAGCCGAGGGTCGCGGCGTATTGCGTGTTCATCGCCGCCACCTCGCTCGGGATTTTCGTGGTCACGCTGATCCCGGTCCGTTCGGGCGGGTTCATGAGCGACGGCATGCAGCTCATCGATGTCCTGCGCGGCGGCAGCGCAGTCGTTGAACGCGGCGCACTCCTGCAGATCTTCGCGCAGAGTCTGGACGGCGTTCGTCCCCGTGATTGGGATCCCGCGGCGCTTGCCGAGCTCGCAAGGGCGGACTCCACGGACCCCCTTCGGCGTACCGGCGGCTGGCTGTATCTGCTCAGCCATGCGCTCGATTGCCGCAACGAGCCCGACATCTCGCGGTATCGCCAACTTCTGCACGACAGCGTCGACGAGTACCCCGCCGGTTTCAGACAGTCGATCCATATCGAACTCGCCATCTGTGCGTGGCTCGCCGGAGACGTTGACGCGCTCCGCCGGCATCTGGAGGCCGGCAAGGGCGGGATCGTCGAAAAGTCCCGCCGACTGCTCGCCCAGGCGGCTTTGGCCCAACTGGAGGGGCGCAGTGAAGACTGCGAGCGGGATCGCCTGCTCGCGACCAAGGCCCTCACCAAGGCCGCCGACGCCGGGCAGGCACGACTCACCCGAGACCAGCTCGCGCTGCTGTAGTCGGGTTCCCGCAGGTCTTGGTCGGCGTGCTGGCGGCGGCCTTGAGACAGGCGTCAACCGCGAATCGACGCCTGCGGAACGAGCGGCCTCTCAGCGCGGCACGGTGGAAAACGGTGCCGTCACGCTGAAGGTTCGCTTCGCACCCCTATCTTTCGCGAGTGCGGACTTCAAGATATCGGCAAACTTTCTTGCATCAGCCGGTGCGAGACGAAGCACGTAGGTCGGCTTGGGAGTGGAGCGGCGCATCACGCCGTCGAAACGTTCCATCATGTCCTGCTCGACCAGCTCGAGTGCCAGCTTTTCCTCGCGGCGGGTGCCGTCAGGTCTCGCGATCGAAAACGCGAGCGCGGTTCGCGCCACGTCGACCTCGAAACCGGGCGAGACCGAGACGCGCACCCGCCTTAGCAGCTTGGCAAGGGCAGCCGCAATCTTTGATGTGACTCAAAGCCCTGTATTTTTGCTGCGAAATCGATCTGCGTGTCTTTATGGTGTGGCGCATTGGTATGGCGCATTACAGGGCGCGCATATCTATAAATCCAATTTGAAAAACAGGGTATCTCGCTCTGGGAAGTCATACATCACAGGCAGGTCGTGCCTCGCGATCTGAACAAATCCAACCGACCGGTAAAAGCCGTGAGACCGGGTCGCCGCCGACGGCGTGTCTAGCACGATCTGATGAATTCCCTCCGATCGTGCGAAATTGAGGAATGCTTGGTAGAGCGAGTGGGCGATGCCATGTGCTTTTCCACGGTAGGAAGCGGCGACAAAAAATTTCTTCATCACGCCAAGATCGGCACGAAGACGTAGTAGCCCGATTGTTCCGACGATATCCGAGCGGTCATTCTCGGCAACGAGGAATGTTCCGTTGCTGCGAAGGTAGTAGCTCTCGATATCCGTCAGATCAGCTTGGTCGCAGATCGACAACCCCAGATTGAACTCGTCGTTCTGAATTCCGAGGACGAGTGCGCTAACGGCATCGGCATCGGTCTTTTCGAAGAGCCGGATGATGGGTGTGCTGGATAAGCTATCGGTTTGATTCATCGCGCAGGGATTACACGCGTGGGTGAATGGAGCGGGCGATGGGAATCGAACCCACGTTAGTAGCTTGGGAAGCTACAGTTCTACCATTGAACTACGCCCGCTGCGCAGTGACCTCATTCTAGGAGCAGGCCGCCGTCGCGGGCAACTTGGCGTCACTCGTACAGCGTGATCTCGACGCTGCCGACGCCGACCCGCGCCTCGATGGGTTCCTGGCCGCGGCCCTTGCCGCTGACGCTGCCACCGACGGCCTTGCTCTTCACGGTGCCCTCGAGGCCCTTGAGCGAGACGCTGCCGACGCCGGACTTGCCGTCGATCTCGCCGGCGTTGGCGAGACTGGTGCGGATGCTCGCACCGCCCGTGCCGACCTGCAGGGTGATCGATCCGGACTTGCTGTCGACATTGACGTCGCCGACGCCGACGTCGACCTCAAGCCGCTTGGCTGCAGCGTTCACCGCGACGTCGCCCACGCCGAGCTTGAGTTCCATCGCGGAGAGCGTGGTCGGCGGCACACGCACGACCCACTGCTCCTCGATGTTCTTCGAGTCGACCTTGAGCGTCAGCTGGTCGCCGCGCATCGTGGCCGAGATGTCGAGCTTCTCGACATCGGGCAGCGCGGTGAAGATGCCGGTGTTGCGCTTGGCGCGCAGGGTGACGCTGGCCTCGATGGCGTTGCCCGAGCCCTGCTCGATCCTCATGCCGCCCACACCGGCCTCGAGGACGAGGGAGGCGACGCCCTTCGCGGCGATGGTCTTCGCGCGCGTGACTTCGGTCGCGGCTGGCGACACGGTGGCAGCGGTCAGCAGTACCCATGAGGCAAGGACTGGAAGGGCTCGCATGGATCACTCCGAGACATCAAGATGGTTTAGTGTTGTATCTAACTATATCAGCTGAAAATTCGTGACGCAATGCCGGAGTCCGTTGCCGGCTTTTCACACCGTGGTCACCACCCGGCGCCGGCGCATACCCGGGAATTTGCTCCGCGTTAACTTTTCCGTATGTCCCGGACTCACCGATTCCATCAACTCGATGTCTTCTCGGCCGAAGCTTTCCTCGGCAATCCGCTCGCCGTCGTACACGACGCGGATGACTTCTCCTGGGTGCAGATGGCGGCGTTCGCGCGCTGGACCAATCTGTCGGAGACCACCTTCCTGATGCGGCCCAGCAGCACCGGTGCGGATTACCGCGTTCGCATCTTCACCCCCGGGGGTGAGTTGCCGTTTGCGGGTCATCCGACCCTCGGCAGCGCCGCCGCCTGGCTCGCGGCCGGCGGCGAGCCCCGCGAGGCGGGCATGGTGGTGCAGGAATGCGGGATCGGCCTGGTGCGCGTGCGCCAGGACGCTGAGCGGCTCGCCTTCGCCGCGCCACCGCTGCGCCGCAGCGGACTGATCGACGAGCAAACCGTCATGACCATCGCCGCCGGCCTGCGGGTGCCGAGGGCGGATATCGTCATGCACCAGTGGGTCGACAACGGCCCCGGCTGGTGCGCCGTGATGCTGAAATCCGCCGAGCAGGTGCTCGGTCTGCGGCCGGACATGGTGATGCTGCGCGACCTGAAGCTCGGCGTGATCGGACCCTATCCGGCAGGCTCGCCGGTCGCCTTCGAGGTCCGTGCCTTCGTGCCGGGGCTCGGCGTCCCGGAAGATCCGGTGACCGGCAGCCTCAACGCCGGACTCGGCGTCTGGCTGATCAGGACGGGACAGGCCCCTGCGAAATTCACGGTCTCGCAGGGCACGGCCCTGAAGCGGCGCGGGCGCGTGTACATCGAGCGGTCCGGGGACGATGTCTGGGTAGGTGGCGACGTCCGCATTCGCATCAGCGGGAGCATGGAAATCGACCACGGCAACCGCGCGGAGGCATGACGCGCGGCAGCGGTCCGATCAGCGTGGTTCGCTGCGCGCGTAACGCATCACGCCGAACATCAGCACGACGCTGAGCAGGAAGTCGCCGAAGCTCGTGTAGTACAGCCAGGTGTCCTGGCTGGTGAACTCGGCGAACACCCAATTGACTGCGGCCATGACGAGGCCCAGCACGCCGAGCCCGCCGGCCAGCCGCTGCGGATCCATCGGTTGCATCATGTAGCGCAACAGACGGGCGCCGAAGTAGCGGCCCTGCCGGAAGATCGCGTCCGCCAGCGTCACGGTCGCCACCAGCACACCGAGGATGGTGCTCTTCATCTTCACCGCCCAGTCGTCGTCGAAGAACCACGAGAAGCCGGCAGAGATCAGCAGCATGACGATACCGAACAGCGCGAGGCCGCCGAGCAGGTCGACCTTGACGAAGCGCTGCACGACCACCACACCGAGGCCCGCGCCGGCGGTCACCACCGCAGAGAACGGCAGGTCATCGGTGAATTTCACCAGTGCAAAGAAAAGCGCGCCGAGCGCCAGGTCGACGAAGATGGAGTACTTGTTGCGCGCCCACGCCGCCGACTGCTCGGCCTGCTGCGCCTCGAACTGCGCCTGCCGGCGGGCGAAGGCCTCGGGATCGCGACCGGCAAGACCCGGAAAGCGGATCGCCTTGCCCGGATGGCTCTCGTGCACCAGTACGCCATCAACACGCACTGCGATGCCCATGCGCCGCCAGTCGATGTAGCCCGCTTCCACTTCGAGCTGGCGGCCGTCGGCGAGCGTGCAGTGCAGCCGGTGGTTGCGCGTACCACCCGGCTGCATGACGTCGGTGTTGTCGCTGGCGAGAAGGACACCGTCGCGCAGCAGGCGGGTCTCGATCGTCTTCAACCCGACCGGCGCCTCGACCTGGTAGCCGTCGTTGCCGACCCGGAAGTCGAAGCGGTACGTCCAACTTTTCATGACTTGTCCATGACCGGCTTGTCCTTGAAAAAGTGCAGGAACTCCGCCGTCACCCCGCCGCTTTCGCGGGTGACGCGGTGACTGAGCGTCGCGCCGACCTTCTGCATCGCCCGCTGCGAGCGGATGTTGTGTACACCGACGTGGAACCAGACCCGATCAACGTAGCGGAACGCGTGCGCGAGCATGAGTGCCTTGAGCTCGTGGTTGTAGCGGCCACCCCAGCACCGGCGGGCGAGGAAGGTGTAGCCGACCACGATATCGCGGGCAGCCGGGTTGTATTCATAGTAGTTGGAGCTGCCGATCGTCTCGCCGCTGGCGCGATCGATGACCAGCAGACCACCGCCGCCCGCGAGCAGCCGCTCGAACAGCTCGCCGAACACCTCGCGCTTCCAGCGGTCACGCGCCGGATGCTGCTCCCAGAGCAGCGGATCCGCAGCCACCGCGTAGAGGGCGTCGAAATCATCGCGGGCGAGCGGACGCACGCGCAGCAGCACGCCTTCCAGCGTCGGCTGCAGGTCGAAGGCCACGGCTTGTGCGGCGGGGGTCACGTCAGGGGCTCCAGCTGCGGCCGAACGGGATTGCGCCGCCGCGCGAATTATATTCGCGGATCGTCGTGGTAACCTGCGGCGCCATGAAAACCAAGCAGGAAATCGTCGACAACTGGCTGCCGCGCTACACCGGCACGCCGCTCGACGCCTTCGGCAAGTACGTGCTGCTCACCAACTTCGGCAACTACCTCGAGCTGTTTGCGCAGCAGACAGGCGCCGAGATCGTCGGCCGCGACCGACCGATGCCGAACGCCACCGCCGACGGCATCACCATGATCAACTTCGGCATGGGCAGCGCGAACGCGGCGACGGTGATGGACCTGCTGTCGGCGATCGGACCCAAGGCGGTGCTGCTGCTCGGCAAGTGCGGCGGCCTCAAGCGCAAGAACCAGATCGGCGATCTGATCCTGCCGATCGCGGCGATCCGCGGCGAGGGCACCTCGGACGACTATCTGCTGCCCGAAGTGCCGGCGCTGCCGGCGTTCAGCCTGCAGCGCGCGGTGTCGACCATGATCCGCGATCTCGACTGCGACTACTGGACGGGCACGGTCTACACGACCAACCGCCGCGTCTGGGAGCACGACGACGAGTTCAAGGAATACCTGCGCAAGACGCGCTGCATGGCCATCGACATGGAGACCGCCACCATTTTCGCCACCGGCTTCGCGAACTCGATCCCGGCCGGAGCGCTGCTGCTGGTGAGTGACCAGCCGATGGTGCCGGAGGGCGTCAAGACCGAAGCCTCGGACCGCCGCGTCACCAATGAATACGTCGATCGGCACATCCGCATCGGCATCGAGGCCCTGCGACTGA
Organism: uncultured Acidibacter sp.; assembly: GCA_964541625.1. Taxonomy (GTDB): domain Bacteria; phylum Pseudomonadota; class Gammaproteobacteria; order Steroidobacterales; family Steroidobacteraceae; genus UBA964. Next base: position 11,352 of record CAZIRD010000088.1, read on the forward strand.
TCCGTCGTCACGGCAAGAGCGTCAAGCACCTGCGCTTCGACGAGTAATCCGCTCGCTCAGCGCTGGACGCAGAGGCGCAGGCCGAAGCGTTTGCCGATGTGGCGCTTCTCGAGGTCTTCGCCGACCGCCTCGCCATCGGCGATGGCATCAAGGTTACGGTTGGTCTCGTGGCGCAGGATCACCACCATGTCGGCGGCCGCATCGAGCGCGAACGGAAACTCGTGCCAGGTACCAAGGTGCATCAGCAGTCCGCAATCGCCGTCGAAGCGGAACGCCCGCGCCGCGGCGAGATCAGGCAGGTCGCCCGCGGACGGCGGCGCCAGCACCGCACACCACGGCTGATGGTTGAGCGGCAGGAACGCCTGCGTGTGCTTGAAGTGCCGCTCCATCCAGATCACTTCGAGGGTGCGCGGTTGCACGCGCGCCAGCGACAGGCAGGTGTCGGCATCGGAGACGAATGCCGGCTTCGCGGCGAGTTCCACCGCGTCGTCATAGAAACGGGTGCGGCTCGCCGGGCGACCGCGACCGAAGGCGAGCAATTCGCCGAACGGCGCAAGCGCCTCGGCGGTGGCGGTTTCGAGCGGCAGGTCGCGGCGGGGCAGCCCGACGACGCTGGCGGCGGACGCCATGGGAGTCCCGGCGTTCGCCTGGCTCAGCGGAAAACCTTGGACCAGAACGCCTTCATGTCTTCCCACGACTGCCGGTCGGTGCGCTCGTCATAGGCCAGCGGCAGGTTGTACTTCTTGCCCTTCTCGGTGGCCTCGGGGTTGGTGAAGCCGTGCTTCGCGCCCGGG
>CAZIRD010000089.1:0-12016 GCA_964541625.1 uncultured Acidibacter sp.
GACGCCGAGGCGAGGCCGCCATCGGAGCGCAGGATGTGCAGTTTGACGTCGCTCGCGACCTCGGCGAGCTTCGCCTTGAGGTTGCGCACGTAGCGGTCGACGCGCGGGCGGACGTAAGAGTTGGCGACCGTGGTCACGGTGCGCTCGTACTCCTGCATCTCCGGCACCACGTCCGAGGAGATCGACACCGGGGTACCCGGCAGTTCCTCGAGTGCGATCTCGCGTACCCGCCGCTCGTGGGCGGGATTGGCGAAGGAATTGATGAGCGACACGGTGAGCGCTTCGATGTTCTGCGACTTCAGGCTGCGCAGACTGACGCGCAGTGCCTTCTCGTCGAGCTCGCGGACGACCTCACCCTTGGCGCTGACGCGCTCATCGGCCTCGATCGTGCAGGCGAGCGGCGCCATCGGCAGCGACTTGTTGTAGATGATCCAGCCGCCAAGGCCGCCAGGCACGAACGAGCGCGCGATCTGCAGCACCTGACGATAGCCCTTGGTGGTCACGAGCCCGCAACGCGCGCCCGTGCCGGTCAGCACCGTGTTGGTAGCGACCGTGGTGCCATGCATCACGTGGTCGATTTCGGTGGGGTTGATCCCGGCGCGTTCGCAAACGCGCTTGATGCCGTTGAGCACGCCGATCGACTGGTCGGCCGGTGTCGAGGGCACCTTTGCGGACCAGGTCTGACCGGATTTTTCATGCACCAGCAGCAGGTCCGTGAACGTGCCGCCGACGTCTACACCCAAGCGATATGACATGCGCCCTCCAGGGCTCAATGATCAGGAAGGGAAGGAAAATCGGAGGCCAAGTATCCGGCCACCGTCAGGACGATGCAATCGGCAGCGAGACAACGTCCGAACCACTGCCATCAGGCGGCCTGTGCCGCAGGCCGCGGGAAGCCGCCAGCCTTGAGCAGCATGCCGGGCACGCTGCGACCGAGGGTCTGCTGCAACCACTCCGCCGTGGCAACAAGCTTGTCGAGATCGATGCCGGTGTGCACGCCCGAGCGCGACAGCATGTAGACAAGATCTTCGGTAGGGATATTGCCGGTGGCCGCCGGCGCGAACGGGCAACCGCCGATGCCGCCGACGCTCGAGTCGAGCGCCGCGACGCCGGCTTCGACGGCGGCGTAGGCGTTGGCGAGCCCGGTGTTGCGCGTGTTGTGGAAGTGCGCCCGCAAGCGAATGCTGGCCGGCAGCGCTTCGCGCGCGCGGCCGATGATCTCGCTGACCTGAGCGGGCACGCCGACGCCGATGGTGTCGGCGAAGGCGATTTCGAACGGGTTGGCTTCCGCCACGCGCCGCGCCACCTCGACCACCCTGGCGACCGGAATCTCGCCCTCGAACGGACAGCCGAAGGCTGCCGAAACGGTCACCTGCGCCCGCACTCCTGCGGCCTGTGCTTCACGGGCGATCTCCAGCCACGCGGCAATCGACTCGTCCGTCCCGACGCCCTGGTTACGGCGGTTGAAGGTGTCGCTCGCGACCACCGCCATGCCGACCTCGTTGCAGCCGGCGGCGACCGCGCGCTCGAAGCCCTTGCGATTGAGGACGAGGCCGACGTAACGCACATCCGCCCGCTTGCTGAGCCCGCCCAGCACCTGCTCGGCGTCGGCCATCTGCGGCACCTTCTTGGGGTTGACGAAACTCGTGACCTCCAAGCGGCGCAGGCCGCTGTCGATCAGGCGCTCGATGAGTTCGATCTTGGCTGCCGTCGGCATCACGCCGGGTTCGCTCTGCAGGCCATCCCGCGGGCCCACTTCGACGATCTCGATTTCACGCGCCATCGATCACTCCTGCGTTGCGTACGATCCCGGCCGATTCTAGAACCTCTCGGTGGCGCGCGCATGGGCGATCCGTGCATGGGCGATCCTTGACCCGTGGGACGGCCGTCGGTACAAGGTCGCCCGGTCTCCATCGAACTCGTGCCGAGGTATGCGCATGTCCGTCGATCCGAATTTCAAGCGCGGTCCCCTGTCCGATCTGCGGGTGCTCGAACTCGGCACTCTGCTTGCTGGCCCTTTCTGCGGTCAGCTGCTCGGCGACATGGGCGCCGAGGTCATCAAGATCGAACCTCCCGGCCAAGGCGATCCGCTGCGGGTCTGGGGGCGCCAGAAGGCGGGCGAGCCGTCGCTCTGGTGGCCGGTGGTGGCGCGCAACAAGAAGGCCGTCACCATCGACATGCGGCAGGAAGAAGGTCAGAAGCTTTTCAAGGAGTTAGTAGAGAAAGCTGACTTCGTACTGGAGAATTTCCGCCCGGGAACGATGGAGAAATGGAACTGCGGCTACGAGCAGCTGGCGAAGATCAATCCGCGCATCATCATGATCCGCGTCTCCGGGTACGGGCAGACCGGCCCGTACTCGCACCGCGCCGGATTCGGAGCGATCGGCGAGGCGATGGGCGGCTTGCGCTACGTCTGCGGCGATCCGTCCACCCCGCCCTCGCGCATGGGCATCAGCATCGGCGACGAGCTCGCCGCGACCTTCGCCTGCCTGGGCGCGCTCGGCGCACTGCACTATCGCGAGAAGACCGGCCACGGCCAGGTCGTTGATTCGGCGCTTTACGAGGCAGTGCTGGCGATGATGGAGTCGCTGATCACGGAGTTCGACAAGACCGGCTACATCCGTGAACGTACGGGTGCCATCCTGCCGAACGTTGCACCATCCAACGTCTACAAGACGAGCGACGGCCTCGTGCTGATCGCCGCAAATCAGGACACCGTGTTTGGCCGCCTCTGCGAGGCCATGCAGCAGCCAACCTGGCCCTCGGATGCGCGCTTCGTCAATCACCAGGCTCGCGGCACGAACCAAAAGCTCCTCGATGGTCTGATCGAGGCCTGGACGCAGACGATGTCGACCAAGAAGGTGCTCGAGTTGATGGACCAGTTCGGCGTGCCCGCCGGACAGATCTACCGCGCACCGGAAATGCTCGAGGACCCGCATTTCAAGGCGCGCAATGCAATCATCACCACGCAGCACCCGTATTTCGGCGAGCTGCGCATGCAGAACACGGTGCCGAAGTTCTCGGCGACGCCCGGCGGTGTGCACAGCGCGGCACCGACTGAACTCGGTCAGCACAACGACGAGGTCTATGCCCGTCTGCTCGGCTATGGCGCCGAGCGGATCGCTGCGCTGCGCGCGGCGAAGGTCATCTGAGCACCGCCGTGAGCGAGTCCCTGCAAGCAAATTACGCCCGCGGCGGCTTCGGCAAAACGCTCAGCCCGGGCAATCGTCCGGCCTTGCTGGTCATCGACTTCGTACGCGCGTACCTCGTCAAGGATTCGCCACTCTACGCGGGTGTGGAACAAGCCCGCGCCGACTGTGAAGTCCTGCTGCGCGCGGCCCGCGCCGCCGGTATCCCGGTCGTGCACACCAATGTGGTCTATCAGCCGGGTGGCCGCGATGGTGGCGTGTTTTTCCGCAAGGTTCCCGCCCTTGGCTGCTTCGAGGCGGGCGCTCATCCCGAACTCGCGGCGTTCGCCGCGGGCCTTGAGCCGATCGCCGGCGAGACGGTCATTTCGAAACAGTATGCCAGCGCATTCTTCGCCACCTCGCTGGCGTCTACGCTCACCGCGCTAGGCGTCGATACGGTGCTGATCGCCGGCCTCTCGACCAGCGGCTGCGTACGCGCCAGTGCCGTCGACTGTTGTCAGCACGGCTTCATCCCGGTGGTCGTCCGCGAGGCCGTGGGCGATCGCGCTCCCGGTCCGCACGAGGCCAACCTTTTCGACCTGCAGGCCAAGTATGCGGAGGTGGCGGCACTCGCTGATGTGCTCGCCTATCTCGCTGGTCTCGGCAAGTCGCCTCGCTGACCCGAAGGCCGGCCTCCGTCCTCGCCCACTTCAGCCCGAGAGATTCCCGCATGCCCGCAATCGGCCCGATTTCCTGCGTCACGATTGCTGCGCCCGACCTGCAGCACCTGATCGACTCCTACCACCTTTATCTCGGCTACGGCCTCGTCGACCACGGCCGACTGAGCGCCGCGCAGGCCGAGTTGTGGGGACTTCCGAACCTTGCCGGGCGGCGTTACGCCCTGATGCTGCCCGAGGGCGAGGGCCATACCTTCCTGCGGTTCGTCGAAAGCAAACCGACCGCCGGCTACACGGCGTTCTGCCACATGGGCTGGAACGCGGCCGAGTTGATGGTGCAGGACACGGACGGCATCGCGGCGCGGCTCGCCGGTTCACCGTTCAAGGTCATCGGTCCGCCCGCTGATTTGTCGTTCTCCGACAAGATCCGCGCCATGCAGGTGCTCGGGCCCGCGCAAGAATCGATCTACCTCACCTCGTTCAAGGAAAAGATGGCCGAGTTCGACGTGCCCGATGCGCGGCACTATGTCGATCGGGTCTTCATCGTCATCCTTGGCGGCGCATCGGTACCCGCGATCAATGATTTTTACCACCGGCATTTCAACGTTGCCGAGGCGCCGGTAATTCCGGCGGTGATATCGGTACTCTCGAATGCGCAGGGCCTGCCGCCTGACACCAAGCATGATCTTGCTGCACTCGCCCTGCAGGGCCAGTGCTACATCGAAGCAGACCGAATGCCGGCGGCCACCAAACCGCGGATCGCCCGCGACGGCGAGTTGCCACCCGCGATCTCGATGGTCAGCTTCGCCGTCCGCCAGTTTCCGGCAGGCATCGAGTGGCTGGCCCCGCCGCGTGCGCTCCCGCAGGCGCCCTACCACGGACGCCGTGCCGGGGTATGCATCGGTGCCGCCGGTGAGTGGATCGAACTCATCGAGGGCGCGGCGTGAGTACGCCGCCGCGGGTGCCGAAAGGCCATCGCCCGCAGGTCTTCGATGATCCCGCGGTGGACCAGTTGTACGCCGCCTATGTCGCCATGGCCACTGAGCTCGCCGTGGCTTTTGATCGCATTGCAGCACTCGAGAAGGCACTCGAGCGTACGGGCGGGATCGGCCCCGAGGAACTTGAGCGCATCGCGCTGGAGCAGGGCCAGACACCGGAGCAAGCCAACCGCCGTGCCGAACTCGCCGAACGGCTGCTGCGCCCCTTCAAGGCCTTTCGCGACGCACACCTCGAGTCGGGCGGCGGCAAAGCGGTCGACCGCGATATCGACTGACCTTGCCGTCAAGAGTGCTGCCGATCCGGCAGTCAACCGCCGTTCGGTCAAACGCCGGCGGCAGCGCCGGAGCGGGAAGCTCCAGCCGGTAGGATCGGGTTTTCCCGCAGGTTTGGGATGCCGTCCATGCCGAATTTCCGCCAGCACGCCATGCAGCCCTCGGCGAACCTCGATGAGCAGGCTCGCCAGGATTTCGTCTCGGCCTTCCGTGGCCATCTTTCCGGCCAACTGATGCCAGGCGCCTACAAGGTCTACGCCGCGCGGGTAGAGCCCGCGTTCAAGGCCCGCCATGGCCGTGCACCTGCCGATCAGGAGGAAGTGCGCAAGGTCATGACCCAGGATCCGTTCTACCAGTTCTGGAGTGCCATGCAGCGCCGCAGCCAGGAACTGTTGTGGGAGTCCGTGATCGACCCCACTGAACGGCAACTGCCCGCGCTTATCGACCGCGCGCGCGCAACCCAGAAAACCAGAGCCGGTCGTCGGGCGGGGCGTCAGGGCAGCCTGCGTCTCGATCCCCAGCTGCCCATTCCTCGTTACCACACGGCGGCGGATATCCACCTGCAGCCTGGCGGCTATCACACCGACTTCACCGCGGATGACGTGGCGGCCGGCGTTGTCTACGACAAGGGCATCAATCTCTACATGGGCGGCGCGCTCGGGCCGGAAAACAATCTGATGGGCGATACGCTGCTTGCCTATCTGCGCGAGAAGCACGCCGATTTCCGGCCACGCCGCATCCTCGACGTCGGCTGCGCGATCGGTAACAGCACCGTGGTCTGGGCGCGCGCGTTCCCATCGGCCATCGTTCACGGCATTGACGTCGGCGCGCCAGTGCTGCGCTACGCGCATGCCCGCGCCGAAGCGCTCGGTGTCGCCATCGATTTCAGCCAGCAGAACGCCGAGGCTACGGATTTCGGCGACGGCAGTTTTGACCTGATCGTCTCGCACATCGTCCTGCACGAGACCTCGAAGTCGGCGCTTACCCGCGTGCTCGCCGAGTGCCGCCGCCTGCTCGCCCCGGGCGGCCTCATGCTGCATCTCGAAATTCCTCGTGGGCGCACGGCCATCGAGAAGTTCATGCACAACTGGGAGAGCTACAACAACAACGAGACCTTCAGTCGCTACATGACCGACATCGACCTCAAGGCCGAGGCCGTCAAGGCCGGCTTTCCGCCCGAGGCGGTGATCGCTGACGAGTTCGCACCGAAACTCGATGTCGCGCAGATGAACTACACCGAGCACTTCTTCTGGAAGATTCTCGCCGCGACCAAGTGAGGCCAGCCACCATGCCGCCAAGGAAGAAAGCCCGCGCCGGAAGGAAGTCTTCGCCGACACGGAGCAAGTCCCGCACCACAGCCGCACCGGCAGCAGTCCGGCTGGCCCGCGTCGCGCGAGGAAAGAAGCCGCAGTATTTCAGCGATCCGGCCATCGACAAACTGTTGTGGATGACGTTGACGCTGATGGAAGAGCTGTCGGTAACTCGCGACCGCCTCGACACCGTGGAACGTCTGCTCGCCGACAAGCGTGTGGTGAGACGGTCTGAGCTTGAGGGCTGGACGCCCGATGCAACAGCCGCCACCGAACGCGCCGCAGCGCGCAGCGCCTACGTCGATCGCATGATGCGGGCGATGCATGCCGAGCTCGAAGAGATCGCGGGGCGGGACATGCCCCGGTCGGAGGCGGATGTCATCGCCGCCGTCGAATCCTAGTCAAATCGGCAACCACAAAAAAACATAACAACAGACTGAACGGGGAATCGAAGATGAGCAATTTCAAGAAGTACTATCAGGCGCCACTGCCGGCGATCATCGCGGTACTGATCGTCTATTTCTGGCAAGGCATGGGTCACTTCATCATGTACATGATGCAGCACCGATGGTTTCCCGGTAACGACCTGCTTGCGGCGTTCATCATCGGCGTCATCGGAGTGGCCATGGTTTGGAGCGGTCGCGACCGCGCCGAAAATGCGGCAACGCTGCTCGGCTTTGCGGGTGGCAGCCTGATCTGGCTGTCGTGGATCGAGTTCAGCTTCGTCTGGGTTGCGCGCGAACTGCAGGTGGAGCCCGCCCTGTGGGGAGCGAAGCCCACGCTGCCCGAGTATCGCGTCATGCTTTCCTCGGTCGGCGTGATGTTCGCCACACTGATGTTCTTTTTCTTCAACCGCGAGACACGCTGCAACGCCTTCATGTGGCTGCACCGCAACCTGCGGATGAAGGTCGGCGAGAAAGCCTCAGGTCAGGCGCGCAACGTTGCCTCGATCGTCGCCATGGAGACGATCTACGTCACCTGGTTTTTCTACATCTATCTGCTGACCATCTACAACCCAGACATTTTCGGTACCGATCACTGGGTGACCTTCGCCTCCTGTATCGGCTTTGGCGTCTGGGCTTTGTATCTGGTGCAGCGACTGTGGTGGTTCCAGCGTATGGCGCCGGCGCTGCGCTATGCGATTCCCACCGCGATCATCGCCTGGAACGTCAACGAAATCCTCGAGAAGTGGGGCCACCTTGACGAGATCTGGGTGAAGCCCTCGCAGTACGCGCTCGAACTGTCTCTGGTGACGGGAGCGCTCGTGCTAGTGGTTATCCTCGCCGTGATCAGCCCGCCCCGACGGATCGTCGAACGCGATCAGCCGGGCTGAGTGAACCGGCGCGACGCAATGGTCTGCCCGGCAGACCATTGCGTGCGCACCCGATCAGCGGGCCTTTTGCGACCAGAGCCGGGCGAGACGCTTCAGGGTTTCATCGCCCTTGACGCTGGCGAAGGTCGCAGCGGCCGCTTCCTTGTTGCCGGCCCTGAGTTGCGCGATGCCGAGGTTGAGCCGCGCCTCTTCCGGGTTGCGTGCATTGCCCTTGGCGAGACCCCGCTCGAACGCGGTGATCGCCTTGGCGTACTCCCCGTAGCTGAGGAACGCCGTGCCGATACGCACATCGACCTCGCCGTTTTTCTTTCCAGCCGCCTCGACGTCCTGCTTGAGCAAGGTTGGCTTGTCGGCGGCCGCCTGAGTCTTCGCGGTCGCGAGCAGGCGGGTCGCCAGCTCCTGCGTGGCCTTGTTGCCGGCGAAGAGCCCCTTCACCTGCCCTTCCTCAATGGTCGCCTGCGCCTCGCCAGGCAGACCCTTCTCGATGGATAGCTGGGCCATCTCCGTGAACTCCTCCCCGCGCACCATGCCGCCCATTTCGCGCGAGAGGCGGAAAATGTTGAGCGTATTGGCTTCGCCGCCCGCGCGGAACAGCAGGAGAGTCAGATTCGGCCAGGTTTCCTTCTTGGGGTAGTACTGAGCCTGCTTCTCGAGGGCGCGGATCGTGCAGGCGTCATCCTCCTGCTTGATGCAGGAACTCGTGAACAGCTGCAGCGCCATATCCGGCGGGGTCTGCGCCTTCTGCTCGAGGCTCGCGATGTAGTCCGCCGCCATCTTCTCGGCGCCCTTGAAGTCGTTCTGCAGGTAGAGCGACTGGACGGTCAGCAGATGGACGGCCTCGTCGGTGCTGCCGTCAGCGATCAGACGACGCCCATAGTCCACGGCCTTGGGATAGTCCTTGATCTGGTAGGACAACTGCAGCAGACCCTTGCGCAGGCTCGATGAGCGGGCTGGATCGGCAAACTCGGAGTCGAGCACCTGTGACCAGGCCTGGATCGCCAACGGACTGTCACCTGCGCGCAAGGCGCAGAAGCCCAGGATGTCGTTGGAGACGTAGATGTCATAGGGTGTCCGGTTGGGTACCGCCTCGACTTCCTTGATCTTGGCAACACACTCGGCCCACTGTTCCTTCTTGCTCGCTTCCTGCGCCGCAACCAGCGGCTTGATGATGGTGCGGCTGACTTGCGGTGGCTTGGGCGCCTTGTCGTTCTTGTTTTGCGCCAAGCCGACCGAAGAAAGCGCCACGGCAACGAACAACGGCACGCTGCGAGCGAAAGTACGCATCGATGAATCCCCCGGTAACCTAAGCCTTACTGAGCCCGCAGGCTCCACAACTTCGCGACACGCTGCAGGTCGGCGTCGCCCTTGACGGCACGGAAGGCTTTCGCCGCCTCGGCCTTGTTGCCCGCCTTGAGCTGCGCGAGGCCAAGCACCAGCTGCGCCTCGGCCGGATCGCTGGCATTGCCCTTGGCGATGCCGCGCTGGATCGCTGCTACCGCGGCGGGGTACTGCCCGTAGCTGAGATATGCCTGGCCGACGCGCAAATCAGCGTCAGCGCTCTTGCCCGCCGCAGCCTCTTTGTCCTGCTTGGCGAGGCTGGCGCGGTCGGCCGAGGCACGCTCCTTGGCCGCCGCCAGCAACCGCGTGTTACGGTCGATGTCACGCTTTTCCGTGAACACCTTGCGCGCGAACGCAGCCTCGAGCGCGGACTGGGCTTCGCCCGGCAGACCCTTCTCGAGCGCACGCTGCGCCATTTCGGTGTAGTCGTCACCGGTGCGCATCGCACCGACCTCGGTCGCGAGCCGGTAGGCATTGAATGCTGCCGCGTCATTACGGGTCGCGAACAGGGACTGCATCAGATTCGCCCAACCCGCAGGGTTCGGGTAATAGGTCACGAGCTTTTCGAAGCCCGCAGCCGTACAGGCCTCGTCCTTCAGTCGCATGCAGGACGTGACGTAGATCTGGATGGCGTTCTCTTTCGGCCGCTGACCGCGCTTCTCCATGTCGCGTATCCAGTTGCCGACAAACTCGCGCGCGTTCTTGAAGTCGTTCTGCTGGTAATAACTCTGCGCGATGACGAGGTAGGTGTCGGCATCGGCGTAGCCGCCCTTGATCGCATTGCGTCCGATCTCAACCGTCTTCGCATAGTTGCGCGCATTGAAGTAGATCTTCGCGAGGTCACGTGTGCGCTGCGCAATCTTGTCGGCGGCGAACGGCGAAGCGAGATTCTCCTCGTACGCCCGGGTCGCCGTGGCGATGTCATTCGAGCTCAACGCGCAAAATGCCGTGAGTTCGTTGATGATGAAGGAGTCGTACGCCGTCTTGCCGGCGGCAGCGTCGGCGGTCTTCAGTTCCGACAGGCACTGCGCCCATTTCTTTGCCTTGCTGGCGTTTTGCGCCGACTGCAGCGTCTTCGCGATGGCCGGACTGACCTTCTCAGCCAGAGCCGGTACCGAGAGCGCCAGCATGGCGACGATAGGGGCCAGGGCGATGATTCCGAAAGACTTCCTCATGGGCATCCTCATTGATAAGGCGACCTGTCCTGGTCACCACAAAAAAAATCGCCGCATCCCGGCAGGGCCTGCGGCGAGGTTTCGGTTACGGACTGTTCAAGGACCTTGCGCTGAACGACGTCTCTGGAGGCACGCCGATCAGTCGGCAAACTCCGCGACGTTGACGAAACCGATCTTCTTCATCCGGTTGCGCTGCGCCGCGGCAAGCACCTTGGCCACCGTGTCGTACTTCGCCCGCTTGTCGGGGCGCAGGTGCAGTTCAGGTTGCGGGTCCTGCTGCGACTCAACGCGGAAATATTTCTCCAGCGCGTCGAGACTCTGCACCGGGGTGCCGTTCCAGACGACCGTTCCGTCGAAGTCGATTTCGATGTCGATGACTTCGGGCTGGACCGGCGGCGGCGGCGCGTTGGTCGGCCGCGGCATGTCCAACTTGACGGCGTGCGTCATCACCGGGATGGTGATGATGAACATGATGAGCAACACCAGCATGACGTCGATGAGCGGCGTCGTGTTGATGTCGCACATCGCACCGCCTTCATCGCCACTGCCTACGTTCATTCCCATGGCTGCGTGCTCCTGAGATCAGCGCGAACCGCGAATGCCGCGGTCAGGCTCGGTAATGAAGCCGACCTTGACCACCCCACCACGCTGGATGGAGTAGATCACCCGGCCGATATCCTCGAAGCGAGCGTTCGAGTCACCACGGATGTGGATCTCCGGCTGCGGATCCTTGACGGCTTCGGCTTTGATCAGTTCTACGAGCTGGTCGCGCGTGGCGATCTGCTCGTTGTTCCAGTAGATGTTGCCCTGGCCATCAACAGCGATCGTGATGTTCTCGGGCTTGGTCTGGGTCGCGATATTCGCGGCCTTCGGCAGCGATACCTTGACGGTCTTGGTGATCACCGGGATGGTGATCAGGAAGATGATCAGCAGCACCAACATCACGTCTACCAGCGGCGTGGTGTTGATGGTGGAGTTGAGCTGGCTGTCGCTGCCGCCCGATCCTACGCTCATCGCCATGAATCGAATCCTCGACTGGCCCCCGTTTCGAGGGCCGCGCCGGCTACGCCAGCGCGGCCCTCACCCGGAGGAAGCTAGAAAGGGCTTTACTTCTTCGCCGGTGCCGCAGCGGCCGCCGGGGCTGCCGCAGGAGCGGGCACCGCAACGCGCGCGCCGCTCACCAGGAAAGCGTGCAGGTCGGACGAGAAGTGACCCAGCTCTTCCTGCACCGCCTTGTTACGGCGGATCAGCCAGTTGTAACCCATGACCGCCGGCACGGCGACTGCGAGGCCGATGGCCGTCATGATCAGCGCTTCACCGACCGGTCCGGCGACCTTGTCGATCGACGCCTGACCGGACACGCCGATGGCCACCAGCGCGTGGTAGATGCCCCATACGGTGCCGAAGAGACCGACGAACGGAGCCGTCGAACCCACCGTCGCGAGCCAGGGCAAGCCACCCTGCAGGACATTGTTGACGCCGTCGACCGAGCGCTGCAGCGACATGGTGATCCACTCGTGCAGACCGATACGGTCGGTCAGGCGCCCTTCGTGATGCTGCGAGGCGCGCAAGCCGTCCTCCGCGATCATGCGGTAGGCGTCGTTCTTCGGCAGGCGGTCGATGGCTTCGCGGATCGAGCCGGCGGACCAGAACTTTTGTTCGGCCAGCTTGGCGGATGCCATGAGCTTCCGCTGGTCCAGCAGCTTCATGATGATCACATACCAAGAGGTCAGCGACATGATCACCATGATGATCAGCGTGCCCTTGGCGACGAAATCGCCTTG
>CAZIRD010000090.1:0-10120 GCA_964541625.1 uncultured Acidibacter sp.
TGGTGACGCCCAAGACCGGCAGCGACCTGGTGACTCGTTCGATGAGTGATGCGCGTACGGTCGTCTTTCCCTCTACCGATCACTTCGTGCTGCTCCGCCGCACGCAATGCGCAGTCGATCTGCTGCGCGGCTTCTACACCGACCCGAAGGCGCCACTCGATACGCGTTGCGTGGAGGCTTTGCCCAAGACGACCTGGGCGCTCGATGCGTCAAAGGTCAGGCGACGATGACTCGTTCGCTGCAGGGGCGCACCCTGTTCATCACCGGCGCATCGCGGGGCATAGGTCTGGCGATTGCACTGCGTGCGGCACGCGATGGCGCGAACATCGCGATTGCCGCCAAGACCGAAATACCGCACCGCTCCCTGCCGGGGACGATCCATACGGCAGCCGCGGCGATCGTGGCCGAGGGCGGTCGCCCCCTGCCATTGGTGTGCGACGTGAGGGAAGAGGCACAGGTCGAGGCTGCCATCGCGCGTACGGTCAAGGAATTCGGCGGCATCGACATTCTCGTCAACAATGCCAGTGCGGTACGTCTTGCCGGCATTGCAGACACGCCCTTGTCACGCTTTGACCTGATGAACTCCGTCAATGTTCGCGGCAGCCTTGCCACCTTGCAGCATGCGTTGCCCCATCTGCTGCGTTCCGACCACGCGCATGTGCTGTCCATCTCGCCTCCGCTGAGCCTCGAGGAGCGCTGGTTCGCACCGCATGCTCCCTACAGCATCACCAAGTACGGCATGAGCCTGCTGGTGCTCGGCGCAGCCGCGGAGTTTCGCGGGCGTATGGGTGTGAATGCTCTCTGGCCACGCACGGCGATCGATACCGCGGCGATGCGGGAAATCGGTCGGCATATGGAGATCGGCAAGCTCCGCTCGCCGGAAATCATGGGTGACGCGGCATGGTGGATCCTCACCAGCGATCCAACGTCGGTGAACGGTCGGTTTTTCGTCGACGACGAGGTGCTGCGCGCGCACGGTATCGAGGATCTATCGCAGTACGCGCCGCCCGGCGTCGCAGACAGCGAATTGACGGCCGATCTGTTCGTACCCAGCCTCGCCGAACTGGCGGCGCAGTCCGATCCGATCGAGCGCAACTGAGCCGGTCAGGCGAAATCGTTTTTGAGGCCGCCTACAGATCAGCCATTCCGGGATGCGTAGAGGCTTGCCGCGTCAATCCGGCAATTCCGTCGGAACGCGAAAGAATCTGGCCAAATCCCTGAAACCGGCAGGGGGCCTGTCTGTGTACAACTGTCCGATAACGTCCACACAAGTCGATCCGCTGGGGGGAACCGCCGATGCTGAAGTCGTTCATAAACACCTCGCGTGCTGCGCGTGCGCTTTCGGTCGCCGTCGGTCTCACGTTGCTGTCGAGTGGTGTCGCTTCGGCGCAACAAGAAGGACTGGAGGAAATCATCATCACCGCGACCAAGCGTGATGCAAAGTTGCAGGACGTGTCGTTGGCTGTTGCGGCGGTGACCGCCGAGCAGCTCGAGAACATGGCCATCAAGCGTTTCGACGACGTGGAACTGCCGGCAATCCACATTGGCCAGGGCGGCGCCAACGATGCCTTGTTCATCCGCGGCATCGGTTCGGGTTTCGCGACCGGCTTTGACCAGTCGGCGCCCCTCTACATCGACGGTGTCTGGTTCGGTGTCGCGCAGTCGCAGCGTCTCGCGTTCCTTGATGTCGCGCAGATCGAAATCCTCAAGGGACCGCAGCCCACCTATCTCGGCAAGAACGCCATCGCCGGGGCCATCGCCATCGTCAGCGCGCGGCCGACCGAGGAGTTCTCTGCCAGCCTCAACGCCAGCTACGAATTCGAGGCCGAGGAGCGTGCGCTCTCGGCAAGCATTTCCGGTCCGCTCAGCGACTCCGTGCGCGCCCGGGTCGCGGTGAAGAACACCGAGATGACCGGCTACATGGACAATCTCGGTACCAACAAGAAGAACCCTGCCGTCAAGGACATGTCCGGGCGCCTGAGCATCGAGGCAGACCTGTCCGAATCGGTTCAGCTGTTCGCCAAGTACGAGTCGCTGCGCTACGAACAGGATGGCCGCTTCACCCAGTTGATAAATTGTCTGCCCACTGCGCCGCGCGATCCCACGGTCGAGGACTGCGTATTCGACCTCAAGCGTGCCGTCCGCTTCACCCCGAACTCCTTCCAGCCCGCGGCTGATCCATTCTTTTCAGGTCGCAATGGCGGACCGGAGAATCAGGAGTTGACGCTGGACAATGCGCTGGTGCGCCTCGATTGGGCGACTGGCCCGGCCGATGTGTCGCTGATCGTCGGCCACTATGAGCAAGACAACTTCACTGCGCTGAAGCCTGACCACAACGTTCTGCAGCGCAACGTCCTCGAAGGCACCCAGAACGTGACTCTCGACAGTCAGGAGGTGCGCGCGGTGTCGACAGGCGACGGGGCGCTTTCCTGGCTCGCCGGCGTGTACCACGACGAGCAGCGCAATGTCGCCACTGGTCGGCAGGTGCTGACCGCGCCGATGGCCATGGCCACGGACAGCAACTCGTCGCAGAACGCCACCACCTGGTCGGCGTTTGCCGAGGTCGCCTATGAATTCACCGATACGCTGACCGCACGCGTCGGCGCCCGCTACTCGCAGGTCGAGAAAACCGGCAACATGAACGTCGATCTTTGGCAGGTGACGCCGACGGTGAAGACGCGCCTCGGTCCCGCCTTGCCGTTTCTTCCTTTGACGCTGTCGCGCAAGGATTCGAGCACGGATCCTGCACTCACCCTCGAGTGGCGGCCGGCCGCCGGCATGCTGTGGTACGCGTCCTATCGGGAAGGTTTCAAGGCGGGTGGCATCGATCTCGATGTGAGCACCTCCGTGCTGGCTGATCTGCAGTTCCGTCCCGAACAGGTCGAGTACCTCGAATTGGGCGGAAAGCTGTCCCTGCTCGATGATCGGGCGCGGATCAATTTTGCCGCCTTCCGCGGCGATTACAGCGATCTGCAGGTGACGCAGCTCGACACCCTGACGGCCAACTTCCGCGTGCTGAACGCCGGTGAGGCGCGCTCGCAGGGACTCGAGATCGATGCGGCGCTGAAGGCCAACGACTACATCACCTTGTCGCTGGCCCTGACCAAGCTCGACTCCAAATACCTGAAATTCGAGAAAGCACAGTGCTGGCAAAACCCGGCGCAGACGGCGGCCCAAGGCTGTGTGCAGATCGGTACGGTCGGTGGCGCGCCGGTGTTTGGTCAGGACCTGACGGGCAAGTCGACTTCGTTCGCTCCGGACCTGTCCGGGACGTTCGGTATCGACTTCCGCTATCCGACCGGTCTGACCTGGTTCGGTGATGCGGTGCAGCTGCGGGCGATGGCCTCGGTGTTCTACACCGACAAGTTCAATACGAACTTCGATGCCGACCCGTTCACGGTGCAGGCGGGCTACGAAAAGTACGACGCACGGTTCGGCTTTGCCGCCGAGGATGGTTCCTGGGACATCGCGCTGTCGGGACGCAACCTGTCGAACGAGTTGACCTCGCACTGGATCGCGAACGCGCCCTCGGCCGGTCAGGCCAAGTTCGCCCAAACCGATCGACCGCGCGAGATCACCCTGCAGTTCCGCGTCGGCTTCTGAAATCGACGATGCACCGGCGATCCTGCGTGCTGCGGGATCGCCGGTCGATTCTCACGTGCGTTCGGCGTTACGTACCGGGTGAGCGACTTCAGGCTCAGGCGGGTGTCGCACGTCCTTGGGCCGGATACCGAAGTGCGCCTTGAATGCCGAGGCAAACGTGCCCTGATGCTGGTAGCCGACGGCTTCAGCCACCTTGCTGATGCGGATGCGCTTGTCTCTTAAAAGATGCAGCGCGTGTTGCATGCGGCATTCGTGCCCGTATTCGAATACCGTGTGTCCGAACAGCGCCTTGAAGCCGCTCTTGAGTTTGGTTTCGTTGATCGCGAGTTCACGGGCCAGCGAGGCGATGGTCGGCGGTGGACTGAATTTGGTGGCGAGGATTTCCCGCGCGCGGTGAAAACGGCCGACATCCGTCTCCGAAAACTGCTGCACTGCAGACTCCTCGAGACGACCGAATGCCGCGACGCAGAGTGTTAGCAGTTCCAGTGTCTTTGCCTCCGCGAACGGCAGGCGCAGCAGGCCGTTGATCGGATTGTGCAGCAAAGCCTGCGCACATTCGATGATCTCGGCAGTGCAGGTCAGGCGGCAAAAACTGAAGTCGGGCGCCGAGGCGGTCAGCAGACGCATGGCCTGCAGGGGAAGCGTGTCGCGTTCGGTGACGAGATTGCCGAGCAGGAACTGCGGCGAGCAGAACAGCGTGACCGAACGCGCGAGCGGCGCCGCCGGGAAGAAGAGGCGCAAGGATGTGCCCCTCGGCTGGAACCTTGCGCCAAGGTGCGGGCAGTGGAAGTGCACCGGATCGCTGCCGCCGATCCCGGCTATGAACTCGCCGGCCAGCTGGATACGGAACGAAATCAGATTCTCGCCCGGCGCGCGCTCGAGCCGCTGCCCGGCGTTTTGCAGATCCTCGATGACTACGCGGATCTGGTCCCGGATCGCGAACAGCTCGTAACGACCCGCGCAATTGGGCAGGTTTCGATCGACCAGAAAGCGCGTCACACCGCGTTCGGCGTTGGCTTCGACCCGTGAGGTGTGCGGCGACGTCCATGCATTTTCGAACGCCTGCGACAATCTGCCATGTGGACCGGCAAGCAGTGTCCGGATGAAGCCGTCGGCATGGGCTTCGGTACTCCCGGCAGGTCGTGCAGCGGTGGCGCGCGTCATGGTGCGCAGAATGCAGCGCGAAACCCGGCATTTCAATCGTCATCCGGCGCAGGCACCCGTCACCTGTGCATCCCTTCGGTTGCTTTTAAAGAATCAGGCGATTGATTTGCGAAAGCGGGCGTCAACCATGGCGAGGCAGGGTAGGGTCAATGGCTTTGGGTGATGATGACCCCACAGTCCATTGGGGTCACATCGCGCATGAAGATCGACATCTTCAACCACATCTGGCCGAAACCGTATTTCGAGGCGGTTCAGCGGTACGTGCCGAAGTTCCTCGATATGGGCAAGCGCGTCACCAGCGTGCCAATGCTGATGGATCTGAACATCCGTTTTCGCGTCATGGACGCCTTCGACGACTACTACCAGGTTTTGTCGCTGTCCTCGCCGCCCGTCGAGGTCCTGGCGTCGACGCCGGGTGACGCTGCGACCCTCGCCCGGATCGCCAACGACACGGTCGCGGAGATCTGCGATCGGTATCCGCAGCGTTTCCCTGGTTTCATCGCCACGCTTGCTCTCACCGATGCCGAGACCATGGTGGCTGAGGCCGAGCGGGCAATCGATACGCTTGGCGCGGTAGGCGTGCTGATCTACACCAACGCCGCCGGTCGCCCGATCGACGGGCCCGAGTTCGAACCCCTGTACTCGCGCATGGCACGCTACGGATTGCCGATCTGGATCCACCCGACACGTACTGCGGCGATGAGCGACTATGCGAGCGAGCCGCGCTCGAAGTACGAGATCTGGTGGACTCTCGGCTGGCCGTACGAAACCACGGCTGCCATGGCACGTCTCGCGTTCTCGGGCGTACTCGACCGCCATCCCTCGCTGCAGTTCATTACCCATCATGGCGGCGGCCTGGCACCGATGCTGGAAGGCCGGCTCGGCCCCGGCTGGGACCAGATCGGGACGCGCACCTCGGACGACGACTATTTCGCCCTGCTACGCCGTCTCAAGCATCGGCCGATCGACTATTTCCGCATGTTTTATGCCGACAGCGCCTTGTTTACCTCACCGGGTGCAACACGGCTCGCGCTGGAGTTCTTCGGCGATGATCGGTTCCTGTTTGCCTCCGACGCGCCGTTCGATCCCGAACAGGGGCCGATGTACATCCGCGACACCATCAAGATTCTCGACGCGCTCGAGATCGACCGCGACAGCCTGGAAAAGATCTACAGCGGCAACGCCATCAGGATGCTGCAGCTCGAGCGCCGCGGCAGCCTGCTTCGTCGAAAAGAAAAACCTGCCAGAGGCTGAGTGCAAGCTGATGAGCGGAACGATCACGCAGGGTGCGTCGATATGAAGGTCCTCATCGCCGGTGCAGGGCTCGGTGGTTTGACCGCGGCAGCCTGCCTGATGCAGCGTGGCCACACCGTGCGGATTTTCGAACAGGCGCCCGAGCTTGGCGAGGTCGGTGCAGGCATCCAGCTGAGTGCCAATGCCGTCAAGGTCATGGACTCGATCGGGTTGAGGCACAAGCTCGAGGAGTCGGCCGTGCGTCCCCTCGCCTACGAATTCCGGCGCTTCGACACCGGCGAGATTCTCCATCGTGTTCCGCTCAACGAAAACGACACGCACGAACGTGTGCACGGCACGCCGTACTTCCACGTCCATCGGGGGGATCTGCACCGGATACTGGCGGCGCGGGTTCAGGAACTCGATCCGGACTGCATCCGCCTTTCCGCGAAGACGACAGGCTTTTCGCAGGATGATTCGGCAGTACGGATCCAGCTCGACGATGGCCGTGAGTTTGCCGGCGATGTGCTGGTGGGCGCCGACGGCATCAAGTCGGTGATTCGGCCGCGCATCGTGGGCGCGGATAATCCCGTCTATACCGGTCAGGCTGCGTGGCGGGTGGTGATACCCACAGAGCGATTGCCTGCCGGCATCATGCCGCATGTGGTCACCGTATGGTGTGGTCCGAAAAACCACGCTGTCGTGTACTACGTGCGCGGCGGCTCCCTGCTCAACTTCGTCGGCTGTCACGAGCGTGAGTGGGAAGAGGAGTCGTGGACTGCCCGCCGTCCCTGGGCGGAGTTGCAGCGGGACTACGCGGGCTGGCATCCGGACGTGCAGACCATCATCGAGGCGATGGATCACGATCAGTGCTTCCGCTGGGCGCTCAACAGCCGCGTGCCTCATGAAAACTGGAGTACCGCGCGGGCCACGCTGCTCGGTGACGCGATCCATCCGACCCTGCCCTACATGGCGCAGGGAGCGGTGATGGCGATCGAGGATGCGGCCGTGCTGTCCCGGTGTCTGAGCGGTGCGGAGCCGGTCGCGTCGGCACTGGAGCGGTACCAGCGCAACCGCGCCACGCGAACCGCGCGGATCGTGCGCGAGTCCACCGAGCATGGTGAACTCTTCCACATCACCGATGCCGCTGAAATGCGCGATGCATTTGCCCGAAAGGACATCGCTCGCTCTCGCCGGGAATGGTTGTACTGCTATGACCCGCTTGAGGTCGAACTCGTCTGACGCGCGGGGATTAAAAGGATGTCGGACATTTCATCCGAAGATGCGAACAATCGCGCGGACTTCTACCGGCGGTTGGCAGGCGATTCGCTTGCTCCACTATGGCTGTCGCTCGCCGCGCTGGTGACGAGGCAGCCGGCCAGCGGGCTGAAAGCGGCAACGTGGCGCTACAGGGACACCCGTGCATTGCTGATGGAGGCCGGCGGTCTCGTATCCGTCGAGGAGGCGGAGCGCCGCGTCCTCGTGCTGGAAAATCCGGCCTTCCCCGGGCAATCAAGAATCACCACCTCGCTCTACGCCGGGCTCCAGCTCGTATTGCCGGGTGAGCGGGCGCGCAGCCATCGCCACACGCAGAGCGCGCTGCGCTTCGTACTCGAAGGAACCGGCGCATACACGGCCGTGGGCGGTGAGCGTACGCCGATGCATCCCGGCGACTTCATCATCACCCCGTCATGGGAATGGCATGACCACGGCAACGACACCGAGGATCCGGTGATCTGGCTCGACGGTCTCGACATACCGTTGGTGCAGGCTCTGGATGCGTCTTTCATGGAGCAGCTTGGGCAGATCGAACAGCCGGTCCTGCGCCCCGTGGGCGACAGCCTCGCGCGTTTCGGTGCGAACCTGCTGCCCGTGGACCATCGCCCGACCGGACTGACCTCGCCTGTATTCTCCTACCCCTATGCGCGGACGCGCGAGGCGCTTGAAACGCTGCGGCGCAATGGCGAACCGGATGCCTGCCACGGCTACAAGATGCGCTTCGTCAATCCGGTTACCGGCGGGTTCGCGATGCCTACCATCGGCACGTTCATGCAGTTGCTGCCGGGAGGATTCGACTCGAGCCCCTATCGCAGCACCGATGCCACGGTGTTCACGCCTGTCGAGGGCGAGGGCCGCAGTCAGATCGGCGATCAGGTCATCGAGTGGTCGGCGCGCGACGTATTCGTGGTGCCGAGCTGGTCGACGGTACGCCATTTCGCATCGAGCGATACCGTGCTGTTTTCGTTTTCGGACCGACCGGTGCAGCTGGCAACAGGGTTGTTTCGCGAGGAGAGGAGCAGGTGAACTACATCGTCACCCCACCACCGCAAGTGTCGGTCGCAGTCCGCGACGGGCACAGCCGCTTTCCCGTTCGTCGCGTCTATTGCGTGGGCCGCAACTACGAAGCGCACGCGCGCGAGATGGGCAAGGATCCCGCGCGCGATCCGCCGTTCCTGTTCCAGAAGCCAGCCGATGCCGTGGTTGCCGATGGCTCGCTCATCGCCTATCCGCCGCAGACAAATAATTTCCATCACGAAATCGAGCTGGTGGTGGCCATCGGTCGTGGCGGTGCCAACATTGCTGCGGCGCAGGCTGCCGCCCACGTGCTCGGCTATGCCGTGGGTATCGATCTGACGCGGCGCGACCAGCAGTTGGCTGCGCGCGATGCCGGTCGGCCGTGGGAGTGGGGCAAGGCTTTTGATCGATCAGCGCCGTGTTCCGCGATCGTGCTGGCCGACTCGATCGGACATCCGACCCACGGTCGGATCTGGCTG
This sequence comes from uncultured Acidibacter sp., assembly GCA_964541625.1. GTDB lineage: Bacteria > Pseudomonadota > Gammaproteobacteria > Steroidobacterales > Steroidobacteraceae > UBA964. Next base: position 8,775 of record CAZIRD010000090.1, read on the forward strand.
TCGGTGAACGAGCGGATACGCCAGCAAGCGGACATCAGCGAGTTGATCTGGTCGGTGCCCGAAGTGATCGAGTTCATCTCCCACTCCATGGTCCTTGAGGCCGGCGATCTGATCTTCACGGGCACGCCAGCCGGCGTCGGACCACTCATCCCTGGCGATGTGGTGGCAGGGGGCGTCGAGGGAATCGGCACCGTCGGCATTCGCATCGGGCCCGCAGCGCAGGACGCGTGACGATCCGCCAGGCAGGCTGTTGACGAACCCCGTCAGCGATCGACCTCGCTGATCGCTGCACGACGGCTCATGTCTCCGCCACCGACGCTATCCGGCGGCCGACAACAACTCCTCGCTGTGATCGACGAGATACTCGGCGAACTCGAGTGGTGCCGGCAATTTCGGTCGGCCGACGTTGGTGTTCATGAGCACGATCGCCGCCACGCCGTCCGTGAAGCGCAGGCGGAGGTTCGCATTGATGCCCGGGTCGCTACCCGCATGGCCCCAAAGCAGATCCCGGCCGGGACGACGTTGTGCGTTCCAGCACAGTCCCATTGCCCGACCTTCGTCACCCGAGACCTCGACGAACATTTGCCGAATGGTTTCCGGCTGCAGCAGGCGCGGCGTACCCGGGGGCAGATGACCAAGATAGGCGCGCGCGTACTGGGCGAGCTGTCGTACGCTGCTGCGCAGGAAGCCGTCCGGCAGGTTGGGATGGTTGTAGAGGCAGTTGGCCGCATAGTCGCCGCGGATGCGCGTTGCCGCCGATGGATCACCGATGACCCGCGGCGCGACTCCGCCCCAGGAAGGGCCGCGTACCGCACCATCGCTGACCCAGCTGTACGGTATGGCGTGCTGCGTGACATCGATATCGCGCAGATACCAGCCGGTTCCGTCCATGCCGAGCGGCGTGAAGATCCGTTGCCGGCAGTAATCGGCAAAGGACCGTCCGGAGAGGCGCTCGACCACATGGCCGAGCAGCCCGAAGGGGACATTGGCGTAAGCGAATCTGCTCCCGGGTGCCCATTCGTGGAAGTTGCGCGTGGCGTCGTGGAAGCGCCCGTTCGGCGTCAGGTAGGCGCGCAGCCATTCTTCCAGCGACAACTGTGGATCGCCGCAAACATAGTTCTGATCGTATGCGGGTCCGTCGGTGATCGCCGACTGATGCGTGAGCAGTTGTCGGATCGTGATCGGTATCGAGCGGTACGCAGGATGGACGACCTCGAAACCAAGATGCCGGTTCACGTTGTCGTCGAGTCCGAGTCGACCCTCTTCCAGCAACTGCATGATCGCCGTTGCCGTGAAGGTCTTGGAGACCGAGCCGATGTTCTGGATGGTGTCCGGCGTCATCGGCA
>CAZIRD010000090.1:10220-11684 GCA_964541625.1 uncultured Acidibacter sp.
CACCTCACGACGGTCGATTCGTCGCGATGGACCTGACGGATCGGGATCGGCGCTCCGCAATGGCTCGAACGTGCTGGTCATGCGCTTCCCCTTGCGAGGTACAACATGCCACCGCAGCCGGTCCAGCCGATCACGACGGCCCACTCGACGGGTGCCAGCGCGGACGGTGAGCCCGGCAGGTACAGCAGCCCGAGTGCGAGGCAGCAGGCGATCCCCAACCAGCCGATCGCGAGGCCGTGGCGCAGACGATAAGGCCGCGGCAGGTTCGGCTCGAGTCGGCGGAGCCGCACGTAGGACATCGCCACCAGCAGATAAGCGATGACCGCGCCAAAGCTGCCCGCATTTGCCATCCACACCAGCGCCTTGTGACCCAGCAATGGCGCGACGCCGGTCAGCACGCCGATCATGCCGATCGCCACGTGCGGTGTTCGATAACGCGGATGCAGACGCCCCAGTGACTTCGGCAGCATGCCGCTCTGCGCCATCGCGAAGATGGCGCGGCTGCCGCCGATGATGAAGGCGTTCCAGCTGGTTACGATGCCGGCGATGCCGCCGATGATGATGATCAGCGCGCCGCTGCTGCCGAGCGCTTTGGCGGCGGCATCGGCGGTGGTCATCCGCGAGTTGGCGAGCAGCGCGTCATCGGCGAGCAGCGCGACGCCGCCGATGACCAGGCAGTACCAGAGAATGGCCATGCATACCGAGAGCACCGTGAGCGTGCCGAGTTCGCGCGCCGGCAGATCCACCTCTTCGGCGATCTGCGGGATGACGTCGAAGCCCACGAAGAAGAACGGCACCATGGTGATCACGCTGATCACGCCGACGATTCCGGCCGCGAACAGCGGCTCGACATGCTCGATGGAGCCTTCAAGGCTGGCGCCGGTGAGCAGCACGACACCACTCGCGACGATCATCAGCGTGATGACCACCTGCAGCACCGCGGACATCTTCACACCGACGATGTTGACCACCGTCAGCAACACGCTGGTCACGACGCCGACCAGAGCCCAACCCAGATAGACGTCGTAGCCGGCGACGGTCCACAGGAAGACCTGATGCAGATCGAAGCGCAGGTACTCGAGCGCGACGGCCAGCGCCACCGCCTCGAAGCAGCAGATCGAGACATAGACGAAGACGATCGCCCAGGTGCAGGCGAAGGAGCCGGTTCGCCCTAGTGCACGCAGACTCCAGACATGCTCGCCGCCCACCTGCGGCATCGCTGCCGCCAGTTCGGCATAGAGCAGGGCAACCACCAGCATCACGCCACCGGCGATCGCGAAGGCGAGCATGGCGCCGACGCTGCCGGCACGCTGGATCCACTCTCCCGTGAGAATGACCCAGCCCCAGCCGATCATCGCGCCGAAGGCCAGCGCGAGGACGTCCTTGCGGGTCAGAACCCGCGCGAGGTGGGTGTCCTCAGAATGCAAGGCGGCCCTGCAGCACGAAGCCGCGCGGCGGCTCCGC
>CAZIRD010000091.1:0-11468 GCA_964541625.1 uncultured Acidibacter sp.
CTGTTCGACGGCAGCTACCACGACGTCGACTCGAACGCGCTGACCTTCGAAATCGCCGCCAAGGCCTGCTTCCGCGAGGCGCTGCCGAAGGCCGGTCCGGTGCTGCTTGAGCCCGTCATGAAGGTCGAGGTCGTCACCCCGGGCGACTACCTCGGCGACGTGATCGGCGACATCAACCGCCGTCGTGGTTCGATCCAGGACCAGCTCGAGCGTGGCACCAACATCGCCGTGGTGGCGACGGTGCCGCTCTCGGAAATGTTCGGCTACATCGGTCAGTTGCGCGCCATGTCGAGCGGTCGCGCGTCCTACACGATGGAGTTCTCGCACTATGACCTCGTGCCGCGCAACGTCGCGGAGAAGGTCATCGAGGAAGCGAGCAAACCGAAGAAGTGAGTGGGCCTGCTAGCGGCGGTTGCGAAAGCGCCGCCAGAGCAGCAGCGCACCGATCACCAGCAAGGCAATGACGATCATCCGGGCCATGCGGCAGTATAGCCGCGGCCCGGGTGATCAGTCCCGGGCGACGCGAAAGCCGACGTCCTGCCACTCGCCCGCCGCAGCCGCCAGCGCGATGTAGTCGCGCGACGCGCTGCGTACATCGAAGGGCCGCGACTTCCACGAACCTCCGCGCACCGCGCGCAGCGGACAATCTGCCCATCTCCAAACGCGTTCGTCGCCGGGACGGCCCTTGTAGCTGCTGGTGTAGCAGTCGGCCGTCAGCTCGCGGACGTTGCCGACGAGATCAAGGAATCCCCAGGGATTCGGCGCGAATCGGCCGATCGGCGCCGCCTCGCGGAAGCCATCAGTACAACGCGCCCAGGGTCCCGGCGAGTCGAGGTCGCGGCCGGTGACATCCTTGACGTTGCCGAAGTCGCAAGCGCGCGAAATCGACACGCCTTCATGCGAGTCCCGTCCGCTCCAGAAGCGCGCCGCGCTCGTGCCGGCGCGCAGCGCATATTCCCATTCACTCTCGCTCGGCAGGCGATAGGTCATGCCGCTGCGGCTCGAGAGCCAGGCGAGGTAACGCTCGGCATCGGTGGGCGTAACGCAGCGCGCCGGCAGCGCATCCTCGCCGCGGGTTGCACAGTCGAACTGCGGGCGGTGGCCGGTGGCGGCGAGAAAGGCACGGAACTCGCCGACGCTCACTTCGCGCACGGCGAGCGCGAAGCCGCGGCGGATACGCACTCGCAGCGCGGGCGTCTCGCCGGAGCCCAGGTCGTGTTCGTAGTCATCCGCAGAACTGCCCATCGAGAACTCGCCGGGCGGCAGACGCAGCAACTCCGGACACTCGGCGCAATCGCGCACGCGCTGCGGCGACTGCGCGGCGGCGGACGCGAGCGCCGGCACAGACGCGGAGGAAGCCGCCGCGCCGTCATCGGCCTCGGCGCGCTCGCGCGGCGGCCCCGCAGGCCCCAGTTCGCGGACCACGCGGAAACCGGCGAAGTCGGCGCGATCGTCGGCGCTGCCGTCGCCATGGAAACCCGGCCGCGTGCGCTCGGGTCCCGTCGACCAGCCGCCGCCGCGCTGGATGCGCCGCTTGCAGCCGCCGTCCCATACCCAGGCGCGCTGGTCGGTCGGCCGGCCAATGTAATCAAGCGACGAGCAATCCTCGGCCCATTCCCAGACGTTGCCGAGCATGTCGTACAGACCAAAGGCGTTCGGTCGCAGGCTGCCCACCGGTGCGATGTCGGCGAAACCGTCATCGCAGTCGACCTTGCCCCAGCCGAGGGGATATCGACGTACCGTGCTGCGATCGTTCGCGTTGACATCACGACAACCGGCATTGGCGTCATTGCCCCAGGGACGCAGGGTGCGCGAGCCCGCCCGCGCGGCGTATTCCCACTCCGCCTCGCTCGGCAGCCGGTATCGCGCGCCGGTCTTGGCACTCAACCAGTCGGCATAGGCCGCGGCGTCGTGCCAGTCGATGCAGGAAGCCGGATGCCGATCGCTGGGCTTTGCGGGTACGTTGGGCGCATCCCAACGGATGTCAAGATCGCGAAAGCCCTGCTTTTCTTCGACCCAGGTCCGGCAACGCACCAGCGCCGCATCGCGGCCCGTGGCGCGCGCGAACACCGCGTACTCGCTGCGGGTGACCTCGTAGCGACCCATGGCAAAGCTGCGCTCGATGCGGATGCGCTGCGGCGAGAGTTCCGCAGGCACTTCGGTCGGAATCTGCAACGCCGGCGGTGTGCCCATCAGAAAGGCACCGGCCGGCAGCACCACGAGTTCCGGACAGTCGGGGCAGTCGCGGAAGACCTCGCCGGGCCGCGAGGGCTCTGCGGCAGCAGCGGGAGCACCCGACCACAGCAGCGCAAAGAACAGAGCCATAATGCCGATCGATCGCGTCATACGGACAACTCCCGTGCTGCTTGCGCCCTGCCGCTGCCCGGGCGTATACCGTGGCAAAACCCGGAGGGACCATGAAAGAACAGCAGGCTTACCCCACCTACATCGGCGTCTCCGACGTCACCACCACATCGCACGAAATGATGCGCGTGCAGGGTTTCTTTGACGGCCAGCCCTCGCTCATGTTCGACGAGCCGGAGGGCTTCGACATCGGCGACCCGCCCGACCTGCGCGGCCGCTCGCGCGGCTGGACACCGGTGCACGCGCAGCTCGCGGCGCTCGCCGGCTGCACCTCGATCACCATTGCCGTCGTCGCCCGCGACCAGAAGTTCCGCCATCAGGGCCTGACCACCAAGCTGCGCTCGCTGATCGACATCCGCGGCTTTTTCTTTGATTTGCATCTGCAGCCGAAGTACGAGCAACTCAATTTCGATCTCACGCTCGACACCCGCGAGACGCCGAAGCGGGTCCGCGCCCTCGCCGCCGAGACGCACCGGCGCTGCCCGCAGCTCGGCCTCTTCAGACTGGCAGGCATTCCGCTGCTCGTCACCTGGTATCGCCAGGGCTCGAACCGCGCCTTGTTCGAAGAGCGTTTCTCGATGCGCGCCGGCAAGACGCCGGAGGACCGGCTGATCGCCACCGCGAAACGCAAGACGGGCTGATCAGCCGCCCTCCTTCTCACGGACGGTGACGATCGCGGTCACGGTGGAACCACCGAGACCGCCCTTGATCTGCAGGCTCGCCACGCGATCGCCCTGAGTGAAAACGAGCGTGCTGATCTTGCTCTGCACGGCGGTGACGCGCGTCCACCCGAGTCGCACCATGCCGTTGAAGTAGTAGCCGTAGGTCTCGGCGCCGTTGGTCTTCACCTTGAAGACCAGCCGACCGAGCCAGCGGTCGCCACCGCCGATCACGAGCGAAGCGTCCTCGTCCACCTTGGAGTCGCGCGGCATGGGGATGTCGGTGACCTGCACGACGCGCGTCGCGGTACCGCTCATCGTGGCGTCGGTACCGCTCACGGCGGTCGTGGTCGCGACGTCTGTGCCGCCGGCCGTGCTCGCCTGGCCGACCAGCGCCGCCTCAGCACTGCCCGCGAATCCGAGTGCCGCAATCGGCACGAGGGCACACACCAACGAAATCCGTCGCCGACCCGTTCGCCGCATCAGAGTCTCCGCCTCCCAACGATGCCGCGCAGTGTACGCCATGTCCCGCAGGTGGGCGACGCGTCATGTCCGCCTGCGGCATCGCGCGGTGCCGGTGCTAGGCTCATTTGCGCCATGACCCATCATCGCGCTGTCCCGAGGAGCCACTCATGTCCGTGATCCCGTTCACCACCCAGATCAATTTCATGAACCCGCGCTGGAACCGCGACGCCTGGGCGCGCATCCAGGCCGACATGGACAGCAGCAAGCAGCGCATCTGCCATTGCAGCGGCACCATCCTCGCCGTGCGACCGGGTGAAGCCGTCAAACCCTTCCTCGGTTTCCAGACCTTCCTCTGCTCGCGCCTGCTGCCGCTGCCCGACGGCAACATCCGCCGCGTCAACAAGGAAGTGATCTTCTACACCAACCTCACGCGCGGCGGGCAGCCGGGCGAGATCATCGACAGCTTCCTCAATCCCTTCAGCGGCGAGACGGTGCGGGTGGTGCACGCGGTGAACGATCCGTTCAACTACACGATCAGCGACACGCTGATCCTCGCGCCGGAAGACTTCGGCGGCGATCCGAGCAAACTGCTGAAGCTGCCGCTGATCTTCCCGTGGCAGGAACTCGACGCCGAGACGCTGGTGCTTGCCACCGACATGCACCTCAACTACCCGAACCCGCTGCAGCCGGACAAATGGCCGCGCGAGTCGGCGGGCCCCAAGGCGCAGGTGTCGGAGATGATGCGCTACTTCGTGAAGCGCGCCGACGTCGAGAATCCGGCGCTGACGGCCGTGCCCTTCCACGGTACTTGGCAGCGGATCACGCCATGGCTGCCCTGGCTGCTGATGGGACAGGCACCCGGGCACTGCCTCTACACCTCGACCATGACCACCGTGCCCGACGTCTCCGCGCTGCCGAAGCATGTGCGCGAGTACGCCGAGAAGAACTGTCCGCACATGCTGTCAGCGCCGACCGAAGATTACGGCCCGAGTCACTCCAGCCTCGAACTCTACGCGCGGCAGCAGACGCCGGCGCACTAGACGCACTAGACGCACTAGACGCTCTGGACGCGCTGCCACGCAATGGCGTGGCGGCGCGTGCCGCGTGCCGTGGACTCCTCTGCCGACAGCGTCAGGAGGTCGCCGACGAGTTGTGCATCGCGCCACTGGCTGGTACCGATCATTCCCGGATTCAGCGCCACCGTCACGATGTGCTCAATGCGGCCATCGACGAGTTGCCAGCGCCCGGCGTAACTGAAGTAGCCGTCGAAGGCTGCGGCCCGCTCCGCCACGCTGGCCGCTCGCGGCGTACCCGCGGCGAAAGGCTGGCGTACCGCGGTCATGATGGTCGCGCTCATGCAGCCATCATCGGTGTACAGGATGAAGCCTGTCGGTGACGGCCCGAACGGTTCGGTCACCCGGCCGTCCTCGTAGGTGATCGTCCAGCGACGGCAGACCCAGCCGCCGATCAGATCGACGCGGCGGAGCGGCGCGCTGGCGGCGCTCGACGCCGGCCCAAGCCCACGCACCGACGTCAGCTTTTGCTGCAGAAATCCGGCGAGTTCGCCGCCTGCCTCCGGCCTGCCGCGAGTGTGCGGATAAAGGTGGGCCGGTCGCGCCTTGCGGTCGAACCAGACGACATCCTCAGCCACCTGCACCGGACGCTGTGCGACCAGCCAGACCGCCGTGTCGGCGGCCGATTCGGCGTCGCGCAGGATCGTGCGCAGCAGCTTGCGGAAACGTGGCAGCGAGCGCTGCACGCCTGCGGTGTCAGCCCAGCCCGGATGCATGACAAAGAAATCGATACCCGCTTCGCCATGGCGTTCACGCCAGTGTCGGGTGAGCACCATCTGCGCACGCTTGTGCAGCCCGTAGGCGACAACGCCGCGGTAGCGCGCAGCATCGGTGATATCGAGAGCGGCGATTTGCAGCGGGAACAGGTAAGCGCCGCCGGAGCTGATGTTGACCACCGCACTGCCGCGGCCGAGAGCGCCGCAGGCGATCAAGGCCTCGGTGATCTGGTAGTGGGCGAGCAGATTGCTGGCGAAGGACGCCTCGAGGCCCTCACCTGTGACCACCAGCGCATCGTTGAGTACGCCGACGTTGTTCATCAGCACATCGATGCGGCCACCCGCAGCGGCAAGCCGCCGGAGCAGCGCGTCGGTGTCGGCCACGGAACTGAAGTCGCAACACTCGATCTGCAAACCGCCCAGCCCTGCCGCCTGCGCCGAGTCGGCCAGCTCGCGCAGCTTGCGCGGATCGCGGGCGACGGCGGTCACCCGCGCGCCACCGCGCAGCGCTGCCAACACGAGTGCGCGGCCGATGCCGCCCGATCCGCCCGTGACCAGCCAGTGCTGACCGCGGAAATCCGCCGCAAACTTCGGCCAGAAGAGCCGCCGCAGTCGATAGCCGGGCTGGGTGAAACTGACGAGGAAGCGCGCGTAGAACGCGAGGCCGGCGAGCGACTGACGCAGGGTCGCAGACACCACGGTTACCGCGGCGCGGCGGGCGGCGCGGCGGGCGGCACGGGGTCGAGCAGGAAGCGGATCACGTCGCGCACCGTGGCCGTCGGCTGTTCGATCATCGGCAGATGACCAGCATTCGGGTACTCGCGGTAAGTGAGCGGTGCATTGACCAAGAGGCCCGCGACCTGCCGACCCACGGCGCCCGGCAGCACCACGCCATCGACACCCCACTGCAGCAGGGTCGGTCGCGTGAGCCGCGCGTAGTAGGCCGGCACGTCGAGCGTGTCCCAGAGTTGGTACTGCGTCTGGATGTAGGCATCGACCCAGCCCTTGGCCAGCACCCGGTTGTTGAGATCGTGATAGCGATCGACCAGCGCCGGCGTGACCACCGCGTCGTTGATGACGATATCGTCGAGGAAGGCTTGCCAGAACTCGCGCGGCTGGTAGGGCGCCTGCGCACGTACCGCCTTGGCTGCCTGCACCAGCGCGGCGCTGGGCTGCCGCGGCGGCGGACGGCCTGCGGGCAAGGTCGAAACCACCAGCTTGTCGACCCGCGCGGGATGCTCGATGGCGAAGAACAACGCGACCATCGCGCCGTTCGAGGTGCCGCCGATGTTCAGCCGCTCGATGCCGAGCGCATCAACGAGCTTGAGCACGAGTTCGACGGCACGGCGCGTGCTGTAGTCGCCGCCCGGATCGGGACCCGACAGCCCGTAGGGCGGGTAGTCGATGCGAATAACGCGGAAGTGCTTGGTCAGTTCCGGTACCCAGTCGTCCCACATGTGCAGACTGCCGAGGTGGCCGTTGAGCAGCAGCAGTACGGGACCGCTGCCCTCGTCGCGCAGATGGATGCTGACGCCATCGACCATGACGAACTTCGACGGCCCGTCGGCATAGCGGCTCTTCAGTGTCGCGTCATCGATGAGACCCTGCGCGTGGCCGAGCGAGGCGGCAAGCGCCGCGAAGAGTGCAAGCGTGGCCACGAACAGCCAGCTGATTGGATGCAGCGTGCGAGTCATATGTTGGACAATACTGCAAAGCCACGCGAAAACCCACGCGCCAAACTCCAGACCGCAAAGCCTCGAGGTTCCATCATGACGCCACCACCACGCCATCGCCTGGGTCACAGCAATATAGACGTCGCGCCGCTCGCGCTCGGTGGCAACGTGTTCGGCTGGACGGTCGACGCCGCGCAAAGTTTTGCCCTGCTCGATGCCTTCGTCGACGCCGGCTTCAACCTGATCGACACGGCTGATGCGTACGTGCGCTTCATCCCCGGCTACCAGGGCGGCGAGTCCGAGTCGGTGATCGGCGAATGGCTCGCGCGGCGCGGGCCTTCGATGCGCGCGCGCGTGGTGATCGCCACCAAGGTGGGCCTCGAGATGGGCGCGGGCGAGAGCGGCCTGTCGCGTGCCTACATCCACCGGGCAATCGACCGTTCGCTACAGCGGCTGCGCACCGACTACGTCGATCTCTACCAGGCGCACCGCGACGACGCCGCCACCCCGCTCGAGGAAACCGCAGAGGCCTTCGACGCGCTGGTGCGTGCCGGCAAGGTACGCGCCATCGGCGCTTCGAATTTTGGTGCCGAGCGCCTCGCCGCGGCGCTGCAGACCAGCGAGCGCCTCGGGCTCGCGCGTTACCAGTCGCTGCAGCCGCTCTACAACCTGCTGCGGCGCGACGATTTCGAAACCGCGCTCGCCCCGCTCTGTGCGCGCGAGGGCCTCGCCGTGCTGCCCCACTCGGCGCTCGCCTCAGGCTTTCTGACCGGCAAGTACCGCAGCAGCGCCGACCTCGGCAAGAGCGTGCGCGGTGCACGCATGGGCGCGCTGCTCGATGCCCGCGGTCTGCGCATCCTCGCCGCGCTCGACGACGTGGCAAAGGCGCATGGCGTCACGCCTTCGGCAGTGGCGATCGGCTGGCTGCGCGCGCATGGCGCCACAGCGCCGATCGCGAGCGCAACGAGTCTCGCGCAGCTCGACGAGATCCTGCGCGGTGCCCGGCTGCAGCTGGATGCCGCGCAGGTCGCGCACCTCGATACGGCCTCGAGCGCCGCCTGAGCCGTCGGCTCAGGCGCGGATGATGCGCAGGCGGACGTTGCCCGAGGAGAGCGGCACCGCGCCTTGCGGCGTCAAGACCATCATGTCCTCGACGTGGGACGAGCCATAGCCCACCTCGAGATAGGGGATATCGACAGTGAACACCGAGCCAATCTCGAAGCGCAGTGGTGCTGGGCGACTACCCGGACGGGCCAGCGAGTTCGGCTGGTCGGTATGGTCGATGCCGACGTTGTGCGGCGCGCCGAAGCCGTTGTAACCCTCCTGGCGCATCACATCGCCAACGATCTTCGACACCTCATCGAACGTGGTACCGGGTCGGATCGCCGCATAGGCATTGCGCAGCGCCTTGGCATTTGCGTCGTTGCGGCCTGCGACCTCATCGCTCGGATCACCGACGACGATCGAGCGACCGATGTCACCGACGTAGCCGAGATAGTCGCCAACGCTGTCGATCTTGATGACCTTGTTGCGCTCGATGCGACCGGAATTGAGGCCGTCCTGATTGATGATCAGCCAGCGCGTGTTGCCGCCGAGGGCGCCGATGCGCTTGCGGTACTCGACCTCGACGTCGCTGATCGCCTGGCCAACATGCAGCGAGGCGATCGCGGCATCCAGCGCCGACTCGCAGCGCTGCGACACTTCGCGCAGCAGCGCGACCTCATTGGCCGACTTCACCATGCGCACTTCCTTGAAGATGTCGGCGGCATCGACACCGGTGAGCCCTGGCAGTCCGACATCGCGCAACCACGGGAAGACACGCAGATCGTCGAAACCGACCCGCCCTGCCCCGGCCCCCGCTGCGACCAGCGCGCGCTTGAGGGCATACAGCGGCGAGGCTGCCGGCTTGTTGGCGAACTCGGCGGCGAGCGCGAGCTGGAACCGGTCGCGCTCCGAGAGACGCGCACCCTTGCGCACCAGGCTGCGGTTGTAGGGAATGGCGGCGGGCTCGCCCTCTGCGCCCGGCACGACGCTGGCAGCAGCCCGCTCGAGCGGCGCGGGCGCGGTGAAGATCTCGATGTTCGGCATCCAGGTCGGCCGGTAATCGAGGTGGTAGAGCAGCGCGCCCCAGACGATCAGCGTCGCCGGCGCATCGGTACGCCGCGGCAGCACCGCGAACAGCATGTGCTCGATACCCGTGTGATAGAAGGCGTTGTCGTGGCTGGAGAGGTAGTAGACGTTTTGCGGCATCGCCGCGACGAGCGCATCCAGCCCGTAGCGGTCCATGATGTCGTTGGCGCGCTCCCGGTTGACCAGCGGCTTCGCCGCCTGGATGTGCTTGAGCCGTGATGGATCGCGGTACTTCGCGAGCTCCTCCGCGCCGAGAGTCACGGACATCGAAGGATCGTAGCCCCCGGCACCCGCGGCCGCGGCACCTGACCAGAACGCCGGCGCCGCAGCAGCCAGCGTCGCCCCCGCAAGCAGGACATCGCGGCGTGCAACGGAGCCCGACTGCCTATCGCCGGCGGAACCGCCGTCACCGGTCGTTGCGTGGGTGTCTTGTCCGTTCACGTGTTGCTCGTTCATGTCTCGCCCCCGGATCCGCTTTCCCAGGCGGCCACGGCGGCCGGACCCAGTGGATCTGCGCTGATGATGAACCGGCTGCCGGCAGACACGAGACCTCCAAGCGACACCTTGCCCGTCGTGTGGTTGAGCCAACGCCGCTCCCGGCGCATCATGCGGCGAACGGGAGGTGTCGCATGATCGACCGAAGAACCCTGCTCGCCGGTCTCGGCGGCGCCGCGGCAGCAAGCGCAAGCAGCGCGGCGACGCCCGGCAAGACCGTCGCCGCGTCGGCAGCACCGCTGCCGCACCACGACTTCGGCTTCCTGCGCACCGAGCCGCTCGTCAACGCCGAAAGGGCCCAGGCCGTGATGGAACGCGAGGGCCTCGACGCCTTCATCGTCACGCAGCCGGCGAACGTCTTCTACCTCGGCAACCACTGGCCGAATCTCGACCGCATGGGCTTTCGGCATTCGGTGTTCGTCATCCGTCCGCGCGACCCGAAGCGGCCCACCGCCCTCGTGATGACCGGCTTCCTGCACTACTACCGCTACGCCGACGACGTTGCGCTGACGGACCGTATCGTCTTCCCCTACACCACGCCGGTCGATCCGGCGAACGAGGCCTCGGCCGCGGTGCCGACGCGCCTCCACCGGGTCCTCGACGAGAGTCTGCTGTCGGACCGCGAGCGACACCGACGCAGCGTTTCGGCGTCGGCCGAACCACCATCGCCAACGGCAGCGCACGCGCTCGCCAAGGCGGTGGGTTTTCTCGGCATCACGGGTGGTCGCATCGCCATCGATGATCCGGCCATCGAGCGGCTGCTGCAGTCGCGGGACGTGAAGGGGTCGTTCACGCCGGCGGAAGACCCTCTGCGACGCATCCGTCTCGCTAAATCGCCGACCGAGATCAAACTCATGCGGATCGCCGCGCAGAACAACGTGGACGCCGCGCTCGCAACGGTGGCGACCGTACGCTCGGCGGGCTCGACCGGCGTGCTGCGCAACCGCTACTTCGCGGAAGCCGCCGCGCGCGGCAACCAGCCGGTGTTCATCGTCATCGACGGCTCCTCATCGGAAATCGGCGATGCGCCGATCCGCGACGGCATGGCCTTCAGCATCGACTGCGTCAGCAGTTGTCTGCACTACCACGGCGACTTCGCCCGCACGATCTTCGTCGGCGAACCGCACCCGCTGATGCGTCGCGGCACCACCGCGATCCACACCGCCTGGCAGGAGATTCGCGCCCAGCTGCGCCCCGGCATGCGCTTCGTCGACGTGCAGCGCATTGGCCGCGAATCGATGAAAAAGCAGGGCGCCGACTTCAGCGTCAACTTCACACCGCACAGCGTCGGCCTCTTCCACAGCGATCATCCGCAACCGAGCGTCGCCGAAGGGCGCACCGTCGAGGGACTGGTGCTCGAGAAGAACATGGTGCTCAGCGTCGATTGTCCGATCATGGACACGGGCATGGGCGGCACCTGTCACCTCGAGGACCTCGTGCTGATCGGCGAGGACGGCGCCACACCGATCCACGACGTGCCGCCCAACATCTTCGTCGTCTGAGCAGCCCGCCTCGCCTCGCGGCGGAATCGCGGTTGCTCAGGGCACCCGTTCAGCGCTGGTCCAGCGTTCGCGCGAAATGCTGATAGAGGCCGCGCACGTAGGTGATCGGCGCAAGCGGCGCTTCGACCCAGCCCTGCAGGCGCCACTCGCCGTCCTCGCGCACAAGTAGCGCAACACCACGAACCTGACCGGCGATGGCCGGGCTGGCGCCGCTGCGAGCACGCCACACCAATGAAAAGCCGATCCACTGGCGATCTTCCGCCAGCGGCACCGAGACTCGCGGCTGCAACCGCAACTCGAGCTGATCGAGCGTGCGCGGCATGCGCGCCCAGTAGTCCTCGATCTGCGACCAAGTCGTGAAGTAGTCGCCCTCTTCCTCGGCGAGATAGAA
>CAZIRD010000092.1:0-11349 GCA_964541625.1 uncultured Acidibacter sp.
CGCGGCTGCTGATCCTCGATGAGCCCACGGCCGGCGTCGACATCGAGATCCGCCGTTCGATGTGGGACTTCCTGCGCGAGCTCAACGCGTCCGGCACCACCATCATCCTCACCACCCACTATCTCGAGGAGGCCGAGACGCTCTGCCGCAATATCGCGATCATCGATCGCGGCCGCATTGCCGAGGCCGATCGCATGGATCGCCTGCTGTTGACGCTGCATACCGAGTCGTTCGTGCTCAGCCTGCGCGCGCCGGTAGCGGCGGTACCGAGCGTGCCGGGCTACGACCTGCGGCTGGTTGATCCGCAGACACTGGAGGTCGAGGTCAGCAAGGACCGCGACCTCAACGAACTTTTCGCGAGGCTCTCGGCCGACGGAGTCCATGTGGTCACGCTGCGCAACAAGGTCAATCGGCTCGAGGAAATCTTCATGCGCCTGGTCGACAAGTCGGGAGCGGCGGCATGAGCGCGGGTTTCGCCAGCGTGCGCTGGATCGGTTTCCAGACCATCGTCCTGCGCGAAATCGGCCGCATCCTGCGCATCTGGGGCCAGACCATCGTGCCCTCGGCGGTGACTGCAGCGCTCTACTTCGTGATCTTCGGCAGCCTGATCGGTAGTCGTATCGGTCAGATGGACGGCGTGGGCTACATGCAGTACATCGCGCCGGGCCTCATCATGATGGCGGTGATCACCAACTCCTACGCCAATGTCTCGTCGTCTTTCTTTGGCGCCAAGTTCCAGCGTTTCCTCGAGGAGATCTCGGTCTCGCCGCAGCCCAACTGGGTGGTGGTGGCCGGCTACGTCGGCGGCGGTGTACTGCGCGGCTTGCTCGTTGGTCTTGCGGTGACGGTCATTTCACTGGTGTTCACGCACCTGCCGGTACACCACCTGTTCGTGACGCTTGCAGCGGTGCTGCTGACTGCGGTGGTGTTCTCGCTTGCCGGCTTCATCAACGGCGTGTTCGCCAAGAACTTTGACCAGGTCAACTGGATCCCGACCTTCATCCTCACGCCGCTCACCTATTTCGGTGGCGTGTTCTACTCCATCAACCTGCTGCCGGATTGGGCGCGTACGCTGTCGTTCGCCAACCCGGTGCTGCACATGGTCAACGCCTTTCGTTACGGATTCCTCGGCCGCTCCGACGTCCACGTCGGCCTGGCTTTCGGCATCATGACGCTGGCAGCGATCGCCCTGTTTGCCGTCGCGATGTGGCTGATGGAGCGCGGCATCGGTCTGCGCGACTGACGCCGTGCGCGGCGTCAGCGTGTCCGTCGAGCACGACTTCCGGCCGCCAGCGTGGCTGCGCGGCCCGCACCTGCAGTCGATCCTGCCGAGCCTGCCGCTGCGGCGCGTGCTGGTGGAGCGGCGGGCGCGGCCCTTGCTCGCGGTCAGTCGCGAGTTGCTGATCGACTGTGGCGACGGCATACGTTTGCAGGGCTTTTTCTCGCCGGCGCCGGCAGCCGCCGCCGCCACGCACTCGCGCACCCTCGCCGTGCTGTTGCATGGCTGGGAGGGCAGCGCGCGTTCGCTCTACGTGCTGTCGCTGGCGCAGACGCTGCATGCGCAAGGCTTCGATATCGTCAGGCTCAATCTGCGCGATCACGGCGACACGCATCACCTGAACCGTGAGTTGTTCCATTCCTGCCGGTTGCCTGAGGTGGTCGGCGCGATCGGCCGCTTGCAGTTCCTGTTCCCCGCGCATCGGCTGGTGCTGGCCGGGTTTTCGCTCGGCGGCAATTTCATGCTGCGCGTGGCTGCCGAGGCGCCGCGCGCGGGGCTGCGGATCGCGCATGCCTTCGGCATCTCGCCGGTGCTCGACCCGGCGCGCTGCCTCGAGGCGCTCGAGTCCGGATGGTCGCTGTACCACGATTATTTTGTCCGCAAATGGACCCGTTCGCTGCGTCTCAAGCAGCAGGCCTGGCCGGGACAGTTCGAGTTTGGCGACCTCTTGCGTTCGGGCAACTTGCGCGCCATGACGCGCGAGCTGGTGCTCGGCCACGCGGGCTATGCCGATGTCGAAGAGTACTTCCGCGGCTATGCCATCACGGGCGAGCGCCTGGCCGGGCTTGAGGTGCCCTCGACCATCGTCACGTCGCTGGACGATCCGATCATTCCCGCCGAGGATCTCGGGCGCATTGCGCGACCGCCCGCGCTGCGCGTGGTCGCGCTGCCTGACGGCGGCCACTGCGGCTTCTTCGACTCCCTGCGTGGTCCGGGTTGGGTGGACCGCTTCATCCAGCGCGAGCTCGCGGACACGGCGACGCGCTTGACCTAGAATCGCCGCATGCTTCGCCGTGGCGCGTCTCTCCCGTTGTTGTTGCTGGCTGCCCTGCTCGCAGGTTGCGGCGAGTTGCAGGACTGGCGCAGCACCCAGCGTGCCGACACGCTGGAGGCCTACGAGGCCTTCATCGAAAGTCATCCGCAGAGCCAATATGTGCCGGTGGCGCAGCGACGACTCGCCGATCTGCTCGAGCAGCGCGACTGGCTGATCGCGACCGAGTCCGACACGGCCGAGGGCTATCGCGCCTTCATCAACAATCACCCGAAAGGGCGCTGGACCCGCGAGGCGCGGGTTCGGCTGCAAAATTTTCTCTCGACGCCCGGAGTGATCGGCCCGGCGGCGATCGAGCCTTACGAGTCCGCGCCGCCGCCAGCGATGTTGCCGGCCGAGCCGGAAGCGCCCGCGGTCGAGCTGCAGTCGGATGCCGCGCCGCGGATGGATGCGGCACCACGGATGGATGCGGCACCACGGGTGGATGCGGCGGCGCGGGTGGATGCCGCGCCGCCGGCGGATGCAGCACGCCGGGCGGATGCCGCGGCTCCGGTGAGCCATCGTATCCAACTCGGCGCCTATTCCAGCCGTGACGTGGCGCTGGAAGCCTGGCGGACGGCGCGTGCGAAGCACGTGGAGCTGCAGGGTCTGGTGTCGCAGGTGGTGGCGGGCAGCAATGCTCAGGGCGCGGTGTTCCGGCTGCAGGCGAGCGTCGCCAGCGAGGAGCGGGCGCGCGAGGTTTGCCGGGTGCTGGTTGCCGGCGGGCAGGGCTGCGTGTACGTGCCGCCGGGACGCTGACCGGCGCGCTGGCCAGCACGCAGCGCGGTCTTCGCCATGTACGAAAGTTTCTTTGGCCTCGCCGAGCTGCCGTTTTCGATCACGCCTGACCCGCGTTACCTCTACCCGAGCAGCCGGCATACCGAGGCACTCGGGCACCTCTTCTACGGCGTCAGCGCCGCCGGCGGTTTCATTCAGCTCACGGGCGAGGTCGGCACCGGCAAGACCACCGTCGTGCGATCGTTGCTCGCGCGCGAGCCTGCCGATGTCGATATCGCGCTGATCCTCAATCCGCGGGTGACCGTCCCCGAGTTCCTGCAGACGATCTGCGAGGAACTCGGCGTCATCGTGCCGGCCGATCGGCGTGAGAGCGTCAAGGCGCTGGTGGATGCGCTGAGTGCCCGCCTGCTCGAGGCGCATGCCGCGGGACGGCGTGTGGCGGTGCTGATCGACGAGGCGCATCTGCTGGAGCGTGAGGTGCTCGAACAGGTGCGCCTGCTCACCAATCTCGAAACCGCCACCCGCAAGCTGCTGCAGGTCATCCTGATCGGCCAGCCGGAGTTGCGCGAACTGCTGGCGCGCGAGGACATGCGCCAGGTTGCGCAGCGCATCACCGGACGGCTGCATCTCGATCCGCTGTCGGCGACCGAGACGGCCGCCTACGTCCGCCACCGCTTGCGGGTCGCCGGCGCGACCCGCGAAATCTTCAGCGACGCCGCGCTTGGCGAACTGCACCGCCGCAGCGGCGGGCTGCCGCGTCTCATCAACATCATCGCCGATCGGGCGATGCTCGGCGCCTTCGCCAATGATCGTCACGAGATCACGCCGACGATCGTGCGCGCCGCCGCCGCCGAGGTGGCCGGCGTGGAGCCGCGCTCCTGGCTGTGGATCTGGCTGGCGGTCATCGCCACCGGTGTCCTGCTGGTGGCCGGCGCCGTGCTGCTGCTGCGCTAGCATCGGCGAAGTCGGTCGATCATCCGGAGAGAACATGCAATCCCTAGGCACTCTGCTCACCGCTTTCATCTGCCTGCTGGCATCGGCGGGCGCCGGATCGGCGTTGGCCGCGGAACGATCCGCCGCCACCGGAAATGCCGCTACCGCCATCGCGGATGGCGCTTGGGTGGCTTTCGGCCGCGACCCCGGCGGCAGCCAGCACTCGCCGCTGGCGCAGATCGACAAGCGTAACGTCAAGCGCCTGCGGCCGGTATGGACGCATCGCAGCGGCGATTTCATTGACGCCGCCGGGCCACGCGGCACCATCCTGCAGGCGACTCCGCTGCACGTGAACGGCATGCTGTATTTCTGCACGCCCTTCAACCGCGTCTTTGCCCTCGATCCGCAGACCGGGCGTGAGCGCTGGGTGTTCGACCCGCATCGTGCTGATCCGAAGAGCGGTCGTGCGGCGCTCAGTCCGCCGCTGCAGATGCCGCAGCGCTGTCGCGGGGTTGCCTACTGGGCCGCGAAGGATGCCGCGCCGCGCCCCGCAGGCGAAGCCGGCGACAGCGTCGCGGGCAGTTGCCAGCGGCGCATCTTCAAGAACGGCGACAACGCGCGGGTGTATGCACTCGATGCCGATACCGGACTGCCCTGCGCGGACTTCGGCGCGGCCAAGGGTCATCCGGGCTGGGTGACGCACGCCGATTTCGACAACCACGGCGAAGGCATCATGGCTGCTGCCACCTCGCCGCCTGCGGTACTCGGCGATCTCGTGATCGCGGCGATGTCGGTGAACGACGGCATCGCCAACGCCAAGGACGGCATCGTGCGCGCGTTCGACGTGCGTAGCGGCGAGTTGCGCTGGGAATTCAATCCGATCCCCGCGGAGTATCGTGATCGCAGCGGTGCCGCGAACGTCTGGTCGACGATCAGCGTCGACGTCGCCAACAATCTCGTGTTCCTGCCGACCACCAGCCCCTCGACCGATTACTACGGCGGCGGCCGACGCTTCGAGATGCCGCTCACCAATGCCATCGTCGCGCTCGATGGCAGCACCGGCAAAGTCGTCTGGTCGCGGCAGGTCGTGCGCCACGACCTGTTCGATTACGACCTCGTCGGCCACCCGCTGCTGGTCGACATCCGCCGTGACGGACGCACCGTGCAGGCCGCGCTGCTGCAGACCAAGATGGGCTGGCTGTACGGCTTCGAACGCACTACCGGCAAGCCGCTGTGGCCAATCGTCGATCGACCGGTGCCCGCGAGCGACGTACCCGGCGATATGGCCGAGCCCACGCAGCCCGTGCCTTCGGGTATGGCGCCGTTCGCGCGTCAGGAACTGAAGCGGGATGAGTTGTTCGGCATCACGCCGCTTGATCGTTATGCCTGTCGGCGCAAGTTCGACGAACTGCGCTACGACGGCATGTACACGCCGCCTTCGGTGCGCGGCTCGATCCTCTTCCCGTCCGCGCTCGGCGGCGGCAACTGGGGCGGCGCCGCCTACGATCCGGCGAGCAATCTGCTGATCATCAAGGCCGAGAATCTCGCGACCATCCTCAAAGTCATTCCGAAGACCGACGTCGCCGATGATCGCAAGGCGCCCAAGGATTACCTCACGCGGCCGCTCGTTGGCACGCCGTACCGCATCGAGGGTGAGATCTTCAACTCACCGCTCGGTGTGCCGTGTACGCCGCCGCCCTGGGGAACGCTGATGGCGCTCGATCTCGGCACCGGCAAGCCGCGCTGGCAGATCCCGCTCGGGCAGATCAAACGCGCCGGGGTGACGGTGCCGAAGGGTGCGGGCTGGGGTTCGCCGAATGTCGGTGGACCGATGACCACTGCCGGCGGTCTCACTTTCGTGGGCGCCACCATGGACTCGAAGCTGCGGGCACTCGACACCGCGAGCGGCAAGGAACTGTGGGCGGCTGACCTGCCGGTACCCGGCATGGCGGTGCCGATGACCTATGCAGTGAATGGCAAGCAATACGTGGTGATCGCCGCCGGCGGCAACGCGCAGGTCGGCACGCCGATCGGCGACTACCTCATCGCCTACGCGCTGCCCGACTGACCGAGCACATCGGTCAGCAGCGCGAAAACGCCCGCTGCGTCCGCGCGGATGGCCCAGTGGACGTTTTGCGGGCGGCCAGCGCGCGCTCGATATTCGACCGCCGTATGTCCCATCGTCAGCGGCGAGTCGGTTTCGACATCGAGGTGACAGGCACGGAATTCGAACAACGAGGGCTGCAGTAGCCAGGCGATCGTGCAGGGGTCGTGCAGCGGTGAGCCGACCTCGACCGGGCCGTTTTCCGCAAGCGAGTTGGAGAAACCGATCAGACGTGCCGCGGTGCGCGCCGCCGCCGTGCCGAGCGCCGCGAGCGCTGCGCTGCGCGAGGGATTTGCCCGTACCTGATGCGTGGCATCGAGCCCGAACGCGAACACTGGCGGACCGGCGTTGAAGACGAGCTGGGCGGCGTGCGGATCCGCGTAGACGTTGTATTCGGCGGAGGCGGTGATGTTGCCGCCCTCGCTGCGGGCGCCGCCCATGATCGCGAACTCGCGGATGCCACGCAGCACCGCCGGTTCGCGGGCGATCGCGGTGGCGACATTGGTCATCGGTCCGGTGATGACCAAAGAAATTGATGCGGCCTCGGCAGCCAGCAGCCTGCGCACCAGGAAATCGACGGCGTGCTCGCGCTCGATACCCACCCGCGGCTCGACGATCGGCAGGTCGCCGAGCCCCGACTCGCCGTGGAAGTGCCCGGCTTCCACCGGCGCGCGGGCGAGCGGCCGCGTGCAGCCGGCATAGACCGGCACGTCCTCGCGGCCGGCGATTTCGCGGATCAGGCAGGCGTTGCGCGCCGTCAGCGCGGCGCCGACGTTGCCGGCGACGGTGGTGATGCCGAGCACGTCGAGTCCACCGCGTGCACCGAGAGCGAGCAGCAGCGCGACGCCGTCGTCGACCCCGGGATCGCAGTCGATGATCACTTGTTGTCGGTCCATGTCGGGTCGGTCCATGTCGGGTCGGTTCATGTTGCGTCGGCCTGTCGCTCTGGAGCGGCCGCTTGCGGCGCGGATCCATGGCGTGGTGGCGGCAGTCCCGAACCGGCGATGCGCGGCCAGAGCCACTCGAGCAGCGCGCCGGTGTCGCCGCGGCTGCCGACCGTCACGTAGGCAATTTCCCGCCAGCCCGGATTCGGCGTGCCGCGGGCGACGGCGAACTCGAAGGTGTAACCCGGTTCCTGCCCCATGCGGATGTCGGCGATGGTGACGAGATCGTCGCGCCGTACCATCTTGAAAAAGCCGTGGCTGAACCACGCGATCCGTTCCATCCCCCAGTTGCCGCGCAACTGATCAAAGATCTGTCGCTCGCTCGTGAAACGATCGAAGCGCAGCGGTCCGGGCACATCGAGCAACGAATGGAAACCCTCGTGATATGCCCGGCCGCCCGGCTCCATGGCGACGATGCGCCAGAGCAGGGTGTTGAAAGCGGTGGGCGTGACGAGCAGTCGCTCGACGGCGATACCCTGTGCCCCGAGATCGCGTTCTGCGGTCCGCGTCACCCAGGCCTGTGCGGCTACACTCCAGCCGAGATAGACGACCGCCACGGTCAGACCCGCCGTATTCCAGCGGTAGCGTCGTTCGCCCTTGGCGACGCCGCTGGCCAGCAGACCGAAGAGCAGCGGCAGCGTGAACAGCGGATCGATGATGAACACGCTGCCGATCGCATACGGATGATCCGTGAAGGGCTGCAGCAGCTGCGTGCCATAGACCGTCATCAGATCGAGCAGCGGATGGGTGAAGAGCGCAAGGAAGGTGGCGAGCCACCAGGCACGGAAATCACCGCCGTCACCGCGGCGCGCGACCAGCCAGGCGAGCAGCGGCGACAAGACCGTAAGGTAGAGCAGCGAGTGGCTCTCCGCCCGGTGGAAGGTCATGTTGCGGATCGGATCGCCGTGGTCGATCAGCGCGTCGAGATCGGGCAGGGTGCCGCAGAGACCGCCCCACAGCGCCGATTTCCAGAGCGGCGCGCGCCGACCCACGGCAACCACGCTGACTGCGGCGCCGAGCGCGAACTGCGACAGGGAGTCCATGGGGACGGTGACTGCGGAGTGGGTAGCGCGGTGATCGCGCGCGCAGCACGGTGCAAGACCGCGTGCGCGCCCCGGTCAGCCGAGGCCGTCCCAGTAGGCTTCCATGCGCCGGCGCGTGGCGGCATCGGGCAGACGGCCGGTTGCCGCGCCGAGGTTATCCTCGAGATTGGTGACCTTGGTCATGCCGGGAATCGCGCAGGTGACCGCCGGATGCGAGACCACATACTTGAGGAAGAACTGCCCCCAGCTGCGGGCATCGAATTCGGCCGCCCACTCCGGCAGCGCACGGTCGCGAACCTTGGAAAACAGGTTGCCGTCACGCCGACCGCCAAAAGGCAGGTTGACGAGCACCGCGACGCCCTTGTCGACGGCCAGCGGCAGGATCTGCTCAGCTGCCCCGCGATTGCCGAGTGAGTAGTCGACCTGGATGAAGTCCAGTTTCTGCGTGCGCATCAGCTGCAGCATCTGCGGATACTGCTCGTCGCGCGAGGTGGTGATGCCGGTGTAGCGGATGCGCTTCGCGGCCACCCACTCGCCGAGCAGCGGCAGCAGTGCTTCGGCGCCGATCAGGTTGTGCACCTGCATCAGCTCGATGAATGAGGTGCGCAGCCGCCGCATGGACTCTTCCATGCTCGCGACGCCCTCCTCGCGGGTACCGCCCTGCGCGGTGACCTTGGTCGCGATGAAGGTCTGCGGGCGGTTGCCGATCTCGGCGAGCAACTCGCCGATCGTCCGTTCCGACTCGCGATAGAGCGGCGCCGTGTCGATGACGCTCAGGCCCGATGCCGTGAAGCGTTGCAGCACCGCCAGACGCGCGGCCCGCTCCTCGGCTGTGGTCGGGCTGTAATTGTTGGTGCCGACACCGATCACCGGCAGCAGTTCGCCGCTCGACGGAATGGCCTTGCGCAGCAGGGTTGCGGCAGCACCCGCTCGCGCAGGCGTTGTCGCGGCCGACAGCGGTTCATGCGACCACGCCATACCCGCAGCGAAAGCGAGTTGCAGTGCGGTACGGCGATCGATGCGTCCTTGCATGGCAGTCTCCGGGGGAGGGGTCAGGGTGCAGGGGCGAGCAGCGCCTGCGGCGCTTCGGGCGCCCTCGCGGGATCGGCGGCGCGCAGCAGCGCCCAGGCGAGGCAAAGATTGGACGAGATCACCGGAATCGGCAACTCCCCGCGGGCCGAGCGCAGCGCACCCAAAGTCGGCATGCCGGTACCGCTCAGCACTGCAGCCTCCGCCGCGCCGAGGTCGAGACTGCGCAGCGCGACGAGCGCGTCGTCGCTGGTCATTTCATAGATGCCGTGGGTGTCGGTGAGCTGCGGATCGACGCGGACCCTGGCGACGATCTCGATGCCGGCGGCTTCCCAGTAGCGGTAGCCGGCGGCGGCAAGCCCCTCGGGGTAGGGAGAGACCAGGGCGACACGGCGCAGCCCGAGCGTTCCGAGGGCGTGGCGGATGGCCTGTGCGGCCGTGACCACCGGGACACCCCGCTGCCGCGCCGCCACGGCCGTCAACTGATCTTCCAGCTCAGGTCCGGCACGATAACTCGAGCCGGTGCAGCCGAAGCCGAAGGCGGCGAGACGCAGCGTACCGAAGGTCGCCATCGCCTCGGGAATATGCCGGATGTAGTGGTCTAGACGGGTTTCGACGTCCGGCGCGGGATGCACGAGACGCGTGGCGTAGACCTCGACGCCTTCCGGCAGGAGGGCGCGCAGCTCGGGCTCGACGGTTGGGTTGGCCTGCGGCACCGCCACACCCAGCCGGGCGCGGGCGCCGTAGTCCACCTTCATTCGCAGAGGCTTTCCAAAGATCACTGGGCGGGGAGTTTACTAAAGGGCCCGTCCGGGTTCGCCAATAAGCATACGGTGCGCGCCGGGTACCCTTGACGGGTCATCGAAGGATCGGGTCTGAAGCGGCGATGTATTGGGATCGGGTACGAAGAGGCGCCAGAACTGGGTTGGATGGTCAAGCAGCCACCTCACTCCTCCTGCGCCGCGCGGTATCGGTAAGCGCTCCGGCAGTCTCATGCGGGTCCGCGGGGAGCGCACCACTACCTCGTCGACCACTTCATCGAGGGGCACGTTGAGTTGCTCTGCGGGGACGAATTTTCGGATATCGCCCAAGCGCAGATCGAGTGAAGTGCCGGTAACCGTGACCGCTTCGTACCCCGGTGACAAGGACTGAGCGAACGCCACGGATACGCTACCCGGTACGATACATAACGCAATGAAAAACGAGAGGCAGCTGGTCATTTCAGCTCAATGATTGCGTCGTCGCTGATAGACCGGTCGTGGATGGGCGGCCGATACATACCCGTTTTAGTTACCGGGACGGTATGGAGTTCCGTGATGCCACGCCACTCTGCATTCGACACCCGGAAGCCAGCGTAAGGGTAGTACGCGATTTTTCCCGACTTGCACATGCCCCCTGCCATAGCGAAGGAAGTCCTGATGTAGAGCGGAGTCTCATCAATCATCAATGCCCAGCCCACTCGGCACTGTAGACGCAAATCTCCGAGCCGACGGACATTTGGCCCTGTGCCCGGGGAGAGAACTTCCGGAGATAGCGTCAGCGACTCTTTTGAGCGGTTAGCACGGAGATGGGCGCCATCGGCAAACGCGGAATTCGGAAGGGTTAGGAGGTCGTCTGAATCTGTCGAGATGGTCTCGACGGTATCGCCGCGCTCGATCCAGATACGCAGTGCATCGCCCGTCGGCGCGCGGTCTATAGCCCGAAATCGCAGCGGCGCCTTCGGCGCCAGCTGGCGGCTCTCATTGAAAGCTGCCGCTGCGCGCTGCAGGGCCTTGGCATCAAAAGAGAAAGGCCGCTTGGACGCGTTCACCAGAACTTCCTCTTCCCGTTGGGGAGACACCTGCCCAAAGGAGAAAGAGCCGCCGAGAGACAGAATGGCCGATACGATGCTTACAGTTACCTGACGAAAGGGGCTCATCGCTTCGCTCCGATCAGGATCCGTCGCTCAACAAGAGTCGTGGCCATCGAAATCCCCACGCGATGGGGTGTGATCGAACTGCCATTTCGGATTTCGCCAAACAGCCGGGCGAGTCCTGCGCCCACGGCGTGCTGCGACATGCGAAGCCGATCCACCAGCGCTGGAGGTGCAAAGAAGCTGGCCCCCGTCGTTTTTGCTGACGGACAGACCCGCCGGACGAGTTGGCGAAAGTGGAGGGAGCGCGTCTGGCCGTTGACCATGCCGCGCAGAGTGCCCTCATTCGCAGAGGCTTTCGAGATATCCCTGTGCGACCGGCGAGAGGCGCTTCATG